>JAILNP010000026.1:0-68944 GCA_024691475.1 Eggerthellaceae bacterium
CATATTTCATACCGGCTCCCTAAAAAGTTGGACTGGAAACTTTTGTTTCCAGTCCAACTATCGGGGTTCACTTCAGAAGAGCGGCCTTTCTGTTGCGCTTGGGCGCTTGATCCTAGTGATGGAACAGGCGCATGCCGGTGAAGCACATGACCATGTCGTACTTATCGGCCGTTTCGATGACGTTGTCGTCGCGGATGGAGCCACCGGGCTCGGCCACGTAGCGCACGCCGCTCTTGCGGGCGCGCTCGATGTTGTCGCCGAAGGGGAAGAAGGCGTCGCTGCCTACGCTCACGCCGTCGAGCTTGGCGATCCATTCGGCCTTTTCCTCGGCGGTGAGCACTTCGGGCTTCACCTTGAACGTTTGCTGCCAGGTGCCTTCGGCCAGCACGTCCATGTATTCATCGGACGTGTACACGTCGATGGCGTTGTCGCGCGCGGGGCGCTTGATGCCGTCGACGAACTGCAGGCCCAGTACCTTCGGATGCTGGCGCATCCACCAGTTGTTGGCCTTGTCGCCTGCCAGGCGCGTGCAGTGGATGCGGCTCTGTTGGCCAGCGCCCACGCCAATGGTCATGCCGTCCTTCACGTAGCACACCGAATTGCTCTGGGTGTACTTCAGCGTGATGAGCGACAGGATGAGGTCGTTCTTGGCCTCGCGGGAGAGGTCCTTGTTCTTCGTGACGATGTTGTCGAGCAGTTCGTCGTTGATTTCGAAGAAGTTGTGACCCTGCTCGAACGTGATGCCGAAGACATCCTTGTATTCCTGGGTGGCGGGCACGTACGTGGGGTCGATCTTCACGACGTTGTAACTGCCCTTGCGCTTGGTGCGCAGGATTTCCAGTGCTTCGGGCGTGAAGTCGGGGGCGATGATGCCGTCGGAGACCTCGCCCTTCAGGAAGGCGGCCGTGGCGGCGTCGCACGTGGTGCTCAGCGCGGCCCAGTCGCCGTACGAGCACAGGCGGTCGGCACCGCGAGCGCGGATGTATGCGCAGGCAGCGGGGGTGAGCTCGGCATCTTCGTCTACGAAGTAGATCTTCTTTTCCGAATCGGTGAGCTTGGTGCCCAGCGCCACGCCAGCGGGGGACACGTGCTTGAAGCTTGCTGCGGCGGGCAGTCCCGTGGCCTCGGATAGTTCCTTCACGAGCTGCCAGGAGTTCAGGGCGTCTAGGAAATTAATGTAGCCGGGGCGGCCGTTCAGCACCTCGATGGGCAGGTCGCTGCCGTCGCGCATGAAGATGCGCGCGGGCTTCTGGTTCGGATTGCAACCGTATTTGAGTTCGCATTCCTGCATGACGTGTTCCTTCCCTTAGTCGCCCAGGTTCTTGTTGAAGATGGTCACGTCGCTGTGCACGTTGGCGTACAGCGATACCTTGTTGTCGGCGTTCAGCGCGTTCCACACCTCTTCGGGGGTGGGCAGGTCGACCTCGATGGGCTCGCCGGCGAACGTGGGCAGCGGGTTGCCGTCGCCCTGGTAGGTGCTGATGAAGTAGCCCTTGCCTTCGCTGGCGCCTTCGTAGGCGAAGAACTCGCGCAGGCAACGGCCGCTCTTGTGCTTCAGGATGGACATCTCGAAGGTGCCGTTGTCGTACATGATGGCGGAGATGCGCGGCGTGTAATTCGGCTCGTCGGGCTCGTACTCGCGCGTGGCCAGGGCGGCGCGGAAGTCGCCGGCATTGGCGATGGTGTCGGTCTGGTCGCCGTTGGTAACGACGAGCGCACCGTCAATCTTGCGGACGGGGTGGTAGATGATCAGGCTGGGGTCGGTGAGCTTCGCCGGGTCGTGCGCTTCGGTGCGGATGCCGTCTTCGGTGACGGTGAAAACTCGGTTGCGCGAGTTCTCGCTGCGTCCCATGATGAAGTAGTAGACGACGTCGTTGCCGACGACGATGCCGCGCCCTGGATATGGGTTGCTCTTCAGGAGTTCGGTCAAAGATGCCATAGCTGCCTTCCGTCCGTGTGTGGGCTGATTGCAGCAAGTATAGCCCGAGGGTGATGCCGCACGCGCCCGTGTGGGCGCGTATGCGGAAAAACGCCACTCTGCGTGCCCGAATGGCTAGCGGGCGACCTTTGCCTTTTCCTTGGCGGTGCGCCAGGTCTCGATGAGACGGCGCAGCGTGCCGATGTCGTAGGCCACGGCTATGCCGAAGAATACCAGCAGGCCCATGCCGATGCTGGCACCCAAACCGGGCATGAGGAACATGATGAGCGGCCCGAAGAAGATGATGAACGGGATGAGCAGAATGCTCGAGCAGCCGCGCACTTCGCGTCCTATGGCGAACAGTATCGTGGCGATGAGGTAGACGAACATGCCCGTGGCCAGGCCGCCCATGGCGGCGCAGAGTCCCAGGATGCCAGCCTTCACGGCAAGCAGGATGCCCGAGCGCTTCAGGTCTTCCTTTGCCTCGGCGGCTTCCTCGGCGGCCGTCTTCGTGGGACGTTGCGTGAACGTGCTGGTGAAGTCCACGAAGTCGAACGGGTCGCCGGCCTGTCCATTGCGGTTGGCGCCAATGTTGTCCCAGCTGGTCCAAACGTACGTGAATGGCTGCCCTGCGAAGGGGTTCTGGCCTGCGAATGGGTTTTGCTGCGTGCCCTGTGCGCCTCCGTAGGGGTGCTGATAGGTGCCCGCGTAGCCTGCGCGGGGGCCGTATTCCGGGTCCCACTTTCGAGACAGAAGCACGTCACGCGCTTCGTTGATGCGCTTGGTGGCGTCTTCGGCCGACTTCTTCTTTTCGGGGTCGGTGAATTTGTCGGGGTGGTTTTCCCTGATCTTCTGTCGATGGGCCTGCTTGACCTCATCGTCGCTGGCTCCGTCGCGGAGCCCCAGTATGTTCAATGCTTCGGTTTTTTTCATGCTAGACACCATACGGGCCGATTTGCCTGTTTGCCTCGTGGTTCGTGATGTGTCAACGGGGCGTAACCGTTCCGATAGTATATCGGGTCTGTCAATGGTGATTATTACGAAACGATGAATGATGTGTGATGTCAAAGCGCGGGTGGGCTATCCTGATGCAATGCTAAAGAGTACGCAAGCTGAATGGACGGTTATGCCAGAGGAAATGAAGCAGGGGAATCAAAACGAGGGACAATCGGAATCGCGTTCGCAGGACGCAGCTGCTGCGTTTGGCGCGCATGACGCACAGGAACAGCCCGTCGAGCCCCCTTCGGTTTCTACCGGTGCGCCCGAACCCCCATCCGATTGGCGTGCCGAAAACCAGCCGGCCCCAGGGGCGTTCATCGATGAATTCCGCCTTGGCAACGACGAGCCCGTAGAGTTGAGCTCCGTCATGAAGGCTGCCTGCTTGGGTCTGGGCATTTTCCTGGGCATTTTCAGCTTCATCATCCTGTTCATGGTGGGTTCGAATCGCTACGTTCGCATGCAGGTCGTGCGCTATTGCATCATCGGCATGGTCGTTGGCTTCTTCATCGACCTCATTCTGCTGTACGGCATGGGTTCCGTTACCGATGTTTCCTCGCTGTACGCTTCGCTCGGCTTGGGCGGCGCGTCTACGGGTGGCTCTTCGTCGGGCGGTAGCGTGTTCTAGTGGAATTCGCCGTTCGCTTACAGGCGGATGGTAGAATGCCAAACGACAATCATGTGAGATAACGACCGTCTGCTGCAGACGGCGCGCAGCGTGCATCTGCGCCGCGCGAATGCGTAGAGCAAGGAAGGCGCCACCATGGCAATCCAGAAACCCGAGGGAACCGAAGACCTACTTCCTGTCGACGAGCGCTTTTACCGCCACTTCGTGGATACGGCAGCGCGCGTGTTCGGCCGCTACGGGTACGAGCCCATCGAGACGCCTCTGTTCGAGCAGACCGAGCTGTTCGTACGCGGCATTGGCGAGTCCACTGACGTGGTGGGCAAGGAAATGTTCACCGCCATTTCGGGCAACAACCTGAAGACGCTGCTGGATGGTGGGAAGATTCGCTCGAAGAGCCGTCTTTCCCTGCGCCCCGAGGGCACGGCGGGCGTGGTGCGCGCCATCGCCCAGCACGGCCTTGCCCCGCAGGGCGGTGCCCCGGCGAAGCTCATGTACGCGGGTCCGATGTTTCGCGCCGAGCGTCCTCAGAAGGGTCGTTTGCGTGAGTTTCACCAGGTAGGCGTTGAGTGCATTGGTGCCGATGCGCCGTCGATCGACGCCGAGGGCATCATTATGCTCATGCGCTTCTACGAGGAGATTGGCCTTCCGCGCGAAAACATGCGCTTGCTCATCAATTCCATGGGCGACGAGGCATGCCGCCCCGCGTATCGCGAGTCAGTGCGCTCCTACATCATGGAGCACGCCAGTGATATGTGCGAAGATTGCCAGCGTCGCGCCGACATCAATCCGCTGCGCGCGTTCGACTGCAAGGAAGAGGGCTGCAGCGCCATCATGGCTAATGCCCCGAAGATCCCCGACGCCCTGTGCGACAGTTGTAAATCGCATTACGAGCAGGTGAAGGCTTACCTGGACGCCGCTGGAATCGAATACATCGAAGACCCCACGCTCGTGCGCGGTCTCGACTACTACACCCGTACCGTCTTCGAAATCCAGGTGGATATCGAGGGTATGGGCTCGCAGAGCGCCATTGGTGGTGGCGGCCGCTACGACGGCCTCATGAAGGAGGTCAGCGGCAAGGAGGCTCCTGGCTTTGGCTTCGCCATTGGCTACGAGCGCTGCAAGATCGCGCTGGAGGCCGCAGGCGTGGAAGTGGCCAGCCAGAAGCAGACCGACCTGTTCATTGCGTGCGTCGACGACTCCACGCGTGCCGCTGGGTTTATGCTTGCGCAGCAGTGCCGCGATGCCGGTCTTGCCGTGGAAATCGACCATCAGAATCGCAGCCTGAAGAGCCAGTTCAAGCTTGCCGACAAGCTGGGTGCCGCCAAGGTGGCCGTGCTTGGTCCCGACGAGGCAGCCAATCGCCAGGTAAGCTTGCGCGACATGGCTACGCACGAGCAGCAGCCCGTGGCGTTCGACGAACTGGTATCCGCGGTTCGCGCGTAGGAGAATTCTGTCATCCGCATAGGCAATTACGACTATTCCGCGCATTCGCGGTTTGCGTCGTACCTATGCGCTACAATGCTTTAGTTTGCGAATAGTCCCGCGCGGGTTGGCCGCGCGATTCGGATTGGTAACAAGGAGCATTAGGCAAGATGGCAGATTTCAAGAACGAATACTGCATGCACACCCACACGTGCGGCGAGCTGCGCGCTGCGGATGTCGATGCGCAGGTCGTGCTTACCGGTTGGGTATGGCATAACCGCGATCATGGTGGTCTTATCTTCGTCGACCTGCGTGACCGCGATGGCTACACGCAGTGCGTCTTCGACCCCGATTGCGTGACGGCCGACGAATTCCACGTTGCCGAGCATCTTGGCCGCGAGTTCGTCATCGAGGTCAAGGGCACGGTGCGCGCACGTGGCGAGGGGAGCGTTAACCCCAACATGGCCACGGGCGAAATCGAAGTGCTCGCCAACGCCATCAAGGTGCTGAACACCTCCGTTACGCCTCCGTTCTCCATTGAAGACGGCATCGAGACCGACGAAACCACGCGTATGAAGTGGCGTTACATGGACCTTCGTCGTCCCGAGATGTACAAGTCTCTGTTCCTGCGCCACACCGTGGCCCAGGCTATGCGCGGCGCCCTGAACGCTCGCGGCTTCCTGGAGGTGGAAACGCCCATCCTGGCGAACTCCACGCCCGAAGGTGCGCGCGACTACATCGTTCCCAGCCGCCCCAATCCCGGCAAGTTCTACGCACTGCCCCAGAGCCCGCAGCAGTTCAAGCAGATGCTCATGTGCGGTGGTATCGAGCGCTATTACCAGATTGCCCGCTGCTTCCGCGACGAAGACCTGCGTGCCGATCGTCAGCCCGAGTTCACTCAGGTCGACATCGAGATGAGCTTCGTCAATCGTGACGACGTCCTGCGGATGATGGAAGACGTCATGGCTGAGGTTCTGGCTGCCGTGGGCGTGGAGCACGAGTTCCCGCTGCAGCGCATGCCCTGGAAGGAAGCCATGGATCGCTTTGGTTGCGACCGCCCCGACACGCGCTTCGGCATGGAACTCGTCGAGCTCACCGACATCGTGCGTGGTTGCGGTTTCGGCGTGTTCAGCAAGGCCGTGGAAGCCGGCAACATCGTAAAGGCCATCAACGCGAAGGGCGCTGGTGACTGGAGCCGCGGCGACATCGAGAAGCTAGCTGACGTGGCCGCCGCCAATGGCGCAAAGGGCATGGCCTGGATCGCCTACACCACCGACGGTAAGGAAAAGAGCCCCATCATCAAGTTCCTGGGCGAGGAAGTGCACGAGGCTATCAAGAAAGCCATGAACGTGGAACCCGGCGACCTGCTCCTGTTCGCCGCCGACACGTTCGCCATCGCGAACGCCGTGCTTGCCGCCCTGCGTCTGCACATGGCCGACCTGCTGGGCATCGACCGCAGCGGTCACGCCCTGCTGTGGGTCGTCGATTTCCCCATGTTCAACTACGACCCCGAGGAAAAGAAGTACGCTGCGGAGCACCATCCGTTCACCATGGTGCCCGAGGAAGACATCGAGAAGATCGAAACTGCTCCCCTCGAGGTTGGCAGCTACAGCTACGACCTGGTTATGGACGGCTTCGAGGCAGGCGGCGGCACCATCCGCGTGCACAACGCCGAGCTTCAGAAGCGCATCCTGCGTCGCGTGGGCGTTTCCGAGGAAGACCTCGAGGTGAAGTTCGGTCACCTGCTGCACGCACTCGAGCTGGGTGCTCCTCCGCATGGCGGCATCGCCCTGGGTCTCGACCGCCTGTGCATGCTGCTGGCTGGCAAGGACAGCATCCGCGACGTCATTGCCTTCCCGAAGACGAGCAGCGCCGCCGATCCCATGACGGGTGCTCCCAACGTGGTTTCCGGCCGTCAGCTCAAGGAAGTGAACCTGCGCATCCTCTAATGGTTGCCGCATAATGCACCAAGCAAAGCGTCTCCCTTCGGGGAGGCGCTTTTTCGTGTAGTTGGGACTTGCGTGCTGCGGATTACGCGCTGTTTGCGGGTGGGGCGTTGCGCAGTGTGCGTGCCGTGCCTAGGCAGCGTTCAGGCTATCGATGATTTCCTGCTTGCTATGCACGTTCAGGAGCGTGTAGATGCGCTTGAGGTGCGTACGCACGGTGTTTTCGCTGATAAAGAGCTTCTTTGCGATGCTGGGTGCGTCGTATCCGTGCGCCACGAGGTTCAGCACTTCGATTTGGCGCGTGGTAAGGCCATGTGATGCTCCCAGGCTTTCTGCCTTTTCCTTCAGGATGTCGCGCTCCTGTTCGGCTGCTTGTTCGGTGATAGTGCGCTCGGATGTATCTGCACCGTCCTTCTGCTTGTGCAGTACGAAGAACATTACGAGTGAGCAGGCGTATAGCAGTAGGAATGCCAGTACCAGGGGCTGCGCTACCATGCTGGCGAATGCGCTCTGCAGTGACCCGATGAGAATGCTGCCGATGCCTTCGGCCAGGTAGAGCACGCCTGCCATGAGGCCGTATACGAAGTCGATGGGCAGGTTACGCTGCTGCGCGATGGTGATGCTCTGCATGGGCACGACCATCGAGAACACCACGAAGAACGCGCTGCTCAGGAAGGAGAGCATGGGGTGCAGGGGGTCGGGCACCACGGCGAAGAGCAGCATGGTGGTTGCGATGATGGGGAAGACCACCGTGTAGGTGGCGGTGATGGACGGATCCTTCTTCAGGGCGATCCAGCAGACGCCCATGATGGAGGCGCTCACGATGTTCTGCAAGTGAATGAGCAGGGCCTGTTGGGTGAAGTCGAGCGGCTCGGAAGGCGTGCCGGCATTCGCGATGCCCGAGATGACCGCCGCGATAAGGCCGATCATTGCGATGCAGAGCAGGGGCTTGAAGAGCGGTTGCGTGCTTTCGCGCGTAGACGCGGCGGCAGCGGGGGCCTTGCCTTCCGTTTCGCTGCTTTCTTTTACGCAGTACAGCAGTACGAGGGTAGCGAACGCCATGACGAATACGGCGAACAGGATGCCTTCGCTGGGTGTGGCCAGGTAGAGCGAGAAGGGCGCGAATGAGAGCGCCGACCCGAATACAAGCACTTTCTTGGCCGAGGGCGTTCCCATGCTTGCGAAGACGCGAATCCAGCATAGGAAGAGCAGCGTGGTCCCGGCGCCCAGGCATGCGCCTGAAGCGAGCGCCAGGCCGAAGGCCGGGGCGAAGACCTGCCCAAGTAGAAGAATGAGGCCCGCCGAGACGGCAAGCGTTGCGGAAAGCAGCACGTTCTTTTCGGCAATGCGCTTGCCGCGTGCTCCTACGGCTGCGATGACGAAGAAGGTGAGTATGTTGGCAATCGAGAGCGCGATGCGCCAGGTATCGGATGCGTCTGCGCCCAGCAGCGTACGGGGCAAAAAGGTGAATCCCCAGAGCGAGAACGAATTGAGCGCAAGAAAGCAGGCATAGCCCGCAACGGCCGCCCAGAACCGCGGTTTGCTTTGCAGCATATAGATCCCTCCAATAGACGCACGAGGCGCCTTTCTCTCGCATGTCGCGCGCGAGCACGCATGCGTGCGCGTAACCTCCCTCTGGAAACGCGTTCTCCGATTATCGCATAAGCAATTCGCTCCGTCTGGCTACTGGGTGACAATTTGCGTTTGCCCAGATGGTGCTTTCACATGGATTGGGTGATTCTGGAAAGCATGGACAACGGGTGAAGAAATCGTGGTGAGCGGTGGTCTAGCATCGGGGTCACGTTAGCGAGGCGTAATGGGAGTGCCTCGCACTTGTGTCCTTGAGGAGGGAACAAAGGTATGGAACAGATTTCAAGAAGGGGATTTCTCACGGGCGCTGCCGCTGCTATGGGCGCGGCTGCCGCCGCTGGTGCCGGCCTTGCGGGCTGCTCTTCGCCCAACGCGGGTGGCAAGTCTGCAAGCTCCGCTTCCGCTGAGTCGATGACGGCTGATGCCGCCAAGAAGGTAAAGTGGAGCTTCGAGATTGCTCCCGACATGCCCGCCGACAGCGAGATTTCCCAGACGTACACCGCCGACGTCATCGTGGTTGGCTCGGGTGTGAGCGGCATGTGCTGCGCCGTATCCGCTGCCGAGTCTGGCTGCGACACCATTGTGGTCACCGCTGGCACCAAGGCCGTTGGCCGTGGCGGTTCGAACCAGGCCATCGGCTCGAAGTACCAGAAGGAAATGGGCATCGAGGACAGCGTTGAGTCGCGCCGCGAGCAGACGATGATCGAGCAGCTTGCCGCGACCATGTTCTGCGATATGCGCAAGTGGTCTCGCTGGGAGAACAACTCGGGCGCATTCATGGACTGGATGATCGACAAGATGGCCGCCAAGGGCCTGTCCTGCTCGCTCGAGCCCGCGTACGTCGATCCCGATGGCGTGATGAGCTCTCCGGCTGGTTCGCATAACTTCTTCAACGCCGAGCAGCCCATCGGCGTGTTCTACGGCGCTCCGCTCATCGCGCAGGCCTATGCCGATACCTTCACCGACGATCTGGGTGGCAAGATCTACTTCCAGCACAAGGCGTACTGCCTGGTGCGCGAGAACGACAACAAGGGTCGCGTATCCGCCGTCATCGCCAAGGATTCCAGCGGCAACTTCGTGAAGTTCGAGGCCAAGAAGGCCGTTGTCCTGGCCACGGGCGACTTCTCGAAGAACGAGGACATGATGGCTCGCTTCTGCCCCTGGCAGTACGAGAAGATGAAGGATCAGCTGATGTTCGGCGAGCCCGACTACGACGTCGAGATGAACTACAGCGGCCTCATGGACGGCATTGGCCAGCGCATGGGCCTGTGGATTGGCGCCGCCTGGCAGCGTACGTTCCCGAACCCCTGCGCCATCAATGGCGCCGGTCTGGGGCCTGCGCTGTGCGTCGTTGACAACTTCCGCGGCATCAACCTTGCCTCCGATGGCAAGCGCTTCATGAACGAGAACACCAACTTCGCGTATGCGGCTTACGCAAAGCTCCAGCTTCCCGACCAGACCGCTTATGGCGTGTGGGATACCGCGTATGCCTACACTCAGGAAGAGTGGGAAGGCCTGGGCTGCACGGTGGGCGAGGCCAACGGCATTCCGAAATCCACGCCCGACCAGATGATCGCGCAGTGGGATGCCATGGTGCAGTCTGGCAGCTACGTGAAGGCTGACACGCTTGATGAGCTGCTTTCCAAGCTCGACGGCCTGAACACCGCCGAGGCCAAGAAGAGCATCGAGGCGTACAACAAGTATGCCGAGCAGGGCATGGACGAAGAGTTCCATGTGAACCCGAGCCTGCTCCATCCCATCAAGACGGGCCCGTTCTATGGTGCCAAGACGGTGGGTGCGACGTTCCTTTCCACTATGGGTGGTCTGCGTACCGATGCGAACATGCAGGTGTGCGAGGAAGACGACACCCCCATCGAGGGCCTGTACAACGTCGGTTCGATGATTGGCGACTTCTACGCCAACTCCTACAACTTCGGGTTCCCCGGCCAGAACTTGGGTGCAGCGTGCGGCTGCTTCCCCTGGCTGCTCGGTCGCGATTTGGCCAAGCTGTAGGCTGTAGCCTGCGGGTTGGAACCATCCCTCCCAGGAACGGGGTCGCGTTTGCACGCGGCCCCGTTTTCGTTGTTGGCATGATGACGTTGTGCCTGGTAGTACAATGGTTGAGCGGGCGGTGCGGCCCGCTTTGGTTTATGCGCTTGCGTGCTTGCTTTCGCCGCGCGCGGGCCTTTTCGTAGGAGGGGATATGCTCAAATCTATTCAGGGTAGTAAGCGCCTTGTGGTGGTGGCGTTGCTTGCGGCCGTTGCGTTCGCGGTAGCGTTTTCGCTGCGTTCGCAGTGCGCGTATGCCGACGAGCCATTGCCCGATGGTTCATCCGATGCCATCGCAATCGATTCGGGTTTGCCGCTCATGGGCAACGACTACGTGTGGTTTGGCAAGGAGGCTAGCCTGTACGGCGAATCAATCAAGAACGATTTCGTGGGCGCTGGCAAGACGATGGTCATTACCGATTGCCAGATTCAGGGTGGCGTTCGTGCTGCCGGTGGCGTTGTCGACGTTATGGACACCCAGGTCGCCGAGAACGTGACCATTGCCGCGCAAAACGCGAACCTCACTCAGACGCGCGCCAACGCCATCGCCGTTGCGTGCAATACGTTCACGTTCGATGGCTCGTGCTCCGAGCTGTATGTTTTTGGCGGTTATGCCTACATCGACGGCACGGTGACGGGTGACGCTACGGTTGTGGCCGACAGGGTGGAAATTGGGCCTAACGCCAATATTCAGGGTACGTTGTATGTTGAGGCGCGCGTCGATCCGGTGGTGAACCAGGGAGCCCACGTTGGCGCTACCGAGTTCACGCCTTCCCGCAAAGATGCGATGTTCTTGAATGGCCTAACCGCCTTTGCGACCGCGGCTTCTGCGTTCGCAGTGTTCATGGCGATTGTGGGGCTTATCGGCACCATTATCGTTTCCCTGCTGGCGGAATGGCTGTTCAGCCGTCATACCGCTGCGTCGTCGCGCATGCTGCGCGAACGCACGGGTGCCATGGTTGGTACCGGCGTCATTGGCGCGATTGCTGCCCCTGTGGCGATTGTGCTGCTGTGCGTGCTTATCATTACGCTGCCCGTTGCTGGTGCGCTTGCGTTGGCGCTGTTTGCCATGACGATGGTTGCCGAGGGTTTTGCGGGTGCATCCATCTTCAAGCTCGTATTTCCCCATATGGGTCGTTTCAAGGTTGCCTTGCTTGGCGGCCTCATTATGAGCATCGTGGGCCTTATTCCCCTTGTGGGAGGCCTTGTGCACGTGCTGGCGTTTATGTACCTGTTGGGGTACGTGCTCCAAACGATCTACCTTGCGCGTCGTGGCGGCAAGGGCAAAGACCATGAGACTGGCGCATCAGGTGCGCCCAGCCCGGTTGCATAGTAAGTGCTTGTTTGCGCCGCGCGTGTCGATGTTGATGCGCGCGGCTGCGTTTTTGCATGTGGCGATGAGGCCGTAGCGCGTCGGGGCTAGCGCTGCGCGTGGGTGCCTTTTGCCGGGTGAGAAGCGGTAATATTCACGCATCTCGCTGTAATGTGGCGTTCCTATTCAATTAAACTGATATAAACCGTGAATATTTCAAAACCGTATTGCAAAGTGGGCAAAACAGATGCAATATACGCCTCACGAGAACGGCGGCATTCGCGTTGTGCCCTCCTTTTCGCCCAATGCGGCCGAGCCTTTGCTATCTCTCACATTACCCGAGTAAAGGACATTCCGTTCGACTACTAAGCGCCGCCTATGCGGCGCTTTTTGTTTTTCCAGCCGAGCTTGCTTGCCGCGCGCCATGCGGGGATGTAGACAGAAATGCGGGTCTGGATATAACCCTGCGCCAGCCCGTGGTGGCCTATGCGCTCCAGAAATCGCGTACGAGGGAGTGGCGATCGGGTTGGGATGTCTTCTTCAGGATGTTGTGCACGTGCACCTTTACCGTGGAAAGCGCCAAGTTCAGATCGCTTGCGATGTTCTGGTTGTCCTTGCCCATGACGATGAGGCGGATGACGTCGCGCTCGCGTTTCGAGAGCCCATTCTTCTTGGCGTAGAGCGGCAACACGCGCGCGATCGATTCCTCCATGGCCTCGTCCTCGCGCTCGGGTGGGGCGTCGTAGCGCAGGCGGAGCGTTTCATTCGCGGCGCGCATCGTCGTGACGGCCAAGGTGAGGAACAGCATGTTTTCCATGGGGTTGCGCTCGCTGAAGAACCACATGTCGTTGGGCAGGGTAGAGGGGTCGAAAATCAGCTGGAAGTACACGTTTTCCAACACGATGCCCACGGTGCACGCAAGCGAGACCCAGTAGGCCACGCGATGGCGCCTTAGGGCGGCTCGAAGCACCTCATCGCCCGTTGCGTACCAGTACGCGATGACGCCCGCCATCCAGAACAGCAGAACCTCGCGCATGCTGTAGAAGCAGAACTCGCGTGCCTGCACGTTGCCGATCGCGTTGAACGCGATCAAGCTGGCCAGGATGTACGCAATGATGGGCGCGGTGACGAGCACGCGGTTTACCTTGCCCAAGTAGCTGCAGATGGCAAGCCAGAGGAACAGGAACATTCCCGCTCCGGTGATGATGGTGGCCTGTGGGTTGCCTACGTCCCAGAACGAGGAAGCGTTCAGTATGGCGGTGGGCGTGATGAAGTCGTCTTTGAACACCAACGACACGTCGATGAAGTAGAAGACGAAGCAAAGCGTTAGGAGAAGGAACGACTTGCGATGCGAGACGAAGTACGCCGAAAGACTCGTGGCGGAAGCCACCATGTAGACAAACATCACGCCAAGCGTGTAATAGAACAAAACGGAAAGCATCGCGTTAGGCCCCTCTCTTGCAACCCCTCGTAACGAATGCCGTTTAGCGTGGTTCATTCTATACCCTAACCGTTTTGGGCGCGCGGTGCCTTTTGCTTGCATCGGTGAGGTGAGCTGCGGTTTATGCGTGATGTAGCCGCATACCGCGAGATTTAGTTACGAAATACATCCGCGTAGAGACTTCTCTAGACCTGTGCGCGTTTCCCCCACAATGCCAAGGTGGCCGTATCGACGTTGCGTCGATGGCGAGCGAGTGCCCGCGTGCGTGCGAGAGCCAGGGCGCAAGCTCGTTGAACCCGAGCGAAGGAGGAGATATGTCTGAGGTTGCGGCAAGCGCTCCGGTTGGCGTAGACGAGCCAGCCGGGAAGAAGGGGCGGGGCAAGCGGAAGTTCAGCTTCCCCTCGGCGTTTACCATTCTGTTTGCGGTTACAATCATCGCGGCGCTGTGCACGTATTTCGTGCCGGCGGGCCAGTACAGCAAGCTGCTGTACGACAGCGATACGGGCATGCTGCAGATGACGGCCCCGTCGGGCGAAGTAGTGGAGCTGGACGCCACGCAGGAAACGCTTGACGAGCTGGGCGTGAAAATCGACATCGACCAGTTCACGTCGGGCGCCATCACGAAGGCCGTAAGCATTCCGGGCACCTACGAGAGCCTGCCGCAGAATCCTTTCCCGTTCACCGACATCCCGTACGCCATGGTCTATGGCGTTATCGATGGCATCGACGTCATGGTCTTCATCCTGTGCCTCGGCGGTCTCATTGGCGCGGTGAAGGCAACGGGCGCATTCGAAAGCGGCCTTACCGCCCTCACGCGCAAGACGAAGGGCCGCGAGTTCCTGCTGGTATTTGGCGTGTCGTGCTTCATGATCTTTGGCGGCACCATGTGCGGCCTGGAAGAGGAGGCCGTTGCGTTCTATCCCATCCTGGCGCCTGTGTTCATCGCGCTTGGGTACGACTCCATCGTGACCGTGGGCGCCATCTTCATGGCAAGCTCCGTGGGCACGACGTTTTCCACGGTCAACCCGTTCTCGGCGGTCATTGCCTCGAATGCCGCCGGCACCGTGTTCACCGAGGGTCTGTGGGTGCGCCTGCTGGGCTTGATCGTGGCGTCGGTGGTGTATTTGCTGTACCTGCACTGGTATAGCAAGAATGTGAAGGCGAATCCCGAGTTCGGCTATGCCTACGAGGACAGCGCCAAGTTCAACGCCATGTGGAAGCTGGAAGAGGGCGCGGGGGAGAAGCACGTTTTCACCGCGCGCAAGAAGATCGTATTGTGCATCTTCGTGGCCGCGTTCATCATCATGATCGTGGGCGTCATGAGCCTGGGCTGGTGGTTCCCGCAGATGGCGGCCGAGTTCGTAACGCTTGCCATTGCCGTGATGCTCATTGGTGGCTGCGGCAAGCAGGGCATCGGCGAGTCCAAGATGGTAGAGGCCTTCAGCGCGGGCGCGTCCAGCCTGGTGCCCGTTGCCCTCATCATCGGCCTGGCACGTGGCGTGAACTACGTATTGAACTCGGGCCTTATCAGCGACACCATGCTCTACAGCGCCAGCAATGTCGTTGCGGGCATGAGCGGCCCCGTGTTCATCATCGCGCTGCTGCTCATCTTCTTCGTGCTGGGCTTCGTGGTTCCCTCGTCGAGCGGCCTGGCCGTGCTGAGCATGCCCATCTTTGCGCCCCTGGCTGACACGGTGGGCATTCCCCGCTGGATCATCGTTGCCGCCTATCAGTTCGGCCAGTACGCGATGCTCTACATTGCGCCTACCGGCCTGATCATGGCAACGTTGCAGATGCTCGACATGAAGATGTCGCATTGGTTCCGGTTTGTATGGCCCATGATGGTGTTCACGCTCGTGTTCGGTGCGGTGCTGCTGAGCATTTGCACGATCGTCTTCGCCGTGTAGCCATCTACCTGCAGTAATCGTCCTTTGGCGCCATTCCGCATGGGGTGGCGCCTCTTTTATGCATGGGGGGATTGTTTCGATTGTGTTACATGACGACGCGCTCTACGTGGAGTTATTTAGGTAAAGAAACGCTTTTGCGTGCTGGAGCAGGGGCGCGCGCAAGGGCATCGGTACAATTGATACTCCGCGGGAGCTATAGACGATTGCGTCCGCGTTAGACGAGAAGCGGTTATGCAAGGAGATGTATGTCAACAGTTAAGTTCGGCGCGCACGCTCATGCGGATGCGCGTATCGGCGAGTTTGTGCAGAAATTCCCTCGCCGTGTAGAGGCTACGCCGCCGGGCATGTGCCCCGTTGCGGTCGTCCAATCGTTGTTGCAGACCTCTGCGGTCCAGACGTGCGGAAAGTGCGTCCCTTGTCGCGATGGCCTGCCCCAGCTGGTGAAGATGCTCCAGTCGGTGCTGGATTGCCAGGCTTCCCCCGAAGATCTGGAGCGCATGCGCGCTCTGGCGGAAGTCGTTGCCGATTCGTCCGATTGCGCCATCGGCTACCAGGCCGCCCGTTCCGTGCTGGAAGGCATGGAGCTGTTCGCGGATGAGTTTGCCAGCCATGTGAACGAACATCGCTGCCTTTCCGATGTGGAGCAGACGGTTCCCTGCGAAACGCTGTGCCCTGCGCATGTGAACGTACCTGCATATGTTGCGCTGGCAGGCGAGGGCGATTTCGCTGGCGCCATCGGCATGATCCGCAAGGACAACCCGTTCCCCACGGCATGCGCCTACGTGTGCGAGCATCCGTGCGAGACGCGTTGCCGCCGCAAGCTCATCGACGCTCCCATCAACATTCGCGGCATCAAGAAGTACGCGGTCGACAATCTGGCCGCCGACCAGGTGCCCACGCCCAAGCGCAACCCCGATACCGGCCGCAGCGTTGCCGTCATCGGTGGTGGCCCTGCTGGCATGACCAGCGCATATTACCTGGCGCTCATGGGTCACAAGGTTACGGTGTTCGAAAGCCACCCCGAGCTGGGCGGCATGATGCGCTATGCCATTCCGCCGTATCGCTTCCCCCGCAAGCGCCTGGACGAAGACATCAACGCCATCCTTTCCGTTGGCAACATCGATGTCCGCTACAACACTACCGTCACTGCGGAAAGCATGAAGGACATCGCGGAGTCGTTCGACGCCGTGTACGTTGCCATTGGCGCCCAGAAGGGCCGCACGCTTTCCATCCCGGGTGCCGAAGGTGCCCGCGGTATCATTCCTGCTATCGACGCGCTCGCTCATGCGGGCCTGCCCACGTTCCCCGATATGCAGGGCAAGAACGTGGTGGTCGTAGGCGGCGGCAACGTGGCCATGGACGCCGCGCGCTCCTCGGTGCGCGCCGGTGCCGCCAGCGTCACGGTTGCCTACCGTCGTAGGCTGGAAGACATGACGGCACTCGAGACCGAAATTCACAGCGCCATCGAAGAGGGTGTGGAGATGCTCATGCTCCAGTCGCCCGCTTCCGTGGAAACCGACGAAGAGGGCAACTGCGTGGCGCTTATCACGCAGCCCCAGATGATCAGCGCCGTGAAGCGCGGTCGTCCCGCGCCCGTGGCTGCCAACAAGCCGGAAGTGCGCATTCCTGCCGACCTTATTTTGGTCGCCATCGGCCAGGACATCGTGTCGGCTCCGTTCGAGGAGTTCGGTCTGAAGGCTAACCGCGGTTGCTTTGCCGCCAACGCTGAACTGCAGGCGGATGGCTTCCAGAACGTGTTTGTGGGTGGCGACTGCCAGACGGGCCCCAAGACCGTCATCATGGCCATTGCCGCAGGCAAGGTTGCCGCGCGCAACATCGACGAGTACCTGGGATTCCATCATAAGCTCGACTGCGGCGTGGAAGTGCCCGTTGCGGCTCCCAACGACCTTACGGAGTACGGTCGCGTGGACGTCGTGGAGCGCCCCGCGCGCGAGCGCAAGCATGATTGGAATGCCGTCGAGGTCGAAATGACCAAGGAAGAAGCCGTGCAGGAGTGCGGCCGTTGCCTTCGCTGCGACCACTTCGGTTGCGGCACGCTGGTGGGAGGACGTGTTGAAATTGATTAATCTGGTTATCGATGGCCAGCAGGTTTCCTGCTCGTCCCATGACACCATTCTCTCTGCCGCTCACAAGGCCGGCATTCGCATTCCCAAGCTTTGCTTCCTGAGGGGCACGAACAATATCGCCTCGTGCCGCGTGTGCGTGGTGGAAGTGGAGGGCGCCAGCCGCCTGGTCACTGCCTGCAATACGCCTGCCCAGGAAGGCATGGTCATTACCACGAACTCTCCGCGCGTTTTGGCTGCGCGCCGTACCGCCCTGTCGCTGATCCTCGCCAATGGCGGCAAGAACGCGCTCGAGGCGCTCGACGGCCAGGCCACCGAGTTCGCCCGCGTATGCCGCGATTGCGGCGTGGACTCCTCTGAGTTTCAGGTTACCCCGCAGGCCGAAGAGCCCGTGGTAGAGGGCAACCCCTTCCTGGCCTACAACCCTAACCTGTGCATCCAGTGCCAGCGTTGCGTGGGTGCCTGCAACAAGCGCGCCGGCAACCATACGCTCGTGGCGGGCAAGCAGGGCATTCGCTCTACCATCGTGGCGCCGTTCGGCCCCGACTGGAAGGCAACCGATTGCGAATCGTGCGGCAACTGTGCCCAGGCGTGCCCCACGGGTGCCCTCATCAGCCTGAACAAGCGCGCTTATAGCGCCGACGAAGTCAGCTACGTGCGCACGACGTGCCCCCATTGCGCCACTGGCTGCCAGTACGACCTGGTGGTCAAGGATGGCCGCATCGTGGACACGCGCGCCGCGAAGGGCCCTTCCAACAACGGTCTCCTGTGCGTGAAGGGCCGCTTCGGCAGCTTCGATTTCGCACAGTCCGAAGACCGCCTTACCACGCCGCTCATCAAGGATCGCGCTACGGGCGAGTTCCGCGAGGCTTCCTGGGACGAGGCGCTCGACCTGGTTGCTTCCAAGTTCACCGCGCTGCGCGATGAATTCGGTGGGGAAGCGCTTGCCGCGTTTGCCTGTGCTCGTTCCGCCAACGAGGACATCTACATGCTCCAGAAGATGGCGCGCACGGCATTTCGCACCAACAACGTGGACAACTGCGCTCGCGTGTGCCATGCCCCCAGCGTTGCCGGTCTTGCCCGCACGCTTGGCTCTGGCGCCATGACGAACACCATCCGCGACATCACGAACGACGTCGATGTCATCATGCTCGTGGGCTCCAACCCCGAAGAGGCGCATCCCGTCATCGGCATGCAGATTCGCCAGGCCGTGGAAGCGGGTGCCCAGCTTATCGTGGTCGACCCGCGTGACATTGGCCTTACGTCGAAGGCCGACATTCACCTGAAACTTCGCCCCGGCACGAACGTGGCGTTCTCGAACGGCATGGCGCACATCATGATCGAGGAAGGCCTCATCGACGAGGAGTTCATCGCTCAGCGCACCGAGAAGTTCGAAGAGTTCCGCGAAATGGTTGCCTCGTACACGCCCGAGCGCGTTGCCGAGATCTGCGGCATCGACGCCCGCGACCTTATCCAGGCTGCTCGCCTGTATGCCTCTGCCGAAAAGGCCCCCATCATCTACTGCCTGGGCGTTACCGAACACTCCACGGGCACCGAAGGCGTTATGTCCATGTCGAACATGGCCATGCTCTGCGGCAAGCTGGGCAAGCCTGGTTGCGGCGTGAACCCCATTCGCGGCCAGAACAACGTTCAGGGCGCTTGCGACATGGGTGCGCTGCCTACCGATTTCCCGGGCTACCAGAAGCTCGCCAACGAAGAGGTCGTCAAGAAGTTCGAAGACGCCTGGGGCGTGGAACTGCCGCGTTGGCAGGGCCTGTGCGCTACCGAGGTGTTCCCGGCGGCCATCGAAGGCAAGATCAAGGGCCTGTTCATCTTCGGCGAGGACCCGGTTCGCACCGACCCTGATACGCATCATGTCATCCGCGCGCTTGAAAGCCTGGACTTCCTGGTCATGAGCGAGCTGTTCCTTACGGAAACGGCCAAGTACGCCGACGTCATCCTGCCTGGTCGCGCCTACGTGGAAAAGGAAGGTACGTTCTCGAACACCGAGCGTCGCGTGCAGCGCATCCGCAAGGCCGTGGAAGGCCCCCAGGGTTCGCGTCTGGACATCGACATCTTCACCGACATCATGAATCGCATGGGCTATGCGCAGCCGAAGGTTACGTCCGCCCAGGTAATGGACGAGATCGCCAGCCTTACGCCTTCGTTTGCGGGCATTAGCCACGCGCGCCTGGATAGCAAGGAAGTTGCCGGCCGCGGCCTGCAGTGGCCGTGCCTGGGCCCCGACCATCCGGGTACGCCCATCATGCACGTGGGCACGTTCTCTCGCGGTCTGGGCATGTTCTCCGTTGCGGAGTACCGTCCTTCCACGGAACAGCCTGACGAGAGTTTCCCGCTCATCATGATGACGGGCCGCGTGCTTAGCCAGTACAACGCCTGCGCCATGACGAGCCGCACCGAGGGCCTGAATGAGATGTGCGGTTCTTCGTTCATCGAGGTGAACACCAAGGATGCCGCCGAACGCGGCATTGCCGATGGCGACAAGGTTCGCGTGTTCTCGCGCCGTGGTGAAATCATTTCCACCGCGCGCGTTTCGGGCAAGACGAATGAGGGCCAGACGTGGATGCCGTTCCACTTCCAGGACGGCAACAGTAACTGGCTCACAATTGCCGCGCTTGATAACATCTGCGCAGCTCCCGAATACAAGGTCTGCGCCATTCAGGTGGAAAAGGCATAGCGCCTGCTTCCATAGTCGTAACGCAAACGGGTGCGAGCAATCTGCTCGCACCCGTTTTTTTCTTGCAGCGGAATTGTTTGTAAGGGCGGCTTATCCCAGCGTGCGCATGTTTCCTTCGCGCTTGGTGACGCCGCGCGCGTCGAGTAGCTCCAGCAGGGGAACGGCGTACTTGCGCGTGGTGCCCAGCGCGTCCTTCAGGTCGGCTACGCTGGCTTCGCCATGTTCTTGCAAATACGCTTGCACGGCCTGTGCACACTTCTGAATGGCCGTCTCGCTGAAGAACAGGTCGGCGTCGAGCTTCGTCACCATGCCGTCGCGCTTCAGCTGGTTCAGGGCCTTGTCGCCCATGCGCGGGTCTACTCCCGCCTGCGTGAACAGGTCGGTGCGCAGCGGGGGCGTGGCGAATTCCGCATCGAGCACGGTCAGCAGCGCGGCTGCGGCATCATCGATGGCGGCAGCTGCGGCGCCTTGGGCGCTGGGGTGGCCAATGTGGCCGCCGGAATGCGTGGCCTTGCCTGCGGCCTCCGCCTCGCGTACGAGCGCGGAAAAGCAGCTGGCAGAGCAGCGTGGCGCACTCTGGCGACGCAGGTCTTCGGACGCAATGCCAATGGCCTGCGGGTTCTTCGCGTGGAATGCCAGCAGCGCGCGTTCGATGGCGCTCACGTGCTTCTGCACGACGCGGCGTGTGGTGTACAGCGTGTCGCCTTCCGCTTGCAGCGTCACGAGCTTGCGGGCTGCAGCGGCGGTTTCCAGGCATTCGGAAACAACGTCCACGGGCAGGCCCAGCCCGCGTGCCAGCGAAGCGGCACTTGCGGGGAATTCCTCGCGTTCCACCGCGGCCTGAACAGCCGTGGCTACGTCGCCGTCGCGCAGCGCGTCGAGCATGGTGCGATCGACGTCGGTAAGGTTCGTGCGCCTACGCGGATGCGCCAGCAGGATGCGGCCACCGCCGGCTACCTGTACGGGCGAGTACGTGCGCACGATGAATCGGTCGCTGCTGGCAACGGGCAGGGGCTCTTCCAGGCGAATTTGCGCGTACGTGCTCTCTCCCGAGGCCAGCGTCTTCTTGCCGTCGCAGAACAACACACGCCCCAGCACTTCGCGGGTGCCATGAGCCACGTGCATGCGCGCGCCCGTTTCCAGGGGCTTGCCGGTCTTGGCGGTGTCCAGATAGGTGAAGAACGCGTCGAAGCGGTCGCTCGTGGCCAGCGTGCCGGGTTCGGCCAGGAAATCGCCGGGGGCAATCTGGCTGGTGGAAAGATCGGGCAGGTTCAACGCCACGCGGTTGCCGGCGCACGCCACATCTACGGGTTGGTCGTGCATTTGAACCGAGCGGATGCGGCTCGTCTTGCCGCTGGGAAGCACTTCCACGGTACCGCCCACGCGCGCCTCGCCGCTCCACAGCGTGCCCGTGATCACGGTGCCTGCGCCCTTGATGGTGAACACGCGGTCTACCGGCAGGCGCAGCGCGCGGTGTTGCCGTGCGGGCTCCACGCCCGAGCATGCGCGCTGGATAGCGGCGCGCACCTCTTCCACGCCCGTGCCCTCAACGGAGCTCACGGGGATGATTTCTGCCTGAGCGTAGGGCGTATTCTGCAGGAACGAGCGAATCTCGTCGCTCATGAAGGCAATCCAGTCGCTGTCGACCAGGTCGGCCTTGCTCAGGGCCACTACGCAGGCGGGAACGCCCAGTGTTTCCAGAACGGCAACGTGTTCGATGGTCTGCGGCATGATGCCATCGTCGGCAGCGATGACCAGCAGCGCCACGTCGATGCCGGTGGCGCCCGCGATCATCTGGCGTACGAATCGCTCGTGACCCGGCACGTCTACCACGCCCATGGTGCGGCCGTCGGGCAATTCCAGCTGGGCGAACCCAAGCTCGATGGTGATGCCGCGCTTCTTTTCCTCGCGCAGGCGGTCGGGGTCGGTGCCCGTAAGCGCCAACGTGAGCGACGATTTACCGTGGTCGATGTGACCGGCGGTGCCCAATACCAGATGGGGTGCATTTGCCATGGCTTATTCTCCTAGGCGATCGAAGTAGGCTGCAACGCCTTGGGCGATGGCCTCGATTTCCTCGTTGTCAAGCAGCGTGCGCGCGTCGAATAGAAGGCGCTCGTGGGAAAGGCGCGCCACGATGGGGACGGGGCAGCGCTTCACCAGGTATTCGTCGGCGCTCTGTGCGTCGCCCTGCAGGAAGCGCACCTCCACGCAGAACGTGGGGATGTCGTACATAGGCAGCGCGCCACCGCCGGCGCGTGACGTTTCGGTCACGATGTCTACTGCGATATTGCCGGGATGCACCGTCGCCAGCAGCGCGCTCTTCAGCTGCTCGGCGCGTTCCGCAACGGATTCGGCGCTTTCGGTAAGCATGCGCAGCGTGGGGATGCGCGTCTTGGCGTCGTCGCCCAGGTACAGGCGCAGCGTGGCCTCCAGTGCGGCAATGGTCATCTTGTCCAGGCGCAGCGCGCGGGCGAGGGGATTCTTCTTCAGGCGGTCGATGAGTTCCTTGCGGCCGCAGATGATGCCTGCCTGCGGGCCGCCCAGCAGCTTGTCGCCGCTGAACGATACCAGGTCGGCGCCAGCCTTCAGCGACTGGGCCACGGTGCTCTCGGCGCGCTTGCCGAAGCTTTCCTCCAGGTGCTCGAATGCGCCCGAGCCCTGGTCCTCGTACACCATGATGGGCTCGCCTTCGCGCTTCGCGTTTTCCGTATCGGCCAGGGCGCGCAGCTGCTGGATGCTCACCGTTTCGGTGAAGCCCTGAATGAGGAAGTTGCTGGGGTGCACCTTCAGTAGCATGGCGGTGTCGGGCGTGATGACGCTCTCGTAGTCCTCGATGTGCGTCTTGTTCGTGCAGCCCACGTCGATCATGCGCGCGTTCGACATCTCCATGATGCTGGGGATGCGGAACGAGCCGCCGATCTCCACGAGCTCGCCGCGCGAGACGATGGCCTCGTGCCCGCGGGCAAATTCGGCGAGCACCATGAGCACGGCTGCGGCATTGTTGTTTACGGCGATGGCGGCTTCCGCGCCCGTGAGCGCGCAGACCAGGCTTTCGTAGTGGTCGTGCCTGCTGCCGCGGGCCATCTTGTTGATGCTGTATTCCAGGGTGGAGTAGCCCGTGATGGCGTCGTTTACGGCGGCCACGGCTTCGGGTGCCATGACGCTGCGGCCCAGGTTCGTGTGGATGACCACGCCCGAGGCATTGATGACGCGGCGCAGCGAAGGGCGCTGCAGGGCAAGTGCGGCGCGAGCGGATGCGTCGGCCACGGCCTGCAGGGTCACGACGGGGGTTTCCCCGTTCAGGATGCGCTGGCGCAGCCCGTCGATGCTCGAGCGCACGGCGTCGGCGGCAATGGAATGCGGAACCAATTCCAGCATGGCCTTCATGTAGTCATGTTTCAGCACTTCCTCTACCTGGGGAAGTGCGCGTAGGAGTTCGCGGGATGCGTTTTCCATGAACGGCTCCTTCTGCAATCGCTTGGGCTGCTTTGCCGAGCGTTAGTACTAGCTGCAAATATAAGCATCGTAACGCATTGATGCAGGTGCGTGTTTGATTTTTGCGAAACGGTACGAACCCTGCCCATTGCGCGCTATGGATGTATAATCACCGCAGCAATGCGATGCCCGACGTTCGGGAATTCTGCAAATCGCATGCCATGTTTTGCCTGCGCGCCATTTCTGCTGGCGTCGCAAAAGCCGTCCGACGAGAACGGCTGTTTTTCCATACCCCCATTTTGCGTTAGGCGCTGCTAACGCAGGTGCGTTGCGCGCCGGAAGGAGAAGCACATGGTAGACCGTCATCCTATGTGGAAAGACCTCGGAATGGATCTGGAAACGCACGATCAGCTGTGCGCAGTGCTGCCCACTGCGTTTGGCGACGTGTATCTTTCCCAGGAAAACCGTCCCGAGGGCATGGCGTTCTGGGACATGGTGGTTGCCGACGTCCACGGCATTCGCCCGGCGGAGCTCATCGAGGAGCAGAAGAAGGGCCGCAAGGTGTTCGGCACGTTCTGCACGTACGTTCCCGATGAAGTGGTTGTGGCGTGCGATGGCATCGTAACGGGCCTGTGCGGTGGCAGCCAGTTCTGGGTGCCGGAAGGCGAAAAGCACCTGCCTGCCGACGTGTGCCCGCTCATCAAGGCTAGCCTGGGCGCTCGTTTGGGCAAGACCTGCCCGTTCTTCCGCATCGTGGACCAGATCGTGGGCGAGACCACGTGCGATGGCAAGAAGAAGATGTACGAGATCATGGCCAAGGACGTTCCCATGCACATCATGGAGCTTCCCCACATGAAGCGTGATGTCGACGTGGCTCGCTTCGCCCAGGAAATCGCCCTGTTCGCGAAGAACGTCGAAGAGGTTACGGGCAACGAACTCACGGCCGAGAAGCTCGCTGAGGCCATCGACGTCATCAACAACCGCCGCAAGGCGCTGGCCCGCGTGTACGAAACGCGCAAGGATCCCGACACCATTCCCATTTCTGGTACCGACGCTCTGCTCATGATGCAGATTGCCTTCTTCGACGACCCCGTTCGCTGTGCCGAGATGGCCAACAAGCTGGCCGACGAGCTGGAACAGCGCCTGGTCGACAAGGTAAGCGTGTTCCCCGCAGGCACCAAGCGCATCCTGCTCACGGGCACGCCGCTGGCCATTCCCAACTGGAAGCTGCACCACATCATCGAAACCTCGGGTGCCGCTATCGTGTGCGAGGAAAACTGCACGGGCACCAAGTTTTTCACGAATCTGGTCGACGATTCCGCAACCACGCTGGAAGACCAGTTCCAGGCTCTGGCGGAGCGCTACATGAAGATCAACTGCGCCTGCTTCACGCCGAACGAGGCGCGCATCCAGGAAGTCATTCAGCTTGCCAAGGATTACCACGTCGACGGCGTGATCAACCAGAACCTGAAGTTCTGCACCACGTTCAAGGTGGAGGCTCCTGCTCTGGAAGACGCCCTGGAAGAGGCGGGCATCCCCGTGCTCAACATCGAAACCGACTACACCGACAACGACGCCGAGCAGCTGCGTACGCGTATTGGCGCGTTCGTGGAGATGCTGGGGGAATAGTCAGTGAGCAGCCTGGTCGAGCGCATCGAAGCCGTGCGTCGCGAATGCGGCGGCGTGGTGGACGTCTACGTGATGTTCGATAGCCATACCGACGCCATGGCCATGCACGAAGCCGCGCGCAGCCAGGGTCTGCATACGCGCATATCTACGGCGCCGCGCGCAATCAAGGCGTCGTGTGGAGTAACCGTGCTCGTATCTGCCAGCGAAGCCGTTGCGCTAGAATCGTTGGCAGGCGAGCTCGGTTTGCCCTACGAATGTTTCAATCCGCTTCCGCGTCAATTCGACGCGCGACGCGATACGTATTGCTAGTAGTTCGCGCAGTGCGCGAACGGAAAGAAGGTTTGCATGGAACTGAAAGTTGATGCTCGTGGCGATGCGTGCCCCATTCCCGTGGTGAAGACCAAGCAGGCGCTTGGCACCATCGACGAGGGCGTCGTGGAAGTGCTCGTCGACAACGAGACGGCCGTGCATAACCTGGAGAACCTGGCGAAGAGCCAGAATTGCGAATTCGCTTCCGAGCAGCAGGCGGACGACCTGTTCGTGGTGAAGGTCACCAAGACGGCAGACTCCGCAGCTGCCGAGGTTGCGCCCGCTGGCCAGACGGGGAAGCGCGTGGTCGTGCTTTCCGGCGAGCATATGGGCCAGGGCGACGACGTTCTGGGTGGCAACCTCATGAAGGCGTTCGTGTTCGCGCTTACCCAGCAGGATGCCCTTCCCGACACGGTGCTTCTGTACAACGGCGGCGCGCATCTTTCCTGCGAGGGCTCTCCGGCGCTCGACGACCTGAAGGCCCTTGCCCAGGCGGGTACTGAAATCCTTACGTGCGGCACGTGCCTGAAGCATTATGGCATCGAAGACAAGCTGGCTGTGGGCGAGGTTACGAACATGTACGTCATCGTGCAGAAGCAGCTCGAGGCGGGCGTCGTCGTTCGTCCGTAACGTGGTTCAACTGTGATTTACTTCGACAACGCGGCTACTACCATGCAGAAACCGCCCGAGGTTGCTCGGGCGGTTGCCCAGGCTATCAACCAGTTTGGTGGCGTGGGGCGAGGCGCTCATGATGCCGCGCTTTCCGCCGACATGGCGGTCTATATTGCCCGCAAGCGCATTGCCCAGCTGCTTGGCGCCCCCAGTGCCAAACACGTGGCGTTTATGCTCAACGTCACCGAGGCGCTCAACGCGGTCATCTCGGGCCTGCTGCGCGCGGGCGATCACGCGGTCACCACCGCAGCTTCGCATAACTCCGTGCTTCGCCCGCTCTACCGCAAACAAGACGAAGAGGGCGTGGGCCTGTCTATTTTGCCCGTTGCGCCTGATGGTTCCATCTCGTACGACGAGTTCGATGCGCTGTTCACCCCGCAGACCAAGCTTGCGGTGGTAACGCATGCCAGCAATCTTACGGGCGACGTGTACGACATTGCCCGCATGGCGCGCATTGCGCACGAACACGGCGCGCTCATCTGTGTCGATGCTGCCCAAACGGCGGGCGTCTATCCGCTGAGCATGGCGGAATGCGGCATCGACATCCTAGCCTTCACGGGGCATAAGGGCCTTATGGGGCCGCAGGGCACGGGTGGCCTGTGCCTGGCGGAAGGCATCGACCTTTCGCATTACAACGTGGGTGGCAGCGGTACGCACAGTTACGATCGGCAGCACCCGCTGTTTCTGCCCGAACGCTTGGAAGCGGGAACGCTCAACGCGCATGGCATCGCGGGGCTTTCCGAGGGCGTGGCCTTCATCCAGAACGTAGGCGTTGAAGCCGTGTGCGAGCACGAAAAGGCGCTTGCTCAGCGGTTTGCGCAGGCTGCGCGCTCCATTCCCGGGGTACATCTATATGGTGGCGGGGCTGCCGATTCCGTGGGCATCGTTGCCCTGAACGTTGCCGATGTCGACTCGTCGGTCGTATCCGACGTGCTTTCCCGCGATTTTGGCATTTGCACGCGTCCGGGCGCCCATTGCGCACCTCTCATGCACGAGGCCCTGGGCACCAGCGAGCAGGGCGCGGTGCGGTTCAGTTTCGGATATTTCAATACGGAAGAGGAAGTCGACGAGGGCA
This sequence comes from Eggerthellaceae bacterium, assembly GCA_024691475.1. GTDB lineage: Bacteria > Actinomycetota > Coriobacteriia > Coriobacteriales > Eggerthellaceae > Denitrobacterium. The sequence continues at coordinate 27,112 of JAILNP010000026.1, forward strand.
TTCAGGCGCTAAGCCAGATTGCCGCGTCGATCGCCTAGCATTCCGCTGCAAGAGTAGGTGAATTGCATGCCTGTTGCGCAGAAGCGCCAGAAGACTCCCAAGGTCGTTATCACGTTCGCATCCACGGGCGATGCCATGGCAGCCGAGGATGCTGCGCGCACGTATGGCCTGCCTGGTCGCATGATTCCGGTTCCCAGCGAGATTTCCGCAGGTTGCGGGCTTTCGTGGGCTGCCGCCGTGGCCGATGAGGAAGCGTTGCTCGCGGGCATTGCCGAGTATGGCGTGACCCACGAGGGCGTGTTCCACGTAGATTTGTATTAGGAGATCCATGTACGCAATTGGCATTGACATTGGCAGTACTGCGGCCAAGGCGGCCGTGCTGCAAGATGGCGCGTTGGCCTATACCGTGGTGGAACCCACGGGCTTTTCCAGCGTGGAGGCATCGGAGCGGCTTTCGGCGCGTCTAGCCGAAGCGGGGTTTCCCACAGACGGCGCGGCTTCGGTGGTATCCACCGGGTATGGCCGCGTTGCCGTGCCGTACGCAAGCAAGAACGTAACCGAGATCACCTGCCATGGTAGGGGAGCGTCGTTCCTCTTTGGCGGAAACGGCCTGGTAATCGATGTGGGTGGCCAGGATACGAAGGTCATTTCGCTGGTGGATGGCAAGGTGCGCAAGTTCCTCATGAACGACAAGTGCGCCGCCGGCACGGGCAAGTTCCTGGAAATCATGGCCGATCGCATGGGCGTCAGCCAGGAGGAGATGGCCAACCTTGCCCGCGCGGGCCAGCCCACGCCCATTTCCAGCATGTGCACCGTCTTTGCGGAGAGCGAGGTCATCAGCCTCATTGGCAAGGGCGAACCGCGCGAGAACATCGCAAATGGCGTCATCGAGTCGGTGTGCTCGCGCGTTGCCACGCTGGCGGGCGGCATGGCGGGGCAAGACTGCTATCTTACGGGCGGCCTGTGCGAAAACGCCTACGTGGTCGAGCGCTTGTCGTCCCATCTGGCGCGTTCGGTTTCCACGTGCCCCGAAGCGCGCTTCGCGGGCGCCATTGGAGCGGCGCTGTCGTAAGCGTGGTGCGGTGCGGGCGTTGCGCGTGGCTATTTGCTCTCGTCTCGAGTACAATCATGCGCGTGTCATTTAACGGGAAGGATCGTTCATGGTGGAAAAGGATAAGAAGAGCGCGCTCGCACTCGTTCCGTTCCTGACGTTTATCGTCATTTATTTGGGGGCGGGGATTATCCTGCAGGCGCAGGGCGTCGAGATGGCGTTTTACCAGTTCCCTGCGGTTACCGCCGTGTTCGTGGCGGCAATCGTCGCCTTTATTGCGTTCCATCGCCATGGCATCCACGAGAACTTTGCCACGTTTGCGCGTGGCGCAGGGAGCGAAGACATCATGACCATGCTCATGATCTTCCTACTTGCGGGCGCGTTTTCCGAAGTAGCGGGGGCCATGGGAGGCATCGAATCCACGGTCAACCTGTGCGTTTCGTTCTTGCCTCCGGCGTGGCTCGTCGTGGGCATGTTCGTGATTTCGGCATTCCTCTCCACGGCAACGGGCACCTCCATGGGCACGCTCGGCGCACTCGTGCCCATTGCCCTGGGCATCGCGAATGCCGCTGGTCTCGACCTTCCCATCGTGGTTGCCTCGTGCATTGGCGGTGCTATGTTCGGCGACAACCTGTCCATGATTTCCGACACCACCATCGCCTCCACGCGCACGCAGGGCGTAGAGCTGAAGGACAAGTTCCGCGCGAACTTCTTCTGTGCGCTGCCCGCAGCGGTGCTCACCATCGTTCTCATGCTCGTTTTTGCGCCTATCGCCGCTACGGGTGCGGCAGAAGTTGGCAGCTATGATTTGCTGAAGGTGCTGCCCTATGTGCTGGTTCTGGTGCTCGCCCTGGTGGGGCTGAACGTGTTTCTGGTGCTCGTTTCGGGCATCGCCGTGGCTGGCATCATTGGCATTGCGTATGGCGACCTTACCATTTTGTCCTTCTCCACCGAGATCTGGCTGGGCTTCCAGAACATGATCGAGGTGTTCATCCTCTCCATCTTCATTGGCGGCATTGCCGAGCTCACCAAGGAACATGGAGGCCTGAACTGGCTTATCGACAAGATTGGTGGGGCCTTGCGCGGCAAGCGCTCGGCGCAGGTGGGGCTGTGCGCCCTGGCCGGTCTTACCGATGCCGCAACCGCCAACAACACCATCGCCATTCTGGTGGATGGCGATGTGGCGCGCGATATCAGCCAGAAGTATCGTATCGACCCTCGTCGTACCGCATCCATTCTGGACACTTTTACGTGCATCGTGCAGGGGCTCATTCCCTATGGTGCGCAGTTCCTGCTCGTGGTAAGCCTTACGGGTGGTGCGGTGAACATCCTCGATGTGATTCCCTACAACTTCTACCTGTTCTTGCTCGCCGTCTTCACGTTGCTCTCCATTTTCATTCCCGCGTACGAGAAGCTTACGCTGAAGGGCGAATGGGATTGGGAGGCAGGCAAGCCCGCAGGGGAATAGCCTGTGGCTTCCTAACGAAGGAAGATCATTCCAGCCGGGCCGGCCATGACCTCGCCAATGCGCGCGGCATGACGGCCCGTTTCATTGAAGAAGGCTTCGTCAAACGCGTCGGCCTCTTCGGGCGCTACGGACACAAGCAGGCCACCCGAGGTCTGCGGGTCGCATAGGACGCCCATGCGGTTGTCGAATTCGATTTCGTCGAGCGTGCCGCGCTTCACGAATGGTTCCGCCCAGCGCACGATGTTGAACGTCTTGCCGGGGCGGCAGTAATCGCTCGAGTGCTTGTACACGTTGTTGAACAGGGGAATGCTCTCCCAATTCAGGCATGCGGAAACGCCGCTGGGCTCCAGCATCTCGTGCAGATGGCCCGCCAGGCCGAAACCGGTGATGTCGGTGGCGGCATGTGGATGTACGGCGCGCATGGCCGTGGCGCCTGCCTTGTTCAGCTCCATCATCGATTCGATGACGGGCCGCATGGTCTCGTCGGTTTCGCGACCCACGCGAAACGCCGCGTTCATAATGCCCGTGCCGATGGTCTTCGTGTAGAACAGCACGTCGCCTTCCTGGGCTCCCGCATTGCGAATGATGCGATCGGGGTGCACCGTGCCAAAGACCGATAGGCCGTACTTGGGCTCGTCGTCGTCGATGGAGTGCCCGCCCACGGTGAACGCGCCGGCTTCGCGAACCTTGTCGCTGCCTCCGCGCATGACCTCGGCCACCACATCGGTTCCCAGGGAAACGGGGAAGGCCAGGATGTTTAGCGCGGTAAGCGGCGTGGCGCCCATGGCGAACACGTCGGAAAGCGCGTTGGCTGCGGCGATGGCACCGAATTCGTACGGGTCGTCTACCACGGGCGTAAAGAAGTCGAGCGTGAGCACGGCGGCCGTGTCGTCGTTGATTTTGTACACGGCTGCATCGTCGCTCGTGTCGAAGCCTAGAAGCAGGTCGGGCGAGACAGCGGGTGCAATCTTTTCCATTATCGTTTGGAGGTCTCCCGGACTCCATTTCGCAGCTCAACCGCCCTTTTGCGTGAGCTTGGTGAGCCTGATGCGCTCGCCTTCCTTGAATGCGGGTTGGGGAATGCTGCAGCTTGCGAACTGTTCCATGGGACACCTCCTTTCATCGGGCATGAGTATAGCCTACGGCTCGCGCAAAGGATATGTGGGAATCGCTTCTAAACTGTGATATCACGGTTCCATCTTCTCCAATTGAGGTACAATCATCCCGCCGTCACGGAGATGGATGGGTCCTGGTGGGCCCCGCGGCCTTCAAAGCCGTTGTGAGGCACGCAGAATGTCTCGGGTGTGTTCGATTCGCACACGTCTCCGCCATTTTCTTTTCTCTCCCCTCAACTTTGCGTAGTACCACCATTGGTGTACCTTGGTGTCGTAGATGTTACGGGGGCTGCCCTTACGTCCTGGTAAAGGGGCAGTGGTGGTATGGTCTCAGTAGGAAATCAGTAGTTGTGGTCAACCGTGGATAGGACGGCATATCGTGAGTAACGAACAGTACAACCAGAATCCTGGTGCGCCGGTTCCCCCTGCAAGCGCGAATTCCCAGCCTCAGTCTGGGTATGCGCAGCCCGTGCAGCCGCAGCCGAGCCAGCAGGCTCCGCAGCAGCCGGCTTCGGCAGCGTATCAGAACGGCTTCCAGACGGGGCAATCCTCGTACCAGCAGTCTAGCGCTCAGCCTGCTTCTGCCCAGCCCTATGGCGCGCAGCAGGCTCAGCAAACGGCGCGCCAGCCCTTTGCGGCAGCGCAGCCGCAGCAGGGCTACCAGCGGCCCGCGGCGCAACAGCCGTCCGTTCAGTCGCACGTGGGGAATCAGAAAACAGGCGGAGGGCGTACCTTCGGAGTTGCGTTTGCGGGGGCTGCATGCGCATGTGCCGTGGCCGCCCTCTGCTTGTTCGGGTACAACGCCGTAACGGGTGGTTCCGTGGGCAGCACCACGGTAACGCTGGGCTCCACGTCCAGCTCCGCCATTTCGGCTTCCGACGACGATTCCACTTTGGCCGAGGCAGTTGCCGAAAAGGTGCTGCCTTCGATCGTGGCCATCGACGTCTATACCGACACGTCGGGCATGGGCAGCCTGCTGGGCTCGTCTTCTTCCAGCTCTTCGCTCGCCCAGTCTTCGCTGGGTAGCGGCGTGATCATCTCCACCGATGGCTACATCCTTACCAACTATCACGTCATCGAGTCGTCCGATGCCCTGAAGGTCACGGCCAACGGCCAGGAGTACGATGCCAAGGTCGTGGGCTACGATTCCACCACCGACCTGGCCGTTATCAAGATCGACGCTACCGACCTCACTGCCATCGAAATCGGCGATTCCTCTTCGCTGAAGGAAGGCCAGTGGGTTATGACGGCTGGCAGCCCGTTTGGTCTGGAGCAGTCGGTGGCAACGGGCATCGTTTCGGCCACCAATCGCACCATCACCGTGAGCAATTCCGATAGCTCGTATTCGGGCTCGTCTTCCTCGACCGTCTATACGAACATGATTCAGACCGACGCGGCCATTAACCCCGGCAATTCCGGTGGTGCCCTGGTCGACGAGAATGGTGCTCTTATCGGCATCAATTCCGTGATCGAGTCGTATTCGGGCAACTACTCGGGCGTGGGCTTCGCCATTCCCGTGAACGACGCCATGAACATTGCCTCCCAGATCATCGAGGGCAAGACGCCCACGCATGCCTATTTGGGCGTGGGCCCCGTTTCCGTCACCAGTACGCTGAACCAGCGCTACAAGCTGGGTGCCGATTCCGGCGCGTACGTTAACTCGGTGGTGTCGGGCGGTGCCGCGTCTAATGCGGGCATCCAGGTGGGCGACATCATCACCAAGGTGGGTGACACAGCGGTAACCGATTCCTCTACCCTCATTGCCGCCGTGCGTTCGCATAATCCCGGCGATACCGTAACCGTTACGTTCCTGCGCGACGGTAACGAGCAGACGGTAGAGGTCACGCTTGGCTCCGACGAGGCCACCAGCCTCTCTAGCAGCAGTTCTTCCAAGAACGGCTATGGCTGGGGGCAGAGCAGCAGCGATACTTCCTCTTCGGGGGAGGGCAGCGTGGCGGCATAGCGTCATAAGCTCTTTGCGTGAAAACGGGGAAAAGGCCGCGGAACATGCGGCCTTTTCTTTTGGTTCACGGTAAGATAGGGCAAATCGAATGAGAAGGGTGAGTGAGCCAATGTCCGATTACAAGTACAATCGCGTCCTGCTGAAGCTTTCCGGCGAGGCCCTGATGGGCGATACGGGTTATGGTATTGATCCGAAGGTCGTCGAAGAGCTAGCCGAGCAGATCAAGCAGATTGTCGACGATGGCATCGAAGTGGCCGTTACCGTCGGCGGCGGAAACATCTTCCGCGGTCTGGCTGGTTCCGCCGAGGGCATGGACCGCTCTCAGGCCGACTACATCGGCATGCTTGCCACCTGCATGAACGCGCTTGCCCTGCAAGACGGCTTCGAGCGCGCGGGCATTCAGTGCCGCGTCATGAGCGCCATCGAGATGCGCCAGGTTGCCGAACCGTACATCCGTCGTCGCGCCATTCGCCATTTGGAAAAGGGCCGCGTCGTCATCTTCGCCGCTGGCACGGGCAACCCGTACTTCACCACCGATACCACGGCCGCCCTGCGCGCGCTGGAAATCGGTGCCGAATGCCTTATGAAGGCCACGAAGGTTGACGGCATCTACGACGCCGACCCGAAGACGAACCCCGATGCGAAGCGCTTCGACCACATTTCCTACCTCGACGTCATTTCGAAGGAACTGCACGTTATGGACACCACGGCCACCTCGCTGTGCATGGACAACGCCATGCCCATGCTGGTGTTCGACCTTACGGTTCCCGGCAACATCGCTCGCGTTCTGAAAGGCGAAAACGTCGGCACGACGGTAAGCTAACGTGTAAAATACTAGCTAGTGATTATCGGTACAGGCGGGCAAGGCGGGGGCCTTGTCACCGCTGTTCTTGAAGGGATACTCATGGTAGAAGACATCATGCAAAGCGCCGAGGAGCGCATGAACAAGGCAATCGACTCCCTGGAAAATGCGTTCGGCAACGTCCGCACGGGCCGTGCCAACGCTATGGTGCTCGATCGCGTTCGCGTGAACTATTACGGCGTTCCCACGCCCGTCAATCAGATGGCTGCCATCAAGACGCCCGACGCCCACATGCTCGTCATCGAACCATGGGACAAGGGCACCCTGGGTGGCATCGAAAAGGCCATCGCCGAAAGCAACATCGGCATTACCCCCAACAACGACGGTTCCTGCATTCGCCTTGCATTCCCCCAGCTCACGGAAGAGCGTCGTCTCGAGCTCGTGAAGGACTGCAAGACGTACGCCGAGGAAGCGCGCGTTGCCATCCGCAACGCCCGTCGCGATGCCAATGCTGCCGTGGAAGCCGAAGTGAAGAACGAGGGTCTTCCTGAGGACGAGCAGCGTCGTGCCGAAGCCGCCATCCAGAAGCTCACCGACTCCTACGTTGCGAAGGTCGAAGAGCACTTCAAGAAGAAGGAAGCCGAGGTCATGGCTATCTAGCCATGCGTGGAGCATTCCTTGAATAAAGATTTTAGCGAAATATTCCCCGATATTCCCGCCGATATCGATGCTTCCGGCTTCGATGAGGCGCGCGTGCCCCGGCATGTTGCCGTCATTATGGACGGCAACGGCCGTTGGGCGAAAAAGCGTATGCTCAACAGGCTCAATGGCCACAAGGCTGGTATCGAGGCCGTGCGCGAGACCATTCGCTGCGCGTCCGATATCGGGGTTCGCTACCTTACCATCTACTCGTTTTCCACGGAAAATTGGAAGCGCCCCCAAGACGAAGTCGTGGGGCTCATGAACCTGTTCGCGAAGACGATGCTCGCCGAAGTCGATGGGCTCGACGAGGAAAACGTGCGCGTCATGACCATTGGCGACACATCGGCTTTGCCCGAGGACACGCAGCACGCCTTCGCCGAGGCGTGGGAGCAAACGAAGGACAACACGGGCATGACGCTCGTGGTTGCCGTGAACTATGGCTCGCGCGCTGAAATCACCAGCGCGGTTCAGGCGGTCGTGAACGAGGCTCTGGCCCAGCAGGAAGCTGGCCTGGAAGTTGCCGCCGTTACCCCCGAGGCCATTGCATCCCACTTGCATACCGCTTCCATTCCCGATCCCGACCTGGTCATTCGCACGAGTGGCGAAATGCGCCTTTCGAATTTCCTGCTCTGGCAGATTGCCTATTCCGAGTTCTATAGCACGCCTGTGCTCTGGCCCGATTTCAATCGCTACGACTTCCTTCGCGCGATTTTGAACTTCCAGGGTCGTGCCCGCAGGTACGGGGGAGTGTAGCGTGTCGAGTAACTCGTTCGAGGCCGAAGAGCAGACGCGTGGACAGCGTGCGCGGCGTGCAGTGAGCAATGCTCCGCACAAGGCCAAGCAGGTTGCCTACGAGAAGACGCCCGATCGCTTCAAGAACGCTACCAGCCTGCAGGTGCGCTTCCGCACGGGCGTGGTGTACGTGCTCGTTTCCATCCTCGCCGTGTTGGCAACCGACATCACCACGGTGGTGTACCTGTCGCTTGTGTCGGGCATTTGCGCGGGCGAGTTCTATTACATGATGCGCGCCGACGCGAAGCTTCCCAACGAGACCATTGGCGTGGTGGGTGCCGTGGCGTACCCCGTTGCCATGTGGCTCTGGGGTCTCACTGGCATTGCCCTGGTTGCCGTGTTGCACATGATGGCCTTGTTCATCTGGTATGTGTACTGGATGCGCGCCCGTGTGGGCGACGTTGCCATCAGCTTCTTCGGCGCAGGCTATACGGGCATGCTGCTTTCCAGCCTCATTCTTCTGCGCCATTCCGTCCCCGAACCCTGGGGCGGCGTCATTTTGCTCGTGGTGTTCTGCAGCATCTGGTTCAACGATGCCGCTGCATACCTGTTTGGCAGCAAGTTTGGCAAGCACAAGCTCGCGCCACGTACCAGCCCCAAGAAGAGCTGGGAAGGCCTCATCGCCGGCCTGGTGGTATCGGGCGGCGTATGGTGCGTCATGTCATTCATTCCGGGCGTCACTATGCCCATTCCCATGGCCATTTTGTTTGGCGTGCTGTGCGGTGGTGCCGGCGTGGTGGGCGACCTTGCCGAAAGCCGTATCAAGCGCAATGTGGGCGTGAAAGATTCTGGAACTATCATGCCTGGTCACGGTGGCCTGCTCGACCGATGCGATTCGTTGTTCTTCGCTTCGGTGGCAGCGTATATCTTGCTTCTTATTGGAGGTTGCATTCCCTATGTCGCAGTGTAAGCGTATTGCCGTTCTTGGTTCTACCGGCTCCATTGGCGTTCAAACGCTCGATGTGGCAAGGCAGCACGCTAGCGAACTGCAGGTCGTCGCTCTTGCGTGCGGCAGGCGCGTCGATACCATGATCGAACAGGCGCGCGCATGCGGCGCCACGTATGTGGCATGCGGTCTGGAAGAAGCTCCCGAAGTTACCGCCGACCTTACTGGTCTTGATTACGCGGTGGGCATGGACGCGGTTGTTTCCCTGGTTCGCTTGCCCGAAGTCGATATTGTGGTGAATGCCCTGGTGGGCGCAGCTGGCTTGCGTGCGAGCTATGAAACGCTGCGTGCGGGCAAGGTGCTTGCGTTGGCGAACAAGGAATCCCTGGTGGTTGGCGGCGACCTGATCATGCCGCTTGCCGCGCAGGTCGACGCCCAGCGTCGCGCAAACGGCGTTGCCCCTGCTGTGGGCCCTGCGGGCGCTCTTATGCCCATCGATAGCGAGCACGGGGCCATCTATCAGTGTCTGTTGGGCGAAGAGCACAAGGAAGTCAGCTGCCTGTGGGTGACGGCGTCTGGTGGCCCGTTCCGCGGCCGTACGCGCAGCGAGCTTTCCGACATTACGCCTGCGCAGGCCCTGGCGCATCCTACGTGGAACATGGGTCCGAAGATCACCATCGACAGCAGCACGCTCATGAACAAGGGCCTCGAGGTCATCGAGGCGCATCATCTCTTCAACATGCCCTACGACCGGATCAAGGTGGTCGTGCAGCCCCAGAGCGCCATTCATTCCATGGTGGAATTCACCGATGGCAGCGTGAAGGCCCATCTGGGCACCACCGATATGCGCATTCCCATTCAGTTTGCGCTCAGCTATCCCAAGCGCTGGGAGGCTCCCGTAGAGCCACTCGATTTCACGAAGCTGGGAAGCCTGGAATTCTATCCTGCCGATACCGATACGTTTCGCTGCCTGCAGCTTGCTCGCATGGCGGGTACGGCAGGCGGTACGCTTCCGTGTGCCATGAATGCCGCCAACGAAGTTGCCGTAGCGTCGTTTTTGGCGGGGGAGTGCAGCTACCTGGGCATTGCCGAAACGGTCGAGCGCGTTATGGATGCGCATGTGAATGCCGCCGTGGAAAGTCTGGAGCAGCTAGCGGCCGTCGACGCGGCGTCGCGCGAAGCGGCTCGCGGGTTTATCGCCGCGCAGTAGTTCTTGCCAGCTGCCGTTAGTCCTGCTGTTTGGGCTGCTAGATCCTCGCCGCGGATGTATCGGTACGGAAATTGCCACTTACGTTTTTCCGGAAAAACGTCCGCACCCCCATTTGGCATGATTTGCAGGCTGAATATCGCCTGAGTCTTTTGCGAACTGGGAAAACGTTCATGCGCTTGGATTGGCTTCGTCGTTTTTCCGGAAAAACGAGACGACGGTTTTTTCGTTGCCGTATCGCTTCTTTGCATCTATTTCATTTCCTTGATATTTGTCTATCTTTGCGTTTTCGTATTCGTCTGCGCGCGGGAACGGGTATCGTGACTGAGTGAGGTCGGGTTTGTTATGGGGGAGTTTCATGTCTCGTTCGTGGTTTCGGGGTAAGAGATTTGGCGTTCAAGGTCGCCTGATTCTCCATCTTGCTCTCGTTATAGTCGTCCTTTCCGCGGCTGGCATGGCGGTGGCCTTCCAGCAAAGCCGAAACCAGGCCTACGATTCTGCTACGGAAAAGGCTACTGCGCTTGCCGACCAGATGGAGGCCGTTTGGAATTACGTGGAGACGCATCAAGATGCCATTTCTGCCGATGCATCTCAAGGGTCTTCCTCCAGTGGCTATATATGCATCATCTCGGTCAAATCGGTTGCTGCGAATTTCAGCGATGTCTCTACGAGCTCGATTCGTTATACGTCGCTGCGTCCTCGCAACGTTCTTGACGAGCCCGATTCGTTCGAGCGCGAAGCTATGGAGCAGTTTGCAGCTAACCCCCTACTTGCATCGTATGGGGCCATTGATTCGTCTACGGGTGAAGAGCTGTATCGATATATGAGACCCGTTCGTATCGAACAGTCGTGTCTGGGATGCCATGGTGAACCGGAAGGCGAGCGTGATGCGCTTGGCTATGCGAAAGAAGGCTATGCAATAGGTGATTTGGCGGGTGCCTTGAGCATTAGTGAAGCCATGGATGTGTACTACGGAGAGTCGGAGGGGCAGTTTGCCGGTTGGCTTATCATCTCGTTTGCTTGCCTGATCGTGGCAGTTGTGGCCATGTTTGCGATAGTGAAAAAAGTCGTGCTGAAGCCCGTATCTGCCATGTCGAAGGCGACGAAACGGTTTTCCGAAGGCGAGACGTCGTATCGCGTCGAAGTGCCGCGGCGCAACGATGAGGTGGCTTCCCTCGCTCGCGATTTCAATGGAATGGCGGACGAAATCGAAGATCTCTATTCCGGTTTGGAAAAGCGCGTTGAGGAGCGCACGGTTGAATTGGAGCGCATAAACGCATCTCTTTCCGACGCTCTTGCTGCCGAACGGGAAGATAAAACGCGAGCCTTGGAACGACTTAAAGCGGAACGAGAGGAAATGTCTCGTCGGGTGTTCGAGCCGTTCAGCGTTGGCGATTTTGTTTTCGATCGAGCCAAGTACGCGGTGAGCAAGCGTGGGCAGGCAGTTCCCCTAACGCCCAAGGAATTCAGTATCGTATTTGCGCTCGCCTCACGTGCAGGCGAGGTCGTTTCTCAGCAGGAATTGGTGCGAGAAGCGTGGGGCGAGGAGTATAGCGTCGAAATGGTGGGCCTTGCAGTGTACGTGCGACGCATACGCAAGAAGATCGAAGATGACCCTGCTCATCCAACGGTGATACTTACTATCTGGGGCGAGGGCTACACGTTCGCTGTACATGATTAACAAGTGTCAAGCTTTCTCAATCTCCTGTTTATGGCTTCGTTTCGAAGTGGGGGATAGGGTTGTTTCGGTTGGCTCCAGGGTGGACGATGTGCGGGGTTCGCTATCCATCGGAGTCGAGGATGCCTTAGGAGAAGGGAGATAGAATGCACATGAGCAAAAAGAGCACCGTTGTCGCTACCGTGGCTCTTATCGCCACTTTGGCGGTGGCTCTGGTTGTTGCTGGATGCGGCAATGGTCCGCGTTCGCGTTCGACGAGTGTTGGGGCGGATACCACAAGCGAAATGAAGACGATGGCGGAGTATGCTGAGGAATTTCCGCATGAATATCAGTCGAGCCAGCAGACGCGTGTCAATGCAAAGGGCTTCACTATTGGTCATACTGTTTCGAACTTGCGGGATATCTGCGAGCGGCCCGTTATGCGCGATGTGAACGGGGACATCGAATGGAATGCCGATGGAACCATGAGTGTGTTCACGAGCGAATATGATGAGGAAACGGGCCAGTATATCGTGCCCGAACTTTCTGATGAGCAGCTTGCGACGCTCAATCTGAAGTCCGGATGCATTTCCTGCAAGAGTTCCAAGTTTAATGAAATCTATGCTCAGCAGGGTGCCGCTGCATACGGAAATGTGTACAACGGGGAAGCGCGTAGCATAGTCAATGACGAGTACTGGGATTGCGCTATGTGTCACAATGGCACGCCTTCAGCCGCTACGGTATCGCCTCAGCTTGTGTATTTTCAGGCGCTGGGCGAGGGGCTTGCCGACAAGCTCGACCCTAAGATGGCGGTATGCGCGCAATGCCATAACAGCTACGATTACCGAAGCAGCATCAAGACTGAAGAAGATTTGGAAACGTTCAAGCCGTATCGCTACGGCAATGACGTTGATGCCGTCTTCAAGAGCGCCTATGAGGATGGCGTTAACTTCGCCGACAACGATCTTGGCCTTCCGGAGAGCTATGTAGTGCATGCCAATATCGAAGGGTACATGGGCACGACGCATTACCAGATGGGCGTAACGTGCGTAGACTGCCATATGCCCAAGACGACGGATGCGGAAACGGGCAAGTCGTATCGTAGCCATTTCAGCGCAAACAGTCCGCTTGAGAGCGAGGACTCTCTTAATTACTGCCTGACGTGCCACAAGAGCCAGGGCATCGAGAGCACGGAGGCTATGGTCGATTTTGTGCGTGCCAAGGAAAGCGCCTTCGCGTCTGATTTGGAGACGCTTAAGGCGGATATCGATAGCTATGGAACCGACCTCTCGAATGCCATCGCCTCGGGGTCTATGAGCGAGGATGCGATTTCCCAGGCCAAGGAGGATTACGCGCGCGCAACGTGGTATTACCAGGTAATGATAACTGGTCCGTACGAAAGTGCTGGCAGCCAGATTGCCATGGTTGATTCCAGTGGGCTGCTTGCAAAGGCTCATGCATCCATCGACGAGGGCAGGGGCCTGATCTAGAACGTTGACGGCTTTCCCGCAAAGCCGTAGAGGCTCTGCCTTTATCGCATGCCCCAAACGAAAGGACCTCCGATGCAATCGCATCGGAGGTCCTTCTGCGTGAGTGATTATCGTTGCGCTACGGCAGGATGAAGCTCAGAATGCCGGACTGCAGGAACACCAGGCAGCAGAGCACTACCAGGAAGCCCACGCTCCAGGGCAGAACGCTCTTCATGATGTCGGCTTCGCGCTCGTCGGTGGCAACGGCGGCGATGGCCAGCGACTGCGGGCTGATCATCTTGCCCACGACGCCACCCATGGTGTTGGCAGCCAGGAACAGGTCGGGCGTAACGTTCGCCAGGGCCGGGTTCGCCTGGGCTGCAGAGTACTGCAGGCTCGAGAACAGGGCGTTTGCGCTCGTATCGCTGCCCGTAACGGCGGTGCCAACCCAGCCGAGCAGGGGAGAGATGAATGCGAATGCGGGGCCAGCGCCTGCCAGGAACTCGCCGATGCTGATGGTCTGGCCGCTGAAGTTCATCACGTAGGCCAGCGACAGAACCAGCACGATGGTAAGGGCGGAGAAGCGCATGCGATAGCACGTCTTGCCCAGTTCCTGCACGGCTGCGCCCATTGACATCTGGTAGCGGCCCTTTTCGTTGAAGATCGTGTAGATAAGAGCCGAAATCATGCCAGCAACGAGCAGCATGGTGCCGGGCGTGGAGAGCAGGTTGAGGGTGAACGTGGTGCCCGGGTCTTTGCCGGCAGCGGAAAGGATGGTGCCGCCCGAAATGACGGGCCAGGCGATCTTGATGTCGGTGGCAGAGAGCAGCGAGGGAATGCCCAGCTTGCAGATGCCGAATACCAGAACGACAACGATGTAGGGAACGAGTGCCATGAAGATGCGGGTGCCGTTCAGCTCGCTTGCGGCTTCTGCCGTTACGGGCGGCAGACCGAAGTCCTTGCGCACTGCTTCGACGCCACGGGGCTTCCAGAAGCGCATGAACGCCACGAGCGCTGCCATGGACACGAGTGCGGCTACGACGTCGGTGAGCTCGTAGGCGAAGTGATTGGAGCACCACCACTGCGTGAGGGCGAAGGAGCCACCCACGACCATGGAGGGAACCCAGCATTCGCGAGCGCCGCGCTTGCCATCGAGGATGATGACGAGCAGCAGCGGTACGAACAGTGCGAACAGGGGAGCCTGATAGCCCACGATGGCGGCAACGTGCTGGGCGGTAGCGCTTGCAACGGAAGCATCGCCGCCGGCGACCATGTTGCCAGCCGTGGTGATGGGCGTTGCCACGGCGCCGTACGCAACGGGAGCCGTGTTGGCCAGCATGACGGCCAGGGCGGCACGCTTGGGCTTTACGCCCAGGGCCAGAATCATGGTTGCCGTAATGGCGATGGGAGCGCCGAAGCCAGCCAGGGCTTCCAGCAGGCCACCAAAGCTGAAGGCAATGAGCATGGCCTGGATGCGGATGTCGCCGCCGCCAACCTTGTCGAAGAACCTGCGCAGGTCCTCGCTGCGGCCCGAGCGGACCGTAACCTCGTAGAACCAAACGGCAAGAAGAATGATGTATACGATGGGGAATGCGCCGAACGCAGCACCTTGCGTTGCGGAGATGAGAGCGTATCCAACGGGCATCTGGAATGCCACGACGGCTACGATGAGCGCGGCGACCAACGCCACGGCGGCCGAGATGTGCGCCTTTGCCTTCACGCCAATGAGCATGACGAAAAACGTGAGCAGGGGCACGCAGGCCACGAGGGCGGAAAGCCCCAGATTGCCTGCAACCGGATCGGTTAACGCTTGAAACATAAACTAACTTTCTCGAAAACTGCACTGCCACGCGCAGCAGAGGGGGCGTTGCGCGTGGGGGTAATACTATCGTTAGCCCTTTTTTGCAACCCACTCTTTGCGGCCAGCGGTGGAAATCGTCCGATGTGCGTTACCACACATTTCCAGTTCTGTGTAAAGAATCTGGAGAGTGGAGGAATTATGTCGCTATTCGGAGAGTAAGGAAGTCGCATTACCTGCATAGGAAATGGGCGCCTGTAGGCTTATGAAAAGCATGGATTACGCCCTCCGCGACCTATTCAATTTGTCCGCAAACAAAGCCCTATCAGAAGTGAAAATAATATCTATCTGGGTAATCAATAGTAGCACCCTTCGTGCTACCCCCGTTCGGGGGCGCGCGTGCGAAAAATAATACCGTTGATGCGATTCCCCTTCCCGTAACCATGCCGTATAAATCCCTTCGACACTTTTGGGCGCACTGTGCCGTGGTGCGCTTTGGGTGGAAAGAGAAGGTAAGACGAGAAGAAGCAAAGGAAGGGAAAGCATGGATCTAACGAGACGTAGCTTTTTCAAGGCCTCTGCGCTGGCGCTAGCCGGCTCCATGGCCTATGAGCTCTCGTCAGCTTCCGAAGCATTTGCCATGGATGCCGACGATAGCTGGAAACTCGTGAACACCGAGGAATACACCAACATCTGCTGCTATTGCTCTGGCGGCTGCGGTGTCATCTGCTCGGTTCGCGACGGCGAGCTCATCAACATCGAGGGTGACCCCGATCACGTCATCAACGAAGGTGGCCTGTGCCCGAAGGGTGCGACCATGTTCCAGCTCATCAAGGTCGTTGATGACAAGACCGGCGAGATCATCCCGAACCCCAATCGCGTGTACAACCCCATGGTGCGCCGTCCGTATTCCACGGAGTGGGAAGAGATTACCTGGGAGCAGGCAATCGACGAGATCTGCCGCCACGTGAAGGATACGCGTGACCAGCACTTCATCGAGAAGGATGAAGACGGCAAGACGGTCAACCGTCTGGAGGCCATCGGCCACCTGGGCGGCTCTCAGCAGAATTCCGAGGAAGAATACCTCATCCTGAAGTTCATGCGTTCGCTTGGCCTGGTGGCGGTTGATAACCAGGCTCGAGTTTGACACAGCTCTACGGTTGCCGGTCTGGCACCTTCATTCGGCCGTGGCTCCATGACGAGCCACTGGGAAGACTTTGCTAACGCTGATGTCATCCTCACCTGCGGTTCCAATAACGCAGAGAACCATCCCGTTTCCATGAAATGGGTCAATCGCGCCCTCGATGCTGGCGCGAAGTGGATCGTTGTCGACCCGCGCTACACGCGTTCGGCAGCCCTTTCCGACTTGTACTGCCCCATCCGCTCCGGTACGGACATCGCCTTCTATGGCGGCATGATCAACTACATCCTGGAGCATGACAAGTGGCAGCATGAGTACTGCCTCAACTACACCAACATCTCTTACCTGATCAATCCCGATTTCAGCTTCGACCCCACCACGGGTGAGTTCACGGGCTGGGACGAGTCCTCGAAATCCTATGTCACCACCACGTGGGGCTATCAGACGGATTCCGAGACCGAATGGGACACCTCCGAGACCGGCACCTACAGCTGGGTTTCGAAGGACGGCGTGCCCCACTTCGACACTCCCACGCTGAAGACCCCCAAGAAGGACCCCACGCTGCAGGATCCCAACTGCGTGTACCAGGTGATGAAGGAGCATTACTCCCGCTACACCATCGACACCGTTGCCAGCATCTGCGGCATGGATGCCGAAACGCTCGAGCAGGTCTACGAGCTGTACACCAGCACGGGCGAAGCTGGCAAGGCCGGCACCATCCTGTACGCCATTGGCCAGACGCAGCATCACTACGGCGCCAACAACGCCCGCGCGATGTGCATTGTCCAGCTGCTGCTGGGCAATATCGGCGTTCCTGGCGGTGGCCTGAACGCCCTGCGTGGCGAGCCGAACGTACAGGGCTGCACGGACATGTGCATCATGCCTGGTGACCTGCCTGGCTACTTGCATTGGCCCGACGCGGACAGCACACCCACGCTAGCCGACTGGTGCGCTCACGAGACCTACTCCGATGGTTACTACACCAATAAGCCCAAGTTCATGGTGAGCTTCCTGAAGAGCTGGTTCGGCGAGAACGCCACGTTCGACAACGATTACGGCTATGGCTGGCTGCCCAAGGTTCACAAGCCCGGCAACTGGACGAGCATCCGTACCTTCGAGCACATGGCCGAAGGCACGATGAAGGGCTACTTCGCCCTGGGTCAGAACCCGGCTCACTCCGGTGGCAACACCAAGTCCATCCGCCAGAGCCTGGCGAACCTGGACTGGCTGGTGAACGCTGACATCGTCATGACGGAAACCGGCAGCTTCTGGGATGCGCCCGACATGGACGCCACCAAGATCGGCACGGAATGCTACTTCCTGCCCGTTGCCTCCATCGTGGAGAAGCCTGGCACCATTCTGAACTCCGGCCGCCTGCTGCAGTGGCGTCAGAAGGCCATCGAGCCGCAGGGAGATACCAAGACCGACCTTGAGATCATGAACCTGCTGCACAAGAAGATGGTCGAGCTCTACAACAAGGAAGGTGGCGTCTGCCCCGAACCCATCACCAAGGTGAAGTGGGATTACGACACCGACGGCGAGGCTGACTTCCGCAAGGTCGCTTGGGAGCTCAACGGCTATAACGTGGCCACCACCGACTTCGACAAGAACCAGCCCGACCTGCTGCCTGGCTTCGCGAAGCTGGCTGCCGACGGCTCCACGGCATGCGGCATCTGGATCTACAGCGGCTTCTACAACAACAACGATGCTCCGCTCGACCCGGCTCAGCAGCCCGTTGCACGTCGTGGCCAGGACGACCCCGGCGACATCTACCTGCATCCGAAGTGGGCATTCAGCTGGCCTGCAAACCGCCGTATCATCTACAACCGCGCGTCTGCCGACATGAATGGCCAGCCGTGGAATCCCGAGAAGGTTGCCGTGAAGTGGGATAGCGCAAGCAACTCCTGGATCACGAACGACGTGCCCGACTTCGGCGCCACCAAGACCGATGCCAGCGGTGCAACGGTTCAGGTCGAGCCGAACAACAAGGCATTCATCATGCGCTGGGAACAGAACGCGTGTCTGTTCAGCAGCGGCATGAAGGACATGCCCCTGCCCGAGTTCTACGAGCCCTATGAGAGCCCCACGGACAACATCCTGAACGGCCGCAATGAGTCCCCGATGATTCAGTTCGCGGAAGACCCGAGCGTCAAGCGCGGCGACCGCAGCGAGTATCCCATCGTTGCCACTACGTACTCCATCACGGAGCACTGGCAGACCGGTGGCCAGACGCATTGCTGCCCTGCGCTGAACGAAGCTCAGCCGAAGCAGTTCTGCGAGATCAGCGAAGAGCTGGCAGCTGAAAAGGGCATCAAGAATGGCGACATGGTCCGCATCTGGAACAACCGTGGCGACATCAAGATGTACGCGATGGTTACCCGTCGTCTGGTTCCGCTGCAGGTTAACGGCGAGACCGTGCACGAGATCGGCATGATCCACCACTGGGGCTGGGCCAACACCTTCACGGGCAGCGATCTGACCAACGATCTGACGCCTAACGTCGGTGACCCGAACAGCTTCATTCCGGAATACAAGGCGTTCCTTGTGAACATCGAGAAGGCATAAGGAGGGAAACGATAATGAGCGATAAGGCTATTCTGTTTGACTCGTCCAAGTGCACTGGCTGCAAAGGCTGCCAGGTAGCTTGCAAGACGTGGAACAATCTCCCTTCCAGCCTGGAATACAACGCCGGCGAGTTCACCGGTTCGCTGCAGAACCCCATCGACCTGAACGGCACCACGCGCCGCATCGTCACCTACAACGAGGCGGACAATGGCAAGAAGTATGGCGTTAACTGGGCATTTGGTCAGCGTGCTTGCATGCACTGCGACAACCCCAGCTGCGTTTCCGTATGCCCCAGCGGCTGCCTTTCGGTGGACGAGTCCACCGGCTTCGTCACCGTTGACGAAGACAAGTGCATCGGCTGCCAGTACTGCCGCAGCGCTTGCCCGTTCGACGTACCGCGCCACACGGGCGTGAACGTCGTGGGTGGCGGCATCGTGGTGAACAAGTGCACCGGCTGCGTGGACCGCATCAAGCAGGGCCGTCAGCCCGCTTGCGTGACCACCTGCCAGCCTGGCGCGCTGCAGTTCGGCGACCGCGATGAGATGCTCAAGATCGCGCACGAGCGCGTCGAGGTGCTCAAGGCGAAGGGCTTCACGGATGCCCGCGTGTACGGCGAGACCGAAGTGGGTGGCACGCACCAGATCATGGTGCTGAAGTACCCCATCTCGCAGTACGAGCTGCCTGAGAACCCCGAGCGCAACGGCCTGGTCGACGCTCTTGGCTTCATGAAGCCGCTTACGGGCGTGGGCGCTGCCGCTCTCGTTGCCGGCCTGGGCCTGTCGTTCCTCACGGGCGTTGGCTACAAGCGTCACGAGATGCGCTATGACGAGAAGGCTCACGACGTCATCGACGTTGAGACCGGCGAGGTTATCAAGCACATCGACAAGGAAGCTGGTGAGCGATAATGGCAACCAAACGTTATATCAAGCGCCATTCGCTGCAGACGCGCGTCACCCATGGCATCGTCGTGTTCAGCTGCATCTGGCTCATGATCAGCGGCCTGTTCGTGTTCGTTCCCGCGCTTGCCGCGTGGAACCCCGGTCTGGCCCAGGGCATGCGCATCAGCCACCGCGTGGTGGGCTGCATCTTCATCCTGGCTCCCATCGTGAGCGCCATCGCCGCTCCCGGCGGGTTCAAGGAGTTCCTGGCCAAGTACTTCACCAAGTGGACCAAGGAAGACTTCGAGTTCGTCTTGAAGTTTGTGCCCTACATGCTTGGGCCGAAACGTGTTCACATGCCTGACCAGGACGAAGTGAAGAGCGGCCAGCGTATTGCCGACGGTATGCTCATCCTGGGTGGCATCCTCATGGCCATCTCCGGTGTGGTGCTGTGGCTGGGCACGAGCGTGTTCAACGCCGATGCGGGTACGCTGCAGGTCATGCGTTTCATCCACGACCTGTTCTTCCTGCTGCTCGTGATTTTCGTCGTCGCCCACATCTATCTGGGTGCTGGCGTATTCCAGCCCTATCGCGGTACCATTAAGCTGATGTTCGGCAAGGGCGAAGTCGCCGAGTCCGATGCTCTGTACCACTGGGGCTTCTGGGCCCGCAAGGAAATCGAAGACGGCAAGAACGTCGTCGTTCGGGAAGAGAAGTAGTTTATGGATCTGAAGCTTGTTCACGAAGCCGTTGAAGCATATGCCAACGATGCCGAGGCGGCAGACCGGGCACGGCTTGAGTTCTTCGAAGGGCTCTTCGCGATTCAGCAGGAGCAGGCGGACCTCGTAGCTGCGGAATGTGGCTACGAGGCGCCCGCCGCCGAAGACGCCGGCGCCTGGTACTGGGATGGCGAGGCCGCTCTGGCCCATGCCCCCATCTCCATCGACGCCGCGTCGTTCGCGGGTTTTGCCGCGAAGGTCGCCGCCTACATGGCCGAGCACGCAGGGTTTGCCGATCAGGCAGCCACGGCGCTCGCCGCGTACGACTGGGAAGCGTTCTGCCAGAAGGCCGACCTTTCCCTGGCGGGGCATGACCCCATGGCGTTCCTGGAGGACTTCCTGGTGCGCATCGACGAGTTCGGCGTTCCTGCCGAACTGCCCGCCAATGTGGCGGCGCTTGTCGTGCGTGCTGTGCTGCGTCCCTACCTGCAGGTTGCCCAGGAAGCCGTTATGGTTGTTCTGGGCGACGAGGTGAACCGTCGAGCGGGCGATGCCCCCGTGGCATGCCCCGTGTGCGGAACGCCTGCCGGTGCCTCCATCGTTCATGATGGTGGTGCGCAGGGCGCCAGCGGCCGCGAGCAATTTTGCTCGTCGTGCGGTTGCCAGTGGCCCTACGAGCGCATTCGTTGCGGCGTGTGCGGTCAGAAGAACCAGGGTCACCTGCATTACTTCCACATCGAGGGCGATTCGGCCCATCGTCTGCAGAAGTGCGACGATTGCGGCCAGTACGAGCGCGTGGTGTTCCAAAGCGACATCAAGACCGCTCCCTGCATGGATGTGGAAGACGTGGTCATGGCGCGTCTCGATCATGTGGCGCTCGACCCGCGCTTTCGCGTAGAGAAAGAGGCATAGCGTATGCGCATTCTGCATATCACCGCTCAAAAGCCCGATAGCACGGGCAGTGGCGTGTATCTTGCAGAACTCGTTCGCGGGTTCGCTCGCATGGGGGCGGAGCAGGCCGTTGTGGCCGGCATCGCTCCCGGCGAGCGCCCCTCTTTTCCGCAGGGCGTGCTCTTCCGCCCCGTGGTGTTCCAAACCGAAGAGCTTCCGTTCCCCGTGGTGGGTATGAGCGACGTGATGCCGTACGAGGCCACGCGCTACCGCGACCTCACGCCGCTTATGGTCACCCAGTTCAAGGACGCCTTCAACCGGGCGTTCGATGACGTGCTGGAAACCTTCCAGCCCGATTTGGTCATTTGTCACCACCTGTATTTGGTGTGTGCCGTCATGGCGCATCGCGATTGGTCGTGCCCCATCGCGGCCGTGTGCCACAGCACCGACATTCGCCAAATGCGCCAGATTCCGCTCGAGCGCGACTACATCCGCGCGGGCGTGGCGCGCCTCGATCACGTGCTTGCCCTGCACGACGCCCAGGCTAACGACATCGTCGAGGTTTATGGCATTCCGCGCGAGCGCATCACCGTGGTGGGAACGGGCTACAATGCCCAGGTGTTTTCGCCGGGTGGCGCCGAGCGTCGCTCCGATGGCACGCTCCGCATCGCCTACGTGGGCAAGATCTGGCGGAAGAAGGGCGTGTCGCAACTGTTGAATGCCCTCAATTGCCTCGATAGGAATTGGCTTTCGGAATCCAACGAGTACGACCACGTGGAGGTTCACCTGGTTGGCGGGTATAGCGACAAGGCGGAATACGACCATATCGTTGCGCAGTCGCATTCTTGTGCGGCCCAGGTCATCTTCGAGGGGAAGGTGCCGCAGGATCATTTGGTCTCGCTGTATCGTTCCTCCGACGTGTTCGTGCTTCCCTCGTTCTATGAAGGCCTGCCCCTGGTGGTCATCGAGGCGCTCGCGTGTGGCTGCACGGTTGTGGTAACCGATCTTCCGGGCATTCGTCCGTGGCTTCAGGGTTCGCTGCCCGGTGCGCCCGTGTTGTACGTGAAGCCTCCGCGCATGGTGGATGTCGATACGCCCTACGAGGGCGATCTTCCCGAATTCGAGTACGATCTGGCGGCCGCTCTGGCCCAGGCAGCGGCAATGCCGCATGCCGCATTCGACACCACGGCCGTGTCATGGGATGGGCTGTGCGCTCGCATACGTGACGTGTTCGCGTAAATCGACTTTCCCCTGGTCCGCTCTGCTGCAATGCGCTATTATGTGCGCAGTTTCTGCTCAGCAGTGCCTTTACTTTAGGAGCGGCCATGCAGGCCATAGATGCGTCTCACGATATTAACCAGCAGGAAGACCGTGCGTGCACGAACGTGTTCGCCGATGGTTCCCGCACCTCCACATCTACGCTTCTTCAAACCGAAAACGCCGTACGCGTCTTCGTGAATGGCGAACTTACCATGCGCCTCATGTGTTCGGCTGACCATCTGATCGAACTGGTCTTGGGTCGCATGCGCACGGAGGACATGATTTCCTCGGTAGACGAAGTAGACCAGATCATGGTGTGCGAGCATGCAACGCGCGTGCTTGTGTACCTGAAGGACCGCGAGGCCAACGTCAATCATGAGCATGTGGACACCGTTGCCACGTGCTGCACGTTCAATAGCAATCTGAACAGTATGTTCGTGAAGGACGAAGAGCTTGTGCCCCTCAATCCCATCCCTTGGACGGTCGAGCAGGTGTTTGCGCTATCGCGCAAGTTCGAAGAAGATACGCCCGCGCATCGCGCCACGTATGGCGCTCATAGCTGCTATTTGGCTCAGGGCGAAGAGGTTCTCTATTGCTGCGAAGACCTGGGTCGTCATAACGCATTCGACAAGGTGGTTGGCTGCGCCATGCGCGACGGGGTGGACCTTACGAAGTGCGTGGTGTTCACCAGCGGCCGTGTGCCCACTGACATGGTGGCAAAGGCCATTCGTGCGCATATTCCCATGCTCATTTCAAAAGCCGTTCCCACCGACCTTACGGTTGAAATGGCGTGCGCGTACGACCTTACGCTCATCTGTAGCGCCCATTCCGATTCGTTCCGCGTGTTCAACGATCCGCTGGGCATTGCCTCTGCCGATCGTTCGTAGCGCGGCGTTTCGTAAACAGGGTACGGAGGCCTGTTCGCGTTGCTAGCATTGGGTTTTGGTCTTGCTTGCGTGAACAAACTTCCGTCCCCTGTTCACGCGCCTAGTGCGTTTCCTCGAGCATGTCCATGAGCTCCTGCTTCGAGCTCACGCCGAGCTTGCGGTAGATGTGCGTGGTGTGCGTCTTTACCGTGCCCGTGGTTACGAACAGGGCGTCGGCAATGTAGGGCAAGCTGCGTCCGCGCGCTAGATAGCGGTATACCTCTGCTTCGCGCTTCGTAAGGCCGTGCTCCTCGCAGATGCGCGTCATGCGTTCTTCCAGGATGTCCTTTTCGCTGGTTTCCTCGTGTGGCGGTTCGACTGGTGTGGCAGACGTGCTTTCGGGGGTCGCATGAGTGGTCGATGCCAGGCTTTCCGTTTGGGCGATAAGCATGAAGAACAGCAGGAGCATGCTTGCCCCGCAGATGACGGAGAGCGTGGGGATGTCGCCGGGCAGCATTGCGGGCAGCTGCTTTCCCATGAGGTGTCCGCAGAGCACGACGCCTGAAATGAGGGCCTGGCCTACGGCGAATGCCAGCAGGGGAGAAAGCCCCTCTTCCTGGATGCTCTGGGTGATGACGACGTATACGATTACCTGCAGGAAGAACGCTGCGCCATTCGTGAACATGCCGCCTACGCCAAAGGCGCTTTCCCCGAACACCAGTATTCCCACAAGGCCTACCGCGGTGAACGACAGCGTAAGGCGGTAGAGGCTGGGCACGGATAGGGTGTCGTCGGAATAGGCAAGCGGCACAAGTGACATGGTGGCGATGAGCGCGCAGATGATGGTGGCCATGCTGAAGAGCGTGGTGGCAAGCTCGTACGATGTTCCCATGAGGAACGAGCTCACCAGGTTGCCTACGAATGAGGCAGCTATCAGGATGGCGATCTGGCGCCAGGGCAGAAGGCGGGTCTCCCATGCGCCTGCACTTACTTCGCCCGGCATTTTCCCTGCCTGCGTCGTGGTGGGGAAGACGTCGAACGTTTGGGCGTGACGGGCACCCGCATCGATCCTCCAGAGCAGCCAGGACCCTATGGGCAGCAGCACGATGATGATGTCGTCGATGGGCGAGGGGATAAGGGGCACGACCAGGTATTCCAAGTATGCGAGCAGGAATGATATAACCACCAGCGGCCGCGTGCGCTTCGTTCCCAGGCTGAATCGGGCGCCCCATGCGCAGCTGAGCAGGGTAACGCTTATGCCGTCGATGGCGCCGCAAGCGATCATGAGCCCCTGCAGGTTGGCGTTGAGCGCAAATGATACGCCCACGGAGGAGGTGCAGGTGGCAAGGGCCGCTGCCAACAGCACGCCCCGGTGCACGCGAATCGTTCGCAGGCGCGAGATGACGAGGAGCGTTATGGCGAAGAGGACGACTACGCCTTGCGATGCGAAGAACCCATTCTCGAGGCCCACGTTCGTGGACGAATCGAATTGCGAGGGAAACATGGCGGGGCTGAGGTAGCAGAGAAAGCCCCACGCCCATAGGAAAGAGGACCCTACGCCTACGCGTAGCGTCTCTAGCGCGCCTTCCCATTGGGTTGACGCATGCGTCCCTTTCGATTGCATGTACTTGAATCCTCCCGCAATGCGATGGCGTTGCCGTGCGACCGTCGCTTTGTCCTTCGCCCATAGTAACGCATCGGCTTCGTCGAGGTTGTCCGAACGCGCTGAATTCACCTGCGAGTTTATGGTTTTCTACCCTTTCGGTAGATGCATCAGGCCCTCCTCGAGGGGCATGATGCGGGCAGTGGGCACGGGGAGGTGCCCAAAGGACAAGGAGGGAAAGAATGAACCAAGAGAACAGCAACGAGCAGACGGGCGTGAGCCGTCGCGGATTCCTCACGGGCGCTCTGGCAGCGGCTGGCGTAGCCGCTATGGGCATTACGGGATGCTCCAGCCCGAAGGGTGCCAGCGAGAAAGTCGCCGAGACGACGACCAACGCTGTGTCGGGGGCCATGCAGACCACCGACCCCAGCAAGGCCGTTTGGCCCGTCGTGGAGGAGATCGAGGTAGGTGCTGCGGGCGAAGGCCAGATCGCCTTCGTTTCCGAGACCATCACCGATTTCGTTGCCGAGCATGACGTTGACGTCGTGGTGTGCGGCCTGGGCCCTGCGGGCGATGCCGCTGCGCTGGCTTGCGCAGAAGCTGGCCTGAACACGGTCGCCGTGGAAAAGCAGTCCACGGGCAATTACAACTCCGCAACCATCGGCGGCCTGAACACCAAGGTGCATCAGCATTGGGGCATGACGTACGACACCGATGCCTTCCTGGCCGACGCCATGATCGACTGCGCGTTCCAGGGCGACATGACGCTGTATAAGCATTGGATTGAGAAGTGCAGCGAGGCGGTGGACTGGTACATCGGGCATTTCGACAACCAGAATCTCGATGACTACAAGCTCACGTTCGCCGCGGGCGATTTCCCCGATTTCCGCGAGCAGTACGATAAGACCTCGCTGTCTCGTTCGTGGAACACGTCCATCAACCTGCCGTATCCTGCTGGTGAGCTTGCGGGCATCCTGGCCGGCATCCTGGAGAAGGCGGGCGTCAAGATCCGCTACAACACTCCTGCGTGCCAGCTCGTCCAGGATTCTTCGGGCAAGGTCACGGGCGTTATCGTGAAGAGCAGCGATGGCTACGAGAAGTACAACTGCGCTAAGGGCGTGGTGCTCGCAACGGGCGGTTACGAGTTCAACAAGCAGATGCTCAAGGAGCGCTGCCGTCCGCGTAGCGTGCCTGGCTCCTGGCTCACCGGTGCGTTTGGCAACACGGGCGACGGCCATCAGATGGGCCTGGCCGTGGGTGCGGCGGAAGATGAGTTCCCTCAGGCCATCATGCTCGACCCCGAGCAGCTCATGCCCTACATGCGCGTGAACAAGCTGGGCAAGCGCTTCACGCCCGAGTACGAGCCCTATGGCCATTTGGCCCTGGCCATCCAGGCGCAGCCCGAGGCATACGACTACTACATCGTGGATAGCGCCCTGGCTACGAAGATTGACAAGATTTGGACGCCCAGCTCTTCTTGCTACGGTCCCAAGGAAGTGTGGGTTGCCGCTGCAACGAGCCCCAACGCCGTGCAGGCCGATACCATCGAGGAGCTGGCGAAGAAGCTCGACGTGCCGGCGGATGCCCTCGTTGCCACGGTGAAGCGTTGGAACGAGATGGCCGCTGCGGGCAAGGACGAGGACTTCAACTTCCCGGGCGACATGATGATGACGCTCGACACGCCTCCGTACTACGCCACCAAGGAATTCGCCGACGGCCTGTGCACGGCGGGTGGCCTGCTGGTGGATACCGAGTGCCGCGTGCTCGACCATGACCGCAACCCCATCGAGGGCCTGTTCGCTGCGGGCCTCACGTCGGGTGGCATGTTCTACAACACCTATCCGCATAACCTGAACTGCCTGTCGCATACGCGCAACTGCCTGATGGGCTATACCATCGGTCAGGTGCTCGGCGCCTAGCGATTCGCCTTCCATATGCAGCCCGCCCCCCTCCCAGGGCTGCATGCCGGGCCCGCTGCCTCCTGCGGCGGGCCTTTTGCGTGCGTGAGGGCGTGGGCGTGAGCGGGGGACGGAGGTTTGTTCATGCAATGAGTAGGGGCTTTGCGTGAGCGAAACCGTGAACTAACCTCCGCCCCCGTTCACTCGTCCCTTGTTCGTGCTCTGCGCGTGCCGTATCATCGTGCCAACGCCATTCGGGGGCAGGGGAGCGTATGGGTTCACGGGAAAGCAAGATGCGTCGTCCGAGCGTTCGTCGTGCTGCGCCAGGGGTCGATTCTGGTCGCTCTCTGGCCTTGGGCCTTGCGGTGATTGCGGTCTTGCTGGTGCTTGCCGTTGCCGGCATTGTCGTTACGTGCACTCAGCAGCCCAACGACCAGCCTGCGGACGGGGTCGTCACCGATGTTCGCGATGAAAGCGAGCCGCTTGAAGGCGATGATGACGACGATGCTGCCGACGAGGACATCGTCTCCCAGTACCTCTTCGCGCAAGGCCTCGACGCCGCGCATGTTACGGCCATCATGGGCAATATTCGCCAGGAAAGCGGTTTCGAGCCCAATGCATGCGATGGGAAATACTATGGTCTGTTCATGCTCAGTGGCGATCGCTTTGAATCCCTGTACGCGTATGCGCAGGCCAAGGGTACAGCATGGAGTGACACGCGTACGCAGATCGAATTTGCCTACGGCGAGTTGTCGGGTAGCGGGGAGGCGGCCGATTACGCTGCCGCCTTGGATATGTACCTTGCGGGATACGACACGGCGCTTAATGCCTTCAACGCATACGAGGGCGTAGATTCTGCAACCGAATACTTTGCCCTTGC
Organism: Eggerthellaceae bacterium; assembly: GCA_024691475.1. Classification (GTDB taxonomy): domain Bacteria; phylum Actinomycetota; class Coriobacteriia; order Coriobacteriales; family Eggerthellaceae; genus Denitrobacterium. Next base: position 54,723 of record JAILNP010000026.1, read on the forward strand.
CTACGAACGCTGCGTAGGGGGTAGCGATTATAGCGCCATCGCCAGCGAGCTGACCGGCGGAAAGTATACGTCGCTTCAGCAGCTTTCCAAGCGCCAGTCGTTCGCGGCGAGCTATTACGAGGGCTTTACTCAGAGCGAATAACGCCCCAGCGTGGGGCGGGCGTACGTTGGGGCGCATAAAGTAAGGCGCCCAGCCGAGGAACGCCGGGCGCCTAGGGGGTTTATTCGGTTGTGCGCGCTGCTAGAGCAAGTGCTGCATCATGGCTGCCTGCACGTTTACGCTGCGCATGCGTGCGAAGGGGCGCATGGGACCCGTGCTCTGTATACGCGGAATGGGGCCCGTCTGGGCCATATCTGACTGCTTCGCATTCATGCTGCGATACCCACCCTCGCTTGAGAGATATGGGCACAACGGCTCTTGTTTTAGATTTCCCTTACCCGCAAACACTCGTTTGGACGATAGGAACATGGGAGCCCCTCTCCACGCTGCCAACCCCAACTACCGTACCTACGCCAGCTTGGATTGCTGCTGTTCCTGTTCCATGGCATTGAGCTGATCGATGTAGTCGATTACTTGGGTTCCCAGCGGGGTTACGACGTAGCCGCTTCGCGCGCGGTACTTCTGAATGCACCCAACCGCAACCAATGCCTGCATGAGCGGGTTCAGCTTTCCTTTGCTGACGTGGAAGAGCTCGGCGATCTCTTCCTGGCTCTCGCGGACTCGCTCACCATCCACCGTACCTACCTGTAGTTTGCTCAAGAGCTGAAGCAGGCGATAGGTGTCTGACGTGAGCAAGCCCACGAGGGTGTGTGTTGCGTTTAAGTGCTGCATTTGATTCAGATTATAGTCATTGGTACAAAAAAGTAAACTCATAAAGTACAGAAAAATAGACCAAAGCGAATAGAAGACGTTGCCGACCCGAGAAAAATAAGGCGGTATATAGGTCATGTGTTGTGCGTTGGCTAGGTTTGTTGCAACAGGAACGTAACGGCGCGCTGGCTGGCTAGGGTGGGGGACTGCATCAGCTGGATTACGGTATCGTGGGCTTTTACGACTGCTTGGGCGCGTGGGCATGCGGGCTTCTATAATGGCAAGGCATAGCGATTCGCCCCATATGAGGGCTTGAAAGGATTTCGTGCATGGATGTCTTGCTGATGATTCTGTATTGCGCGATTGTGCTTGGCATTCTCGTCGTGATACATGAGGGCGGCCATTTTCTGGCTGCGCGCGCATTTGGAGTGCGCGTCACCGAGTTCATGGTCGGTCTGCCCGGTCCGCGTGTGGGCTTCATGTTCAAGGGCACGCGCTTTGGCGTGACGGCTGTGCCCCTGGGTGGTTACGCCCGCGTTTGCGGCATGGAAGCGGGCGAAGAAAGCCCGCATTTGGCGGGCACGTTGGCCTTCGTACGCGAGCGCGGCGTCGTGAACATGGAAGATGTTGCCCAAGAGCTGGGCATTTCCGACGACGAGGCGTATCACGCGCTCGACGAGCTTTCGGAATGGGGAACCATCGCGGGCCCACGTAGGAGCGACAAGTACAACACGTATCGCACGTTGTCGTCGAAAGCGGCGTGCGATGGCGGCTCGTACAAGGAAGGCGATCCGCGTCCGCCGCTTAGTGACGTGGAGGCGTTCCTGAGCGAGGAGCGCAGCAAGCAGTACCGCTCCCTGCCGTTTTGGAAGCGCTGCGTCATTCTGTTGGCGGGCCCGGGTGTGAACTTGCTGTTTGCCCTGCTCGTATTCGTGATCGTCTATTCGTTCGTGGGTGTTGACGCCACGAATTCCGCGGGCGAGACCGTGCATATCCAGGTAGATCCACTGCGTGCCATCATGGCGGGGCTTAGCTACATCGGCATGGTCATCATGGCCGTTGGGCAGCTATTCAATCCCGTAACGGCCGCTCAGACGGTTTCCGATTCCACGAGCGTCGTGGGCATCGCGGTGCTCTCGAAGAGTGCAGCCGAAGCTGGCCTCATTTCGTTCTCCATGTTCACGGCTATGATTTCCGTGTCGCTGGGGATTATGAACATGCTGCCCATCCCGCCTTTGGATGGCGGCCGCTTCGTGGTGGAAATCTACCAGCGCATTCGACGTCGCAACGTGGGGCAAACTGCCATAAATCGGTTGAGCATGGTGGGCATGGCCCTGTTCATGCTGCTGTTCGTGGTCATGCTCAATCAGGACATTCAACGGTTCATTTTCGGGAATTGGGGGTAATCGGTGAAACCTTGTCAGCAAACGCGTCAGGTTATGGTTGGGTCGGTGCCCGTGGGCGGGGGCGCTCCGTGTGCCGTGCAGTCCATGGCGTGCATGCCCGCCGACGACGTGCAGGCTAATCTTAGCCAGATTCGGCGTCTGGCCGATGCGGGCTGCGAAATCGTGCGTGTTGCCATTCCGCGACGCAATTGTCTCGACGCGTTCCAACGTATCTGCGAGGAGTCCCCGTTGCCCGTGGTGGCCGACGTTCATTTCGATGCGCAGATTGCCATCGAAGCAGCCCGTAGGGGAGCGGCGAAGCTGCGCATCAATCCCGGTAACATCGGGGGCCTGGCCAAGACTGACGCCGTCATCGATGCCGCAGGCGAAGCGGGCATTCCCATTCGCGTGGGAGTGAATGCCGGCTCGCTTGACGATGCCCTTGCCGAGCGCGATGACCTTACGCTGCCCGAAAAGCTCGTGGAGAGCGCCGCGGGCTACGTGGAGTACTTCGAGGGTAGGGGCTTTACCGACTTGGTGGTTTCGGCGAAGGCCAGCGACGTGCCCACCACGGTGGCTGCGTATCGCCTGCTTTCCCGTCGCTTGCCCCAGGTGCCGCTGCATATTGGCGTTACCGAAGCGGGCACGCTCTTCCAGGGCTTGGTGAAATCCGCTTCTGGCCTGGGCATCCTTCTGGAAGAGGGCATTGGCGACACCATGCGCATTTCGCTTACCGACGACCCGGTGCAGGAAATTCATGCCTGCTGGTCGTTGCTCTCGGCGCTGGGCCTGCGTCGTCGCAGCCCCGAATTGGTGAGCTGCCCCACCTGCGGCCGCTGCCAGGTGGACCTCATCGGCTTGGCCAAGGAAGTCGACGAACGCCTGCGCACTGTGGCAAACCCCATCAAGGTGGCCGTCATGGGCTGCGTGGTGAATGGCCCCGGCGAGGCGGCCGATGCCGATATTGGCGTAGCATGCGGGGCAGGGCAGGGCGTCATCTTCAAGGGCGGAAGCACCTTGCGCAAGGTTCCCGAAGACCAGATCGTCGAAGCGCTCATGGCCGAAATCGCCAAGCTTCCGCAGAAGTAGACGCTTGTCGGGCTCTCACGTTCGCTCATTCGTTGAAAATGCTAGGCGCGCCGTGTGTTTGCGCTAATATAGGCGCGTTGTAGACAGATAGGATTCCAGATGACTCAGATTATGCGCATGAGCGCGCTGTATGCGCCCACGCTTAAAGAAGTTCCCAACGATGCCGACATCGTCAGCCACCAGCTGCTGCTTCGTGCTGGCATGATGCGCAAGAGCGCAACGGGCCTCTATAGCTTCCTGCCGCTGGGCTGGCGCGTCATCAAGAAGATCGAGAACATCGTGCGCCAGGAAATGGACGCCATCGATGCTCAGGAAATCATGATGCCCGAACTGCAGCCTTCCGAGCTGTGGCATGAGAGCGGCCGCTGGGACGACTACGGCCCCGAACTCATGCGCATGGAAGACCGCCACGGCCATGGCCTGTGCCTGGGCCCCACGCACGAGGAGCTCATTACCGACCTGGTGCGCAACGAGTTGAAGTCCTATAAGCAGCTTCCCCTTACGCTGTACCAGATCCAGTCGAAGTTCCGCGACGAGATTCGCCCGCGCTTCGGCCTCATGCGTAGCCGCGAGTTCATCATGAAGGATGCGTACAGCTTCCATGCAAGCCAGGAATCGCTGCAGCAGACGTACGACGACATGAGCGATGCCTACGCCCGCATCTGCGAGCGCCTGGGCCTGGACTTCCGTCCTGTGCAGGCCGACTCGGGCCAGATTGGCGGTAGCGTTACGTGCGAATACCATGCTCTGGCCGACGCTGGCGAAGCCGAGCTTGCCAGCTGCACGTGCGGCTGGGCTGCGAATAGCGAAGTGGCCGCGTGCCTGCCGCATCCCACGGAATACGCGGAAACCGAACTGAAGAAGATCGAAACGCCGGGCGTGCATACCATTGCCGAGCTCGCCGCGTTCTTGAACTGCCCCGAAAGCTCTACCGTGAAGGCAATGGTGGGCAAGGACGCCGAGGGCAACCCCATTGCCCTGTTCGTGCCGGGCGACCACGAGCTGAACGAGCTCAAGGCCGAGCGTACCATCGATGGCTTTGCGCTTATGTCCGACGAGGAGCTCGAGGCAGCTGGTCTGCCCAAGGGTTCCATCGGCTGCGTGGGTCTGCCCCAGGGCGTGCGCATCGTTGCCGATAGCAGCCTGCAGGGCATTGCCCATTGGGTGGTTGGCGCCAACGAAGACGGCTTCCACTATGTGGGTGCCGAGCAGGGTCGCGATTTCACCGTGGACGTATGGGCCGACCTGTGTACGGTGCGCGAGGGCGATACCTGCCCCGAGTGCGGCAAGCCGGTGAGCATGTGCCGCGGCATCGAAGTGGGCCAGGTGTTCCAGCTGGGCACGAAGTACAGCCAGAACATGGGTGCCACCTACCTCGACGAAAACGGCAAGGAACAGCCGTTCATCATGGGCTGCTATGGCGTGGGTGTGTCTCGCTGCATGGCCGCCATCGTGGAGCAGCATAGCGACGAATACGGCATTGCCTGGCCTGCAAGCGTTGCTCCTGCGCACGTATGCGTGCTGCCTTTGGTGGTAGGCGACGACGTGGTTCAGCCGGTGGCCGAGCGAGTGGCGCGCGAGCTGGCCGAGCTGGGCGTGGAAGTGGTTCTGGACGACCGCAAGGAACGCCCTGGCGTGAAGTTCGCCGAAGCCGACCTCATGGGCTGGCCGCTGCAGATCGTGGTGGGCAAGCGTGGCGTTGCCAACCAGGAGCTGGAGCTGAAGGTTCGCTCCACGGGCGAGAAGTCCACCATCTCCTTCGACGAGTACGCCGAGGCCCTGGCATTCGCCAAGCGCGCCAGCAAGCCCATTGCGTCCTTCCTCGAGCAGGCTGCCAACGTAAGGATGGAAGCGGCCGTTACCACGGTTCGCTCCCAGATGAAATAGATGACGTTTTCCAGCTTGGGCGCTGCCTACGGCGCATATAAGGATTCCCAGGAACACCCCGCCCCCGAGCTTTTGGCTCCGGCGGGCGGGTGGGAGCAGCTTGCCTACGCTATTCGCTTCGGTGCCGATGCCGTGTACCTGGCTACCGACAAGTTCGGGCTGCGCAAGCGTGCAACCAACTTCAGCTTGGAGGATTTACCGCAGGTCGTGGGGTATGCTCACGACCATGGCGTGCGTGTACACGTTACGGTGAACGCCCAGATGCATCGAGCCGATTTCGACGATCTGCCCCGCTATTTGCAGGCCATTGACGAAGCGGGCGCTGATGCGGTGCTGGTAAGCGATTTGGGCGCGCTGCGCATGGCGCGCCAGTACGCTCCTCACGTGCAGATTCACGTGAGCACTCAGGCAAGCGTCTCGAATGCCCAGTCGGCTCTGGTGTGGCACGAGCTGGGCGCGTCGCGCATCGTGTGCGCTCGCGAGATGAGCCTAGCCGACATCGCCGCCATGCGCGAGGAGCTTCCGCGTGAGCTTGAGCTGGAAGTGTTCGTGCATGGTGCCATGTGCATGGCCATTTCCGGCCGCTGCCTCATTAGCGATTACCTTACCGGTCGCAGCGCCACCGATGGCAATTGCACGCAGCCCTGCCGCTGGAAGTATTCCCTGGTGGAGGAAAAGCGCCCGGGTGAGTTCTTCCCCGTGGAGGAAGACGAGCGCGGCAGCTACATGCTGAACGCCAAGGACATGAACATGCTTGCCCATCTGGACGAGCTGCGTCGCATCGGGGTCGATTCGGTGAAGATCGAGGGTCGCAACAAGCGCGCCTTCTATGTTGCCACGGTGGTCAACGCGTATCGTCAGGTGCTCGATGGCGCCGACCCAGCCGCATTCGCGGGCGAGCTGGAAACCGTATCGCACCGCCCCTATGGCACGGGCTTCTACTTTGGCCCCGCGCATCAGACGCCCGAGAGCGATGCATACATCCGCCCGTACGATTGGGCGTTCGACGTGCTTGAATGCGAGTCCAAGGGCGATGTGTGGCGTGTGGTGGGTCTGTGCCGCAACCGCTTCTGGGAGGGTAGCGAGCTCGAGGTGCTTGCCCCGCACGAGCCGGTGCGCACGTGCCTGGCACTGAACGTGTGCCATATGCCCTACGAAGAGGTTACTATCGACGAGCGCGAACGGCCGCAGTGGCAGCCGACTTCTCCGCAGCCGCTCGAGATGCCCGTGAACTGCGCGAATCGCACCATGGAGCTTTACGCGTTCGATATTCCGTTCCCCGTGGAGCGTCATACCATCTTCCGCATTCAGCGCGCTAGTCGTACCACTAAATAGCTCCGTCGTAATTACGCGCCCCATTTGCTGACCGCCTTGGCGCATGTCGCGAATGAATGCGCTCAAGTGCGGTATCATTTCCCTATATTCGTCCAGGGAGAAAGGGATGCTGCATGGGAAAGCGTGCCGAAGAAGCATTGGATATTGCCACGATTGACGACCTGAAGACGTATCTTCGTGTGAGTCACGCGGCGTATATGCAGGTAGGGGTGTATACGTACTACCTTACCGATGTCAATTCGCACGCATGGCGCGTGCAAGACACCAACGAGTTGAACGAGAAGGCGCATTACGTCGATTGCTCCGACTTGGTTCCCACGATCGACGAGTTCCTGCACGTCCCCTTTACGGAAGAAGGCGAGAGCATCGAGGACCTGTTTTCCGATGCCACGTTCTTCGCGAGCGAAGGCTCTGTCAAGGATTTCGACTAGATGCCAATTGCCAAGCCGGGGAGTGCTGCGCCCCGGCTTTTCTATTTTCTGCTCGCGCGCTGTTCCGAAACGTCTTCCACTAGGTCGATGAGCGATTGCTTTCCGTCGACGCCCAGCTTCCGGTAGATGTTGCGCACGTGCGTCTTTACGGTGCTCTGAGACAGCGTGAGCTTGTCTTGGATGTAGGGAACCGAACGACCGTAGGCCAGATACAGCATGACCTCGCTCTCGCGGGCGGAAAGCGAATGCTCTTCGGCGAGCGAACTGCAGGCGTCTTCCAGGCTATCGTGATGATCGGGTTCCTGCACGTCGATGAGCTGCAGGGCTTCGATGGATGTGAACACGAACGACTGGGCGAATGCCAAAAGCAGGGCGCAGAAGGCGAACAGGATGATGGTTGCCGCTTGAATGCCCTGTTCGGAGACTTGCACCGTATAGCCTGCGGCAAGGTAGCCTGCGAGCGCGGCGAGCCATTCCGTGGCGCATGCACGCGCAAGCACGTCGAGGGGCGATCTGCCCGAACGCGATACCAAATCGGCGTTCAGGTACCACAGGAACAAGTCGAGCAGCACGAACCCCAGCGTAGCGAATGCGCAGGCGAACGCGTAGTATTCCCTGGGTACGATGAGGGCGAGGACAGTGCCCGCCATGAGGGCGAAGGTTCCCGCTTGGCTGAACCGCTTGAGCATGTGCGTGGGCGTAACGCGCGCGGCAATCGTGAAGGCCAGAATGGAGGCCGCGAGCGCGCCGAGCATCATGCACGAGGCTCCTCCCGTTGCCTGGCCCGCGAAATCCCATGCATAGAGCGCTCCGAGCGCGGCGCCCCAGGCAAAGCTTACGCAAATCATGAAGATGAGCAGGCGCGTGGGGGCCTTTCCGCTGGTGGGGTCGACGCGGCGGAACGACGGTGGCCGTTGCTTCGCGTTTCTGGTGCCTGCCAGGATGATGGTTCCCATAAGGGGCAGGGCGCAGACGATGGTGCATGCCGCGAGCGGGTGCATTGCGCTGAACAGGAAGTACAGTATGCCGGCCATGAGTGCCCCGGCGGTAAGGTGAATCATGACGCGTTCCGACCGAATGCGTGACCAGACGATGTTGCCGGCAATCATGATGAAGGCGTTCGACATGCCCGCCAGGCAGGCTGCGATGGCGATGATGGGGATGCTGGAATAGGCAATGGCCGCAACGAGCAATATTGTCGCAAGCGATTCCATGCCGCCGGCGACGATGATGGCGTTCCGATTGCGCGCAATGGTTGCGAAGCGGGTGGAGCGAATAAAGAACATGCACGTATACGCGATGGCGAGGCCTGCCATGAAGAGGGGGCGCGACCATGCCGAAATGGTGGGCGAGGGCGACTCGCTGTAGATTACGGTGCCGAAAACGACGCAGAAGAGCCATGTGTAATGCGTGCCGAAGCCCAAAACCTCCCAGGCTCGATTAGCGAAGGTACGGCTCTTTTCGCCTCCGCTATCGCACGCAAGCAATGCGCTTTCTTTCATTGTTCCTCCCACCCGAATTGTACGCGAATTGGTGAAAAGGGGCATGTCGCAAAGGTCGACCTTTTAGGGTGAAATACCCAATTTTCGGTTATTCGTACTGTCTGGTCGTGGAATGCGGTGCGCGGGGGAGGCCATGATAGGGGCGTCCGCCGGAAGGGGGCGGACAAGGGAAATTCAAGGAGGGATTTACATGGCATTGGAAATGAATCGACGCGCCTTCCTATCGGGTGCTGCGCTTACGGGTGCGGCGGCCATGATGGGGATTGCGGGCTGCAGCCCCAAGGAGCAGGCGAGCACGACTGCTTCCTCTAGTGCGGATTCCGCGTCGGGTGAGAAGACGTATCTCGAGCAGAAGAATTACGACATTTCCGAAACGAAGGACTACGACGTTGTGGTCGTGGGCGCTGGCGGCGCTGGGATGTCGGCGGCCACGCGCGCAGCCGAACTGGGCTTGAACGTTGCCATCTTGGAGCAGCATTCCGCCACGGGTGGCACCACGATGTTCACCGAGGGCCTGTTCGCCATCAACAGCCATATTCAGAAGGAAGCGGGCAAGAATCCGCCCGATCTGGGATATGACTTGTTTACACAGGCTATGGACTACCATCATTGGTACGCCAACGGCACGTTGTTCCGCGCGTACATCGACGAGTCGGCTAACGACATCGACTGGATGGAAAGCGTGGGCATTAAGTTCAAGGGCGTCGGCACCATGTGCAACAACGAGTACAACACCTGGCATCAGTACGACTACCAGGAGGGCGAGCTTTCGGGCAAGCCCTATGTGGAGCAGTGGACGGCTGCCGTGAAGAACGCCGGCGCCGATCTGGTGCTGAATTCCGAAGCGGTGAACATCGTCGTGAAGGACGGCGCCGCATCGGGCATCATCGCCAAGGAAAGCGGCAAGTACGTGCAGTACAACGCCTCCAAGGGCGTCGTGCTGGCAACGGGCGGCTATTCCGATAGCCCCGAATTGCTCGAGGAATTCGGCAAGAACCCCAAGCGCATCCAGCCCATGGGCGCGGGCGACCGCAACGGCTTCGGCATCAATGCGGCTCGTCAGGCGGGCGGCACCCTTGCTCCCTCTCCGGGCTGCCTGGTGTTCTACGGTGGCTGCATCCCCGGTATCGATTACGGCACCCATCTGTACTGCGCTTCCGCGTTTCAGCCGTATTTCTGGATCAACCAGGATTGCGATCGCTTCGTGAACGAGTACTACGCTGAGCGCAACTTCAGCTTCTCGGGCAATGCCCAGAGCATGCAGGATCGCGTGATCTCCATTGTGACGCAGGCGCAGATGGACAATATGTACCAGAATGGCGGCACGTTTGGCTGCGGTGAGTACATCCATGCGGGCGAGCCTCTTACCGACCTGTGGAATGAATACGATGCTCAGGTCAAGGCGGGCAACGATGCCATTCACAAGTGCGAGACGCTCGATGACCTGGCTAAGGATCTTGGCCTTGATGCCGACAAGCTGAAGGCCTCCATCGAGAAGTACAACGGGTTCTGCGCCAAGGGCGTCGACGAGGACTTCGCGAAGGCTGCCGAGTACCTGTTCCCGCTTGAGTCGGGCCCGTATTACGCCTTCGAGCTGAACGTGGGCATCTTCTCGACGGTGGGCGGCATGAAGATTAATTCTCATGCCCAGGTCCTCAACGAGGATTCCGAGCCCATTCCGCACCTGTATGCTGCGGGTTGCGACGCGGGTGGCATCTACGGCGACGCCTACGATGTTTCCATCTGCGAGGGCTCGTGCCAGGGCTTCGCGGTGTTCACGGGCAAGATGGCTGCCGAGCATATTGCGGGTAAGAGCGCGTAGTAGCCAGGTAGGGCGAATGCCACTTCGGTAGTGTCCCTCCCACGCTGCCGTATGCGCATGAAAGATGGGCCGGACGGTTTCGACCGCCCGGCCCATCGCCTTTTCCAGGTGGGGAAGAATGCTATTCCGCAGATGCGGGCTGCATGTTCTTCTTGAATTCGTCCCAGGTGGCAACCTTGGTTTTCTTGATGTCCTTCAGCGCGGCGTCCCAGCGCTTGGCGTTTTCCGCGGCGGGGAGCGTTGCCTTGAACGCGTGAGTCATGAGCGGCTTTTCGGGTTTGCGCAGGCCTGGGATGACTACGAGCAGGGGAATCATGGGATATTCCTTGCGGCTGCAGTATGCGCAAAGGACGAAGAGGTCTTCGTTGTTGGCGCGTTTCCAGCTTGCATCGCCAAGGAGCTTCGCGAGCTCGTTTTCCTCGATGACCATGTCGTGCGCGGCTTCGCCCTTGTGCTCGCGTGCCCAATCGATGAGTGTGTTTGCAATCAGTTTCTGGCGGTCTGTCAGTGTTTCCATGAAAGCCCCTTTCGATTGATGCTCTCATCATAGCGCAACCATTGCTCAACGACGTATAGGTTATAGCAGGCATAGTGCTATAGTTGCCCTCGAAATTCGATTTAACAAGGAGGCATAATGCTTCAACCTAACGATGAGTTGCACGGTTTTCGCGTTGAACGCGTTGAACCGCTTGCCGAAATCGATGGCGATGCCATTGTCATGCGGCACGCCCAGAGTGGCGCGCGCCTGCTGTACCTGAAGAATGAGGACACGAACAAGGCGTTCTCCATAGCGTTTGGCACGTCGCCCGTCGACGACACGGGCGTGTTCCACATTCTGGAGCATTCTGTGCTTTGCGGTTCCGATCGCTTCCCCGTGAAAGAGCCGTTCGTGAACCTGCTGCGCACGAGCATGCAGACGTTTCTGAACGCCCTTACGTTCCCCGACAAGACGATGTACCCCGTGGCTAGCACGAACGAGCAGGACCTGCTCAACCTTATGGACGTGTACCTGGATGCGGTACTGCATCCGGCCATCTATTCCGACAAGGCTATCTTCGAGCAGGAAGGTTGGCATTACGAGCTGGAGCCGCGCGAGGATGGCACCGAGCGCCTGTCGTACAACGGCGTGGTGTTCAACGAGATGAAGGGTGCCCTTTCCGACCCGGAAAGCGTGCTGTATCACGCTGTCAACCGGGCGCTCTTCCCGGGCACGTGCTATGAGTTCGAAAGCGGCGGCACGCCGCGTGCCATCCCCCAGCTTACGTACGATCAGTTCCTGGATACGCATGCGCGTCACTATCGCTTGGATAACTCGTACATCGTCTTGTACGGCAATGTCGACATCGATCGCATGCTGGGCTTTTTGGACGAGCGCTATCTGAGCTGCTGCGAACCGCGTACGCAAGAGGCACCCAATCCGCGGGGCCATGCCGATTCGCGCGTTTCGCTCGACAACGTGGTAAAGATGACGACGTCGCCCGATAACGCCTGCGTGGGTCTTGCCTACGTGGTGGGGGAGTCGCATGATTTCGAGCGCGTGCTGGCTTGCGACATCCTGCTAGATGCTTTGATGGGTGGCAACGAATCGCCCATCAAGCGTGCGGTGCTCGACGCTGGCCTGGGCGGCGACGCTACGGGCTATCTGCTGGACGCCCAGGCGCAACCAGGTGCCATGTTCGTCCTGCGCAATGCGAAGCCTCAGGTGGCGCAGAAGTTCATGGAGGTTATCGAGACCGAGGCAAAGCGCCTGGTGAAAGATGGCATTCCGCGCGATGTGCTGCAGGCTTCTCTTGCCCAGATGGCGTTTTCGCTGCGCGAGCGCGACCGCGGCATGGCCGATGGCGTAGCACTGGCCATGAGCGCGCTTTCCGGTTGGCTGTACAGCGATGACGATGTTACGACGTATTTGCATTACGAAGAGCCGTTGGCGCATATGCGCGAGGGTTTGGCGGGCCGTTACTTCGAAGACCTGCTGGAAAGCCTGGTGCTGCGTAGCGACCACAAGGCGCTCGTGGATTTGCAGGCTACGTCCGAAGAGGGTGCCGCTGCCGAGGAAGCCAAGGAGCTTGTCGAGCGCGAGCAGGCTATGGGCGAGGAAGACCGAGCGCAGGTGCATGCTGACGTTGAAGCGCTGCGTGCTCGTCAGGAGGCTCCCGATTCCCCCGAGGCGCTCTCCACGCTGCCGCAGCTGCATGTGAGCGACATTGGGCCCGCGGTTCCCGATCCGGAAACGGTGCGGCGCGACGACCTACCGCTTCCGTATCTGTATCACGACATTCCCACGCGTGGCATCAACTACCTGTACGCCTACTTCGGCATGAATGGCCTTACCTGGGAAGACATACCCTATGCTGAGGTCATGGCGCAGCTGCTAGGCGTGCTGGGTACCGATACGCGCTCCGCCGCTCAGGTGGACGTGTGGACGCGTGAGCATTTGGGCGCACTGCGCTTCTTCGCGGAAGTGCACGTGAACAGCAAGGATCCCGAGGACATCACGCCGCGGTTCGTCGTTTCCACAAGCGCCCTTTCAGAAGAACTTGATTCCCTTGCATCCATTCCGCGTGAGGTGTGGGAGCGCACCGATTTCAACGACAAGGCGCGCGTGCGTGACGCGCTCGTGCAGAAGCGCATCGACATGGAGCAGGCGTTCATGGGCATGGGCCATACCAAGGCTGCCTCGCGCATTTCCTCGTACCTGTATACGTCGGGCGTGCTCGACGAGCAGCTTCATGGCGTCGACTTCTACCTGTTCCTGAAGGATTTGCTCGACCACTTCGACGAGCGTTTTGATGAGCTGGTGGTTCGCCTGAATGACGTGCGCAAGCGCGTGTTCACGCAGGCAAATTGCACGATCAGCTTTACGGGCACGCCGCAGGAGCTTGATGCGTTTGCCGATGCCGCGGGTACGCTTGGCCTGCCGGTAGGCTCTCAGGAATCCATGCTGCAGATTCCTGCGCCCCAGGTGCGCCGCGAGGCGTTTATTACGCCGGGCGATGTGGTGTACGTGGGCAAGGGTGCCAATCTGCGTGATGTCGCCCCGTATGGCGGCGCGTGGTCGGTGCTGTCGAATGCGCTTTCGTTCGACTACCTATGGAACGAAGTGCGCGTGAAGGGTGGTGCGTATGGCTGCGGGTTCCGTCGCATGCCCATTGGCTATGCCCGATTCCATTCGTTCCGCGACCCGCGTATCGACGAGACGATCGAGCGCTATGATGCGGCTGCCGATTGGCTTGCCGAGTTCGACCCGTCCCCCGACGAGATGGAGGGCTACATCGTGAGCACCGTTGCGGCGCACGATGCCCCCACGAAGCCCCGTATGGTGGCGCGTCGTGGCGATGCGTGCGTATTTGCCCATCGCGCCCCCGATTTCCGTGAGCAGATGCGTGCGGAAAAGCTTGCCGTTACGCCCGAGGCGCTTCGCGGCTATGCCGATGCGTTGCGCGTGTTGGCGGACTCATCCGCCATCTGCGTTTTTGGCAGTGCCGATATTATCGACAAGGCGAAGACGAAGTTCGACCAGCGTATCGAGCTCATGTAGGGAAGCGGGCTATAGCCCGTTAGATGGTCTCGTATGGAGGGTCCCAGCCGGATGGTTCCGGTTGGGACCCTTGGCGTTGGCTGCTTATTGGGCCGATTCGGCCTGCTTGGCAGCGTTCCACAGGCCGTTGAGCGCTTGCGTGTCGTAGTCGTCGATGCGCTTGCCGTCGGCATGGGCTGCGGCTTCCATGTGCTCCCAGCGGCGCTGGAACTTGTCGCAGGTGCGACGCAGACAGGTTTCGGCGTCGAGGTGCTCGCGACGTGCCACGTTTACCAGTGCGAATAGGATGTCTCCGAATTCGAGTTCCGCTTCGGCCGAACGTGGTTCGGCTGCCTTGAACTCGGCGATTTCCTCTTCGACCTTTGCCCAGACGTCTTCGGTGGATTCCCATTCGAAGCCCACGCTCACCGTCTTGCGCGATA
>JAILNP010000068.1:0-28301 GCA_024691475.1 Eggerthellaceae bacterium
GGGCGGCACTGCCATCGTCGAGAGCATCTTTAGCTGGCCGGGCGTGGGCAATCTCTCCGTTCTGGCCATTGGTGCGCGCGACTATCCCGTCGTGCAGGGGTACGCGCTGCTCATGGCTCTTGTGTACCTGATCGTGAACTACGCGGTCGATATTGCATGTCGCATTATCGACCCGCGCGTGAAGGGGGAGCGGTAATGCGTGCGCGCTGGACGAAGGCGAAAACGCGCTTGGCGATAGCTGCCGCCGTGGCCTTGGCGGTAACGGTGGGCTTCGTGATTGCTTCCTTTGCGCTGCCGTTCGATCCCAACGCCACGGACCTTTCGCATACGTATTGCGCTCCCGGCCAAGACGGCTTTCTTCTGGGTAGCGATTCGGTGGGGCGCGACGTGGCGCTGCGCACGCTGTTCGGTGGTAGCGAGTCGGTGATGATGGCGTTCGTCATCGTGCTTTTGGCGTTTGCCATCGGCACGGTGCTGGGACTCATTGCCGGCATTGCAGGCGGTGTGGTAGATGCCGTCATCGACAAGATCATCACCATGTTCCAAGCGTTTCCCAGCTTTGTGCTCGCCATCGCGATTTCCGCCATTTTGGGCCAGGGCATCGTCAACATGATCTTTGCCGTCGTCGCGGTGAAATGGACGGAATTCGCGCGCCTCTCGCGCTCGCTTGCCATGAGCCTGAAGAGCTCTGATTCCGTGAGCGCGGCCCGCGTGTGCGGAGCGGGCGTCGTAGCTATCGCTCGCAAGTACGTGCTGCCGAACATGCTATCTCCCCTGGCAATCATGGCTGCTCTTTCCATTGGCGACACCGTGCTCACCATGGCCGGCCTGTCGTTCTTGGGCCTTGGGCCCGGGCGCCCTACGAACGAATGGGGCGCCATGATGAGCGAGGCGGCAAGTAGTTTTCAGTTCGCCCCCTGGTGCATCTTGGTGCCTGGTGTGGCGTTGTTCATTGTTGTCACCGTCTTCAATCTGCTTGGCGATGCCCTCCGCGACGTGATGGATGGGCGCGATGGTCGGGTGGTGTCCGAAGGCGATGGGGAAGAAGTAAGGGGATTCCTGGTGGGGAATCGAAAAGGAAGGGTACGTAATGAAGGTAGGTAAATCGAAGGCTAGTGCGATTGTCGCAGGTGTTGCGGCATTCGCGCTTTCTCTTGCGTTGTGCGGTTGCTCCGCCTCGAGCGAATCCGTGGGAACGGCAAATGCCGACCAGGGCGAGAAGGTGCTCAACGCAGGCTCCACGGCATATTTCTACGCCGAGAGCATGGATCCCGCGAATGGTTGGGATGGCTGGGAGATGCAGTACTTCGGCATCACCGAGAATCTGCTCAAGCTCAACGATGACTTCTCCGTCGAGCCCTGGCTGGCGAAGTCCGTCAAGAACATTGATGATCTCACCTGGCAATTCGAGCTGCGTGACGACGTGTACTTCACCAATGGCGAGAAGATGACGGGCGAGGCTGTGAAGGCATGCCTGGATCGCACCTATGCGGAGAACGCACGCGCTGCCGAGACGCTGGCGATTGCTTCCATCGAGGCCAATGGCCAGACGGTGACCGTCAAGACGCAGCAGCCCGTTCCCTCGTTCGAGAACTGCATGTGCGATCCGCTGTTTAGCATCTACTACGTGGGCGATGGCATCGACTATGCCACCTACACGCCCTGCACGGGTCCTTACGTGATCAGTGAATTCGTGTACGAGGATCATTCCACGCTCGTTCCCAACCAGAACTACTGGAATGGCACGCCGAAGCTGGACAAGGTGAACCTGTACACGTTCTTCGACAACGAGTCGCAGATCCTGGCCATGCAGAATGGCGAACTGGATCTTCTGGCCATGCCTGGCGCTTCCGCCTACAAGACGCTCGTGGATAACGGCGACTTCAAGAAGGCTTCCCGGACCTCCACGCGCGCTGACTTCGTTCGCTTCAACATGACGAACCCCGTGCCCTCCAACGCGGCTGTTCGCGAAGCCGTTTCGTGGTGCATCGATCGCGAGAACTATGCCGACGTCATCAATGTGGGCACCGAAGTGCCCAGCTATGGCGTGTATAGCTCGCAGCTGCCCTATGGCGGCACGAATGGCCTGAAGGTGACGGTGGATAGCTACAACACGGAAAAGGCCGCGGCTGTTCTGGATGCTGCGGGTGTCGTGGATACCAACGGTGACGGCGTGCGCGAGCTTCCCGACGGCACTCCTGCCGAGCTAAAGCTGTACAACTGCTCCACGTACGAGCGCTTCGTGCGTCTGGCCGATGACCTGCAGTCGAAGCTGGCCTCCATTGGCATTAAGCTGAACATCGTGTCCGTCGACTACTGGCTGCAGGATGCCGAGAGCTACAATGCGGCCGACCCCGATATGACCATCGATAGCTATGGCATGGCTCCCACGGGCGATGCTGCCTACTTCGCAAGCATGTGCTTTGCCTCTACGGGTTCCAGCAACTTCGGCGGCTACAGCAACGCCGAGGTTGATGGGCTGGTCAATGAGCTCCAGGCTTCGTTCGACGACAACGCTCGCCTGAACGTCATCAAGCAGCTCTCCCAGAAGGTGCTCGACGACAACGCCTTCATCTTCTTTGGCAACTCCGAAACGTCTTACATCGTGCGCGATGGCGTGACGGGCTTTGCGGTTGCTCCCAGCGAGTACTACCTCATTACGGTGGATACCGACGTTGCCTAAGTCATCTACGACAATCCTGTCCGTGCGGGGCCTGGGTATCTCCTATGGGGGTACCCAGGCCGTGCGCGGCGTTTCGTTTGACGTGCATGCAGGCGAGATTCTGGGCATTGTAGGCGAGAGCGGCTCGGGGAAGAGCTCCGTGTTGCGCGCGCTGGCTGGCCTTTTGGGCAAGGCGGGGCGCGTGAACGAGGGTAGCGTCCTGTTCGAGGGTTCGGAGATTGCCGGCAAGTCCGCTCGCGCGTTCGAATCCCTGCGCGGCAAGCATATTGCCTACGTGTTCCAGGATCCCACCGCCTCGCTCGACCCGCTCTTTCGCATTCGCAAGCAGTTTGACGAGTGCCTGCGCGTGCATAACGCGTACCCGCGCGCGGAATATCGCGAGGTCGAGTGCGCGCTCTTGCGCGAAATGGGTTTCAAGGACCCCGAACGGGTGTTGAATTCATACCCGCATGAGATTTCGGGAGGCATGTGCCAGCGCGTGGTGCTTGCCATGTCGGCGGCTTTGAAGCCCACGCTCATGCTGGCCGACGAACCCACGAGCGCTTTGGACGTGATGGCCCAGAAGCAGGTTTCGAGTCTGCTCGTGCGCCTATGCGAGGAGCATGGCTGCTCCATCATCGTGGTGAGCCACAACATCGCGGCGCTTTCCCTGGTCGCCGATAGGATCGGCGTCATGCGCAAGGGCGAGCTGGTGGAAATGGGCGCTCGCGAGCAGATTCTCTACGCGCCCGAGCATCCCTACACGAAGGAGCTCATTGCCGCCATTCCGGGGCGCGTTGCCTCTTCGACTGATGCGGAGGCGTGCTAATGGCCCTGTTGGAAGCTCGCGATATTTCGAAGTCGTACCGTAAGCACGTCGATGGCCTGAATGCCCTGAATGGCGTAAGCCTTTCCGTGGGCGAAGGCGAAATCGTTGGCCTGGTGGGGCTGAGCGGCTCGGGCAAATCCACCATGGCGCGCGTGCTGCTTGGCTTGGAGCGCGCCGATGCGGGCACGCTTCGCTTCTGCGACGTGGAATGCGATGCATCCGTGCGCCCCGCGCGGCGCCCTCGTGCGTTTCGCCAGGCACAACGCGGAATGCAGATGGTGTTCCAGCATCCCGCGTCGTCGTTTTCGCCGCGCATGAAGGTGGGCGAGGGCGTTGCGGAGGGCATTGCGTACTCGGGCGTTCCCAAGGGTGAGCGTGAGGCGCGTGCGCTCGATGCCCTCGAGGCGGTTGGGCTCCCACGCGGCTATGCCGATCGTTATGCGTGGGAGCTTTCTGGTGGAGAGTGCCAGCGTGCCGCCATCGCCCGCGCCATCATTGGCGACCCGCAGCTGCTCGTGGCCGACGAGCCCACGAGCGCTCTTGATGTGACCGTGCAGGCGAAGATCGTGCGCCTGCTGCGGGACATCTGCACGAGTCACAACATGGCCTGCCTGTTCATCAGCCACGACCTTGCCCTCGTGCAGAGTCTCTGCCATCGCGTGTACGTGATGGATGCGGGTTCTATCGTGGAGGAGGGGCCCACGTCTCGCGTGTTCGAACAACCCGCGTCACCCGCCGCGCAGCGCCTCGTGAACGCCGTGGTGAGGATTTAGAGCGCTGCGGCCATCTTGCCTGCGTAGCGTCCGAAGGTAGCGCTTCTGCCTGCGTTGATGCCGGCAGCCAGGTTGGGATAGATGCCGCCGTAGAAGCCGCCCTGGTCGTTGCCCACCACGTACACGCCTTCAATGGGCTGGCCGTTCTTGCCGTAGGGCTGAAGCTTGGTGTTCACCTTGATGCCGTCGGTGGTGCACAGGCTGAAGCCGCACGACTTCACGGTGCCGTAGAACGGCGGGGTGCGCAGCTCGCTCAGGCGGAAGGCTTCCTTGCCGAAATCGGGGTCGGTCTGGTTATCGAAGTTCTCGTTTTGACGTGCGCAGGTGGCGAGGAACGCATCCTTGTCGCTAACCTGCAGCTTGTCGGCCAGCTCTTCTAGCGTGTCGGCCTTTACGATGTAGCCGGCGTCGACGAAGCTTTCCATCTCGGGCCCGATCCATTCGTCCATCATGCCGGGGAACGAATCGTGGTCGCCGCCTTCGCGATAGCAGATGGTGGAGCAGCCCACCGTATGGAAGCGATAAACGTCGTCTTTCCAATTGCCGTCCCAGACCTGGTGCCAGTAGCGATCGCCTACGGGACGATTGGCCGAGGTCTTCATGACGTACTCGTAGGGCTCGCTTTCGTTGTGGAAGCGATGGCCCGCGCTATCGACGCGCAGGAACGGCTGCGAGCTGAAGAAGAAGTAGCCGTACGAGTCACTGTGCACGTTGTAGGGGTCGCCCTCGTGCTGGTCGGCGGTAAGCAGGCAGCGATTGAACACGACGCCGGAAGGCACGGAATCCATGCGGCATCCCAGCCAGAGTAGAGCCTTGATGCCATCACCCGTGCAGTTGGGGAAGGCGTCGAATGTGCCGTGGCTCTGGTATTCCTCGGTATGTAGGGCCTTGTACATGTCTTTGTTATATGCGTAACCGCCAGTGCCCACGATAACGGCCTTGGAGGCGTTGATGCGGATGTAGCCCTTGGCGCTCTTCGCATATAGTCCTACGACCTTGTTTTCACCGTCGGTGATGAGACGCTGCATGGCGGTGTTGAACATCGTCGCGCATCCCTCGAACGATTCGATGTATTCGTTCATGATGGCTGCCACGTCGTTTTCACGCGAGGGGTATTCGCCGTTCGTGCCATGTCCGACGGGCCATTCCTTGTAGCGCGTGCCGTCGGGCATATTCCATTCGAGCTGCACTTCCATGTCATGCGCACGTAGCAGATTGGTGTACCAATCAATGGCCTCGCCCGATTTTTCGGCCCACATCTTGATGAGCCGGGTATCGGCGCGGCCTTGCGCATAGCTGGACATGTCATTGACGATTTCTTGCACGTCAATGCTGATGCCTTGTTCGCGTTGCGCAGTGGTGTTGACGGCTCCCAGCGACGAAGAGCGAACGCTGCTGCCCGAGCCACCCTTTTCGATGAGGAGCGTTTTCGCTCCGCTTTCTGCGGCCGATGCTGCGGCAAAGTAGCCCGACGTGCCTGCGCCTACGACAACGACTTCGTAATCAAGCGTTTGCGCGCAATCGGCGTCGGTGATGGCGGGTGCTTCGCCGAGCCAATCGACGGTATCGGAGGCCGTTTGAGCGGCTTCCGCTTCTTGTAGCTTGCTGCCATACGATTTCGGTGCGCAGCCTGTCGATGCTCCCAAAACGGCCGCTGCTCCTACGGTCGTGAGGCCCGTGAGAAACGATCGGCGTGAAAGATGTGCTTCGCGAGTCATGTGTTGCCTTTCCCTCCTTTGGTTGCGGATAGCGAGCATCATGCGACGGGAAGGGGCGTGTGTAATCACCTGAAATTCGTGTTTGTCGTGGCGTTTTGACTGATATCACGTGGAACAGGTGACGTGTTTTCGCGGGGTATGCGCAAGAATGGGATACGTCGTAATAGGCATATTTGTAATTTTGCCTTGTTCGACAGAGCGCGTTGGGAGGTTGCGGGAATGCGCTGGAAGACTCTGAAGCCCCAGTATTGGGGCGTTGGATTTGTATGGATGTGGGTGTATGCCGCCTATTCCACATCGGCGGTATACGGTGACAGGCTGGGTTCGGGAATCAATGCTGATTCGTCGTGGCTTGCTTCGTCCGTTGCCTTCGTGGTGGCCTTGTTCTTGATGGGCCTCCTGTGGCGAAAGCGCGATGGCCGCGGGACCTCGCGGAGGCTGTTGGTGGTCGCGGGTCTGGTCTCCGCTGCGGGCACGGCGCTTTCGGTAGTGACGGTGGAAGGATTCGCGGGGTTTGCTCTCTCGATGGTTGCCGGCTCACTTTCGGGGCTTGGTACGGGCGTACTGCTCGTGCTGTGGCTTGCGTTCTATTGCCGTATTCCCATCGCGGAAGCCGAACGGTCGATCTGCCTGAGCGGGGCGCTGCCTCTGTTGGGGGCGCTCGTGTTTCCCTATCTGTCGGGCGCCGTTGGCGTGGTGGCCGCTGTGTCTTTGCCGTTGCTGTCGGCGTTAACCCTCTTCTTGGCGGAATCCGAAGCTGCGTGCGAATCGTCGTCTGCTCGCGTGTCGCAGCGGGTTGGTGGTATGGGCGTTCAGCTAGGGTCGTTCTTGCGCATGATGTTCGTGGTGGCCGTCTTCTACTTTGTAGGCGGCTGCATCGAGGCGATGCGCGATTCTTCCGGAGTGGTGTTTGGCGTTCTGGGCTTTGATGCCGTTTCCTTTATCGGCGCTGGCTTTGGCGTTGCATTGGCAATCGCCTTTTCCCGCTTCTCGATGAGCATTACGTTTCGCGAGCTATTTCGCTGGCTCATTCCGCTCATTGTGCTTTCGCTAGCGCTGTTTCCCTGGATCGAGCCCGCTCCTATGTTCCTTCATGCGACGATTCTAAATGTAGCCGATACTGCCATGCAGGCATTGTCGCTCATGTGCTTCGTGTGGCTGGTTCGAAAGCGCGTGCTGAATGTGTACTTTGCGGCAGGTCTCTGCCAGGGGGTAATTCAGCTGGGCGTATTGATGGGCAATGTTGCAGGTTCGCTCGTGTTTCCCCTTGTCCTAGATGGCAGGTTGAACGTGTTCGTGCTAGTGCTATCGCTCATCTGTCTGACAGTCGCATCTCAATCGTTGCTTCCCGAATTCGATTCCATTCTTGACCCTGGCATGCTTCCTGCTGGCGTAACCGCTGTTGGGAGCGAGGCGGGAAAGAGCGCGGCGGAAATGGGTCTGGGCGTTGCGGAGGACCCCATTGACGTGCGTTGTCGCGAGCTTGCCAGTGCGTATGGGCTTTCCGCTCGCGAATGCGAAGTGCTTGGTTACTTGGCGCGTGGCCGTTCGCAGCCGTACATTCGCGATAAGCTTGTTTTATCCAGGAATACGGTAGCCACGCATGTGAAGCATGTGTAGACCAAGCTCGGGGTGCACTCCAAGCAGGAGGTAATCGATTTGGTGGATGCCGGCCAGGGCGATTGTGCAGGGCGAATGGGTGCCTCGTTATAGCTGCGTCCAGCGTGCAGGCGAGACGCAAAAAGCCCCGACCCTAGGGGAGGGTCGGGGTAAACGCAGCGGCGAATGGAGGGGGATAGGGGTAATTCGCCGTGTCTTGGGTAATCGTGTTTACGCGAGCTTTTCGGCGAGCTTGCCACCGCAGAGGTAACCCGAGGTGATCGCGTTGCCTACGCCGTAGCCGAAGCCAACGTACGTGTCGTTGTACAGGTTGGAGCCGCACTCGTTGCCCACGGCGTACAGGCCGGGGATGGGCAGGCGCTTGTCGTCGAGCACCTGGTAGTCGGTGTTGGTGAGCAGGCCGCCCCACGAGCAGAGGTTGTTTTCCTCGGCGATGATGGCGTAGTAGGGGCCGCTGCCCATGGCGTTCAGGTACAGGGCCGACTTGCCGAACTGCTCGTCGGCGCCGCTTGCGCAGTAGCTTTCGTAGTCCTGCGCCTGCTCCACGAAGATGTCGACTTCCATGCCCGCTGCCTGGGCCAGCTCTTCGAACGTATTGCCCTTGTAGCCCGTGCCATCGGCGACCATCTTGTCGAGTACGTCGCCAATGCCCGTCCAGGGGGTGGTGGCGTCGTATACGGGCTTGAACTCGGGCGGCAGGCCCGGATCGTACGAAATGCCCAGGCCGGAAAGGCCGTTCGCCTCCAACTTGTCCATCTGGTCCTTCGAGATGATCACGTAGTGGAAGTTACCCTGGTATGCGCTGGAATTCGCGGAGGGCACGGCGTCGAGCACGAGCGCTTCGTTGCGGAAGCGCTGGCCCGTAGCGCCTACGTTCATCAGGTTCGCCACGTAGCACAGGATCATGGGGTACTTTGCGGGCAGCGCGTCGAACGTGCCCAGCAGGCGGTCGGTAGCGCGGGCAAGCGTCTGGTGCAGCATCTGGCTGCCGAAGTTCTGGGGCTTCTGCGCGCCAGCCTTCCAGGCCATTTCCAGTCCCTCGCCGATGTTCTGGGGCAGGCCCGCGAAGATGCCCTCGAAGCCGAACGCGGCCTTCACCATGTCCTTGTTGGCGCCATAGCCACCCGTGGCGATAACGACGGCCTTGGCGTTGATCTGCACGCCCTTGCCGCTCTCATCTTCGACGACAACGCCGGAAACCGTGCCGTCGCCTTCCGTGACCAGGTACTTAGCCGTGGTCTTTTCCATGACTTCGCCCGTCTTTTCAACGCTGTTGGCCAGCATGGAGCGGAACAGGCCCTCGCGCAGGTCGTATTCGGGCAGCGCGGTGATGTCGGCGCCCATGCCGAAGTACGTGAATTCCCAGCCGTTGTCGCTCATCCAGTCCACGGCAGCGCCCGTGTTGTTCACGAGCTGCTGAATGGCGGAGGCGTCCACGCGCCAGTGGCAGTCGGCAACCCATGCCTCGATGATGGGGGCGGTGTCGGTGGTTACGCCCATGGCCTTGGCGTACTTGCTGTTATATGCGGAAGGGGCCCACGACTTCAGGCTGGCGCCGCCGATGGCACCCGTCTTCTCCACCAGGATGACGCTCAGGCCGCTCTGCGCTGCGCGCACCGCGGTGTTCGTGCCCGAGGCGCCTGCGCCGATGACCACGACGTCGCAATCCTTGGTTTCGCTGATGGCGATTTCCTCTGCGGTGTTGCCGGGTAGGGCCGAGGCGATGTCAACGTTCAGGCTCTGGGCCCAATCGCCGGCCGCACTTTCGCTGCTGGCTTTGCTGGAACCCTTGGACGGGCTGCTGCAGCCAGCCAGGCCAAGGGCTGCGAGCGCGCCAACGGCGGCAGAGCCCGTAAGGAAGTTGCGTCGTGAGATGTTTTCGATTCCCATTGATCCTCCCATGGTTTCGGATTGCACGCGTTCCGTGTTGCGCGATGGCGCCGCTGCGTGCTCTTTCGATGGGAATGCTATGTCCGGGGCGGTTTCCCGCGTAGACCCACGAGGTGGGGGATTTGCGCTTTCCCAGGTAAACTGCGTGTTGTATGAGTTTTAGGGAAGCATGTCTTCTACCATTTCGGGCTGCGGGCGTTTTTTGTTTTGCTCCGTCGTTTCTCGTATACTGTGCCGAAAATGGTCATGCGTCACGGGAGGAATCGTATGGGAACATCGCGCAATGGCGTTCTGTTCGCCGTTGCCATCGCGGGCTTCGCCTTGGTGTGCTGCGTGAACATCGCATGCTTCTTCCCGGGTGTGTTCATGCCCGAGGCGAGTGCCGAGGCGTACCGCGTCTTCAACCTTTCGCTGGGTCTCTGCGAGTGCGTTGGTGCCGTGGCGTACGGCCTGCTTCCCATGCGCTTTGGCGAACGATCGGTTGCCGTGCTTACGGCGCTCGGTTACGCGTTCTTCGCGGCGGGGTGCGTCATCGTTCTGGCTGCGGGCGAGATTTCTTCCCCCGTGCTTGCCGCGGGCGTAGGCGTGCTATGCGGCCTGGGGCTGGCGTTTACCATGCTCTTCTGGTTTTCGACGCTCACGTTTTTCCCCACGAACCGTGCGGCGTACGTGCAGGGCTGGCAGGCCCTCATCGGCGCGTTGCTCTTCTTCGTTGCGTTTATCGCTCTGCCTACGTGCGCTGCGGGTCTGGCGCTTGCCATGGCTGTCGTTTCGGCCGTGCTGGCATGGGGTTTCGTGCATGGTCTTGCCGCGTTGCAGGAGCGCAGCCCCGCCCAGGCGCGCGACCGCTTTGCATATAGCGCTCCTGAAGCCGGCTTGGGCGCGTATGCCCGAAAGCTTGTCCGTGCATGCGCATTTCCCCTGTTTGCGTTCGTGTTGGCATCGTTTCTCTATGGCGCCGTCGAATCGGTTGCGTTTCTGCCCGAAGGCTCGCCCTATGGCTTGCTGGCCTCCATCCTGGGCTGTCCGGTAGGCGCTGCTGGTTTCTTGGCGTGGCAGCGGCTCAGCGGGAAGCATGATTATGGCTTTGCGGTGAAGGTAATCTTCGCCGCCCTGGCTGTGCTTCTGCTGGTGGCCCCCTTCGATGGCGTGGCGTTCTTCGTGAGCGCGTGCTATCAGCTCAGCGGCCTCATGGCGTATTCGCAGATCATCGAGCACTTACGTGAGCGCAGGGTGCTGGCGTTGGCGTCTATTGCCCTGCTGTTCACCGCTTCGCATGTTCTGTACGTGGCGGGCCTCTACATGCCGGGGTTCTTCGGCGTGGGTTCCCATATCGCCTTCATGCAGTCCACGTCGTTTTTGCTCTTCTTCATCTACCTGGTGCTTGCCGTGCTGCTGTTCGTGGATCGCAGGCAGCATAAGGACGAGGTCGAGGAAATGGCGAATGCCCTGGTGGAGCAGCGCGAGCGCGAAGAGGAGCTGAAGCGTCAGAAAGCAGCTGACGAAGCTGCGGAATATCAGGCGCTTTGCCAGGAAATTGGCGAGGAGGCGGGTCTTACCAAGCGCGAGGTGGAAGTGCTGGCCCTGTTGGCGCGCGGTCGCGACCTTCCCTATATCTGCGAAGAGCTGTACCTGGCGCGCAATACCGTGAAGGGGTATACGAAGTCCATCTACGCCAAGCTTGGCGTGCATTCCAAGCAGGAACTCATTGATTTGGTTGATGCGCGCGTAGGGTAGGGCGCCTTCGAGCTGCTAGCTGCGTACGCTGGCTGCGCCGGCTTGCTCGGCAAGAAGGTCGAAGCGCAGGTCGCGGAGGCTGCAGTGCTCGCACACCATGCAGGTGACGCCGCCCATATCGCAGGGCACGCGCTTGTCGAGCTCGGCGAGGCCGGACTGTCCGAGCACCCAATCGCCGATCATGGCGCGGCACGCCTCCACCGCGAAGATGGGGGAGTCGCGCTTGTCGGACGGCACGCCGTCGAGCGCTTCCACGACATCCGCGTCGGTGATGGAAAGCGCCTGGTCGAGCGTGCGTCCCTCGATCATCTGGCATAGGATGCTCGCCGAAGCCGTGATGGCGATGCAGCCGCGGCTGCGGAAGCCTGCACGCGTGATGGTCTCGCTTTCCGGATCGATTGCGCCGAATATCTGGCACGCCACCTCTCCGCGCTTGCTCTTGCCGGCCATGCCTCGGGCATTGCAGCCCTCGGGAATGCCGCTGTTGTTGAAATCGGCCACCACGGCGAGCAGCGTGTCGGAGTACCCGCGCACGCCGTTCTCGTTTTGCGTTTGGTAGACGTCGGCCGTGCGGATGACGCGACGGTCCTCGATGTCCTTATATACGTTGCGTACTTCGTCGGTTGGCATGGCATCCTCGTTTCTAGGGGCACATCAGGCGCTCGACGGATTCGTATTCCGCGAGCGATTGCGCATAGCGGTCGGATAGGAAATCGGTGGAATAGAAGTACACGTCGCCATTGCTGGCCGTACAGCTGGCGATGTCGGGATAGTCGTTGGTTTCCTGCACGGTCTGCCAGCATCGCAGCACGTCGTCCTCGGTCATGGAAAACGGCGGGTTCAGCAGCGACTTGTAGATCATGGGGCGCGGATAGACGCGGGAGTCCTCGCGCACCACGTAGACGAACGTGCGCACCTTGTCATCCTCGAGGGCCAGGAAGGCCCAGTTGGCATACGTGTCGGTCATATAGTCGCTCGAATAGAGGTACGCGGTCTCGGCTCCCTCGAGTACCTGTATGTCCTCGTGGGGGAGGGCGGGCAGCGCGCGGAAGGCCGCTTGGAGCGTCTCGCGTTCGTAGGCGGGTTCGTCGGTTGCGTCGGCGGCTTCGGCGGATGCATCTTCGGCGGTGCCAACGAGCGTCGTTGGGCCCGCCTCGCATGCGCTCTCATGCGCGCCGGCGGTTTCGACCATTGCATCGTCTGCCTCGCTCGTGCCAGCATCTGCCGCTTCGACATCCGCGGGTTCCTCGTTAGGCTCAGGCGCGGCCCATGCGGGATCGTTGCGTACGATGCCGAGCATGATTTCGGCGAAATCGTCCGTATCCATCCATGTGGGCGCAAGCTCCAAGTCGGTCCAGCGAGCGGGCGTTACGAGTGTGCTATCGCCCGATTGGGTGCGTATGTCTGCGAGCGCTTTTCGCGCGGCGGCGTGCAGCTCCTCGGCGTCGCGCGCGGCGTCGAGCGCTCGTTGCTCGTCGGTTTCGAATGTTTCCATTGCTTTTCCTCCTCTCGCCCATTATCCAAAGTGTGCGGGCCCTAGCGTACCCTGTAAGGGGGTAAAATAATTCACCTTACGCATGAGCTGGGATAAGGTGCAAATCCCCTGAAAGAGGGGCATTAGGCGTTTGAGGGCTCATGCGGTAGAGTGTGTAAGGTTTCGTTCGCCGTAGACGAGAAGTGAAGGCCATTGGCCAAGGGAGGTTTGCTATGGAGGATGCGGACGTGCGGAACAGGACCGTTCTTTCCACTGCGCGAGAGGCTGCACGCGTGTATGCGCCATTGCTTCCGACGATCATCGGGCTGGTGTGCGCACGTGATTGCATCATCGTCGGCAGTTACGGGAGTTATGTCTTCACCGACGAGGGGCTGTTTACCGATGGGGCGACGCTCGTCTCCCTCATTCCCTCGCTTATCGTGATTGCCTGGCTTGCCCTGAACAACGTGCATTTTACGAAGCGGCAGGTGAATGCCATCGGGCATGTCGCCATCGCGCTGCAATCGTGCACGTTGGCGTTGCTGTTCGTGATGGAAGACGTCATCGGCGATCCCGACGAGCTGTTTCTGTTCTTGCATGCACTCAACGAATTTCTGGGGTACGTGAACATCGGGTATTGGCTTCTGCGCGTGCGTGGCTGCAGCACGTCGACGGCAGTGGTCGTAACGATGGGGGCTCTGGCGCTCAGCGAGGTGGTGCTGCTCGTATTCGCCTCGATGCCCAATCCCGTCGACGGTGTGTGCTCCATCTTCCTCGCCCTCGTGCAGATTCCGCTCATCAGAGCGGCGCGCAAGCGCCCGCAGGCTTTCGAGATAGAGAGCCCCACGCAAGAGAACGATTACTTCGCCTTCATGGAAGAGGGCGTTTCGAGCAGCCGCTTCCTGATGGTCACGGGCCTGGGCATCGGGTTCTTCTCGGTGGTCATCGGCCTGCTGCGCGGCTATCCCGCGGGCGAGGGCATCGCGCTGGGCACGGGCCACCGCGTCGCGTACGCGCTCATTGCCATTGGGCTGTGCGCGTACATCATGCTGTCGGTGCTGCGCGGCCGCACGCGCGTCATGACCGTGGGCGTGTGGCAGATCATGCAGATGCTGGGGTGCCTGGCCATCCTGGCCTACGTGCTGCTGCCGGGCGACCGCGGGTTGGGCGCGTGCTTCAGCACGGCGCTGAACGCGCTGATGGTGGTGTTCAACTGGTACGTCATCGTGGCATTCATGAGCTATGGGTATCGCGACCCGTGGTATTACGCGCTTAGCGGCCTGGGTGTGTTCCTGCTGCCGCGCGCGCTCGCGCGCATGGCCGAGGGCGTGCTT
Organism: Eggerthellaceae bacterium; assembly: GCA_024691475.1. Classification (GTDB taxonomy): domain Bacteria; phylum Actinomycetota; class Coriobacteriia; order Coriobacteriales; family Eggerthellaceae; genus Denitrobacterium. The sequence goes on from JAILNP010000068.1 coordinate 14,038, forward strand.
GCGGTGCTGGGAGCCGACCCGGTGCAGATCATCGCCATCATGGGCGTGGCCATGATTCTTTCCGCGCAGTTCATCATGGGGCAGCTCACCTGGCTGTACATGGATGGTCACCGCACGAGGACGAAGCAGGAGGATCAGGCCGAACCGCAGGATTCCAACCATCATCTCATGCGCAACATCATGGGCCTGGAGGCTGCGAAGCCGTCCATTTCGCACGAGGAGACGATGCTCTCCACCATGCAGCAGGGCATTCACAGCCTGGGTACCCAATTCCTGCTTACCGAGCGAGAGGAGGAAGTGCTCGTGCAGTACGCGCTGGGCAAGACGCAGCAGCGCGTGGCCGAGGAGCTGTTCATCAGCCCGGGTACCGTGCACGCCCACATCAAGCGCATCTATGCGAAGACGGGCCTGCATTCGCGCCAGGATGTCCTCGATTACCTGCGCGAATACGCCGACTAACCCCCCTTGAAAACGCGAACGCGCCGACGTGCGCCGGCGCGTTCGAGCGTGAGGGAGCCATGCGGGGCCGCGGGAGGAACGGCCCCGCATGCCGTTACATCAGGCCTGCGGCCTGCAGGTCTTCCTTGACGTCGCTCATGCCGTGTGCGTCCAGGTAGGCCGCGGTGGGGCAGCCCTTCTCCTCGTCCCACTGGAAGCGCTTGTAGAACATGCTGAGCGCGGTCTGCCAGTCGTTCCATTCCAGCTTCGTGGTGCCCTCGGAGAACGCCGGGATGTCGGGATCCTGCGTGAAGGTCCACTTGGTGGCCACGTCATGCACGTTACGGAAGTCGTCGGTCTTCATGCCGCGCATCGTGTTGCAGCGCTGCAGCGTGGTGATCTTCTCGCCGATGGTGTAGAGCTCGTCGGTGGTGACGTCCTGGCCGGTAACCGCCTTGAAGAACTTCGCCTCCAGGTCTAGGTCGCCGCGGTAGTCGCGCGCCTTCGTGGGGCTGCACGTCATGGGCCACACCCAGTTGCAGAGCGTCAGGCTGTCGTGCAGCACGTCGGTGACGACGCTCCACCAGGCGAAGTTCGCCTTGTGCTCGTTCATGGGCGTGTAGGCCTTGGGCGGGTCGCAAGCGTCCTCGCCGCCCCACACCTCGGCGGCGATTTGCTTCTTCAGGTCGATGGGGAGGCCACTGCCCTGGAAGTTTACGGCGGAGTGAATCATGTCGTCGCGATTGAACACCATGTTGTAGAGCATGCCTACCTGGCCAAAGCATTCGGCGGCATGATGCAGGGGCCAGCCGCGGTAGTTGATGAGGTTCGAGCTCTTGTTGTCGAACCATTCCATGTCATCCCAGCGCTCGCACCAGACGATGTCGCCGTGGGCGATGTAGCTCATCTCGTTGTCGTTCTGCGCGATGTGACGCATGAGGTCCACCAGGATGCTCGGATCGGCGTTCTCCTTGGTGAGCTTCGACCAGTCGAACAGCGCGTATTCCTCGGGAGGCAGTACGCGCTTGAAGATGCCCTCCTTGACGCAGTGCGCCATATCGCGCTGCAAGCTGGCGTAGTTGCACCAGAGGCCCAGGTCATCCATTGTCGTGCCCAACACGGCGTTGAACGCGATGTACTCGTCGGGCATTTCCTTCTGGCTGATGCCGGTCTTCAGGATAGTCTCCCAGAAGCGCCAGGGGAAGTTGGTGACGCAGGTGTTGCCGGCAATCTCGTAGCCTCCGGCTTCGCCCGATGCCTCCACGCGCAGGTCGCTGTAACAGTGGATGGGGCAGCTGTGGCAGCCGTTCATCTTGATGGTGTAGGCGCTTGCCGCTGGTCCCAGGTCCTTGGTGGATTTCATGCAGCGATAGCCTACGGTATTAAGCTCGCCTGGCTTGGGTTCGCCGGTCTCGATGGGTCCACCTTCGGCAAGTTCCCAGTTCAGACCTTTAGCTGAGGTCCATCGGGAGTCGGCATCGTAGAATTCCGCCCATTCCTGCTGGGTGCTCGGCACGACGTGGTTGTTGTTGGATCCCACGACCTCGCGCAGCATGTAGTCGGAAAGCTCGGCGACTTGTTGCGGGTCGGCCACGTAGACGGGCTTGTCGCCCTCGACCACCAGGGCCTTCAGCTTCTTCGAGCCCATGACTGCGCCCGTTCCGGCACCTGCCGAATGGTTGCGCGAGTTGATGATGCAGGAATAGGGGAGCAGGTTCTCGCCAGCCTGGCCGATGGCAGCGACGCAGACGCGCGTCCCCTCTAGGCGCGTGAGCATTTCCGTGGTGGCGCGGGTGCCTTGGCCCCATACGAAGGATGCGTCCTTGATGCTTACCTTGTCGTTGTGGATGGACAGGTAGACGGGCTTGTCGCTCGCACCCTCCACGATGATGGCGTCGTATCCGGCCATCTTGATCTTGGCGCCAATCATGCCGCCGCAGTGCGCGTCGACGATGAGGTGGTCGGTGGTGTAGGGCGACAGGCTGCAAATGGTCGTGCGTCCCGCCAGGGGCACGCCGGTCGCCGTGAGGGGCCCTACCGCGAAGATGATCTTGTTCTCGGCGTCGAAGGGTTCGACGCCTGCGGGTACCTCGTCGTACATGATCTTGTTTGCAAGACCCATGCCGCCGATGTACTCCTTGTACGGCTCGGTGGCCTCGGTGGCGATGCTACCCGTGGTGAGGTTCACGCGGAGCATCTTGCCGGTCCAGCCGAATGACTTCTCGTCTGCCATATCACTCTCCAAATCTTCTCGTTGAATTCCCGTTGCGCGGTGAGAGGGGAGAGTTCGAAACGATGCAAAACGGCTTGTCTGCGGCCGTTTCGCTCGTAGCATACGCCGCGCGTACCCTGGGGCATACCCTCTTATCGGGTAAAGCGGCAAAGAGAGGCCCAATCTCGTGTTTTACCCCGCAACAGGGGAAGGAGGGGAGCTTCGTGCTGAGATACTGACGGCGTTGCGCAGGCGAGGAGAGCAAGAGGGAGGCGAATGCCCACAGGCATTTGCAGACGAGGCTTTTGGCTTTACAAGAGGAGGAGTAACGCGTATGTCAGACGCTCATCTGAATACTGATGCTGCTGCGCAGACGGAAGAGCAGGCCGCTGGCTCTGCGAGAAAGATCACCCGCCGCGACGTACTGGCCCTTTGCGGCTGTGGCGTTGCCGGCATAATCATTGGCGGTGCCGTTGCCAAGTGGGGCGTCACCGAGGATGCCATCGCTTCGGGGCGCATCGAGATTTCCACGACGCCGCAGAAGTTCATTGTGACCGACCGCGGCCGCTGCAGCGGTTGCCAGCGCTGCGAGATGATGTGCTCGCTGCGCAACGATGGCTGGGTAAGCCAGCATACGGCGCGCGTGCGCGTATGGGAAAACTACAACTTTGGCGCATCGCCCGATACCACCGATGGCATCTACGACAGCTGCCAGTTCACCATCAAGAGCTGCAAGCAGTGCAGCGATCCGGCATGCGTGAACAACTGCCCCGTGCATGCCATCTCCAGCGATCCGGAAACCGGCGCCCGCGTGGTGGACGAGAAGAAGTGCATCGGATGCGGCATGTGCCATGAGGCCTGCCCCTGGGGGCTGCCTCAGGTTTCGAGCGAGACGGGGAAGTCGACGAAGTGCATTTCCTGCGGACGCTGTGCAGAGCAGTGCCCGAACGGGGCAATTCAGTTCATCGATTGGCAGGACATCTTCCAGGAATGCATTGATGCGGGCATCGTGAGCACGGCCGAAGTGACCGGCGTTCTGGTGCGTCCGTAGGCCATGCGTGGAAGGGTACAACAATGCGAGAAACAACGATAACCCGTCGCGGCTTTCTAGCCGCAGCGGCGGGGACGGTAGGCGTTGCCGCGGCGGTGGGCGTCGCGAATTCCCCCTGGGATTCCGCGCTCGGCGTGAATTACGAGACCGACGAGAACGTTCGTCTCGTGCATTCGTCGTGTCGTGGCTGCGCCAATAATTGCGGGTTCACCGCATACGTGAACCAGGGGAAGCTTGGCAAGGTCATCGGCGACGCCGCGAACCCGGCTTCGGGTGGCAAGCTGTGCGCCGTGGGATATGCGTATCCCCAGATTGCCGAGAGCAAGGACCGCGTGGTCGAGCCGCTGAAGAAGAATGCGAAGGGCACGTTCGATCCCATTACGTGGGATGAGGCGTTTTCCGAAATCGCGAGCGCCATCGAGGGCATCGACCCGAGCAAGCTGGCCTTCATCGGCGATGGCCAGCCCACGAGCAGCTTCTATGGCGAGCGCTTCATGTGGGCGCTGGGCAGTGCGAACGTCTACACTGACGATGCCATGCGCACGCTCGCGCGCAAGGCGGGTACGTTCGCGGCGCTTGGCGTGGAGGGCTACGAGCCCGACGTGGAGCATTCGAAGCTCACCGTGTACATCTGCGATGGCGCCGTGGGCGGTATGAGTCCCGCGCAGGTGGCCGCCATGCAGGCGGGCCACGCCAATGGCGCGCGCATCGTGGCGGTGGGGCCGTGCCGCACCGACGACATGTGCCTTGCCGACGAATGGCTGGCCGTGAAGCCGGCCACGCAGCTGGCGCTCGTGCTGGCGCTTTCGAGCGAATTGCTGCGGAATGGGTATGATGCCAATTTCGTGGCTGCGCAGGGCAGCGGCTTCGATGCCTATCGCACGGCCGTGCTGCCGTATACCGCCGCATGGGCCGAGGGCGTCACGGGCGTTTCCGCGAATGCCATTCAAGCCCTTGCCGCCAGCTTGGCGCAGGCGGCGCCCGCGTGCTCGGTGGCGCTCGACCGTCGCCAGGGCAATGGCGCGCTCTATGGCAACTCCGGCGAGCTTGCTCGCGCGACGGCGCTGCTGAACGCGCTTCTGGGCTGCTACAACCAGAAGGGCGGCGCGCTCGTGAACGCACGCGTGCGCCCGGGTGCGCTCGAGGGCATTCCCGTGGTGGACGCGCCGAGCGCGAGCCGCATCGGCGATGCGGACTATCCCCTGGCTGCGGCCGTGGGCGGAACGGCTGCCGCAGCGCTGCGCGCGGCGCATGATGGCCAGGTGCGGGGCCTCATCTTCTGCGGCACCGATTACGTGGCCGACGCGGCGAGCCCCTCGTATCTGCGTTCCGCCATCGAGGGGTGCGACCTGTCGGTATGCATCGACGTGGAGTTGAGCGAGACGGCACAGGCATGCCAGTACGTGCTGCCCGACATGAGCTATCTGGAGCGCGACGAACTCCCCGCGTTCGTGGATGGTCCCACGCCCAGCGTGGTGATGCGCCGCGCCGTGCTCGACGTGGTGAACCCGGTCGCCATGCCCCTCGACCGCATCATCTGGCATTTGGCTTCCGAATGCGGCTTTGGCGATGCGTTCGACTTCGAGCAGGATGACGTCGCGCGCGCCCAGCTGGCGAGCGTGGACGTGAGCTTCGAGGGCGCCGTGGCGAATGGCACGGTTTCGCTGAGCGACCGCGCGCTGGCCTACGGTCAGATGCCCGCATGGGGCACGCCGAGCGGCAAGATCGAGTTCGCGAGCGAGGCATGCCAGGTGGCTGGCCTTTCCGCGGCTCCCACGTGGAAGGAGCCGGCGCAGCTGCCCGCAGGCGCGCAGCTGGCGCTCGTGTCGGGTGCGCTGCCCGTGAACAGCGGCGGTCTGGCGGCGAACGTCGATTCCCTCGCCGCGATCATCGCCAAGTACGATCTGACGCGCGTGTGGCTGAACGGCCAGGATGCGCAGAACCTGGGCATTGCCGAGGGCGACGAAGTACTCCTGAGCAATCAGGCCGACGTGAAGGCGACCGCGCATGTGACTTCGTGCGTCGTTCCGGGTGCGGTGTACGTGCCCGCGGGCTTTGGCCGTACGAGCGCGGGGCAGACGAAGGCTGCGGGCGTTGGCGTGAACGTTGCCGAGCTCGTTCCCTTCGCCATCGAAGATGGATACGGCGCGGGCATGGTGCGCGACGCGGTGCTCACGGTGCAGAAAGCAGGTGCGTAATGACGCGTTTAGGAATGCTTATCGATGCCACCAAGTGCGTGGGGTGTTATTCGTGCATCACGGCATGCCAGCGGCAGAATGGCCTCGAGCCCACTGAGCAGTTCATCCGCATGGAGCGTGCCGAGACGGGCGCGTACCCCTCGGTGGCCGTGGAGACGGTGCCCCTGCAGTGCATGCACTGCGAGGATGCGCCATGCGCGAGCGTGTGCCCCACGGGCGCCACGCATATCACCGAGTCGGGCATCGTCGCCGTCGACCAGGGGCGCTGCATTGGCTGCAAGTACTGCATGGCAGCGTGCCCCTACCAGGTGCGCCAGGTGAACGAGACGACGGGCACGGTGGACAAGTGCCGCTTCTGCACGGCTTCCGCTTCGTACGGAACCGCGATGTGCAGCTGCGTCGAGGCGTGCCTCACCGGCGCGCGCATCTTCGGCGACCTGGACGATCCCGAGAGCGAGCTCTCGAAGGCCATTGCGGCCACGGGTGCCCAGCCGATTGCGGGCGACCTGACCAAGGCAAAGATCTATTACGTGAGGTGATGCATGATGGAATTCGAATCGGTATGGGGTATCCCCATTGCGCTGTACCTCTTCCTGGCTGGACTGGGTGGCGGCGCGTTCATCACCTCGGCGTTCGTGATGTGGAAGCACCCGCAGGCAATCAAGACGCGCAGGATCGGGCACTTCATCGCCCCCATCGTGGTGGCCATCGGCCTGGTGCTGCTCATGGTGGACGCGAAGGGCGGCCTGCTGAACCCGCTGCGCTTCGCCCTGCTCGTGCATAACGTGGGCTCGGTGATGACCTGGGGCGTGTACTTCCTGGCCATCTTTGAGGTAATCGCCCTCGTGGTTGCCATCCTGGAGCTGCGCAAGCGCGCGATTCCCCGGTGGCTCGAGCTGACGGGCGTGGTGTTTGCGGTGTGCGTGGGCGCCTACACGGGCTGCCTGCTGGGCGTGGTGAAGACGTACCCGCTGTGGAACAACGCTATTCTGCCGGTGCTCTTCCTGGTGTCGGCCGTGTCCACGGGCGCTGCGGCGGTTGTGCTCGGCTCGCTCATCGCCTCTCCCGAGGAAGCCGAGAACCTGCCCGCGCTCAAGCGCGCGCACTACTGGCTTCCCATCGTTGAGCTGGTGCTGGTGGCGGCCATGCTGTTCATCGTGAATTCCTCCGATGCAACGGCGCACACCACGGTGATGAACCTGCTCGCGGGTTCGTTCGCCCCGGCCTTCTGGATTGCGTTCGTGCTGGTGGGCCTTGTGCTGCCCGCCATCATCGAAACGCGCGAGCTGTTTGGCAAGCCGGGCGAGAGCTCGCGCATGCTGGGCATGGGCAGCGAGGCCGGCGTGCTCATCGGTGGCTTTGCGCTGCGTGCGCTTATCGTGCTCGCTGCGCTTCCCGCCACCATCGTGGTCTCCTTTGCCTAATTCGCTAGGCGCCTCCCTTGGGTGAGCGCCTGTTCCTCCCAAATGCACGTGGACGCTCCCTACGTCCGCGTGCATTTTTCGTTTCTGCGTGGCGTGTTGTGTGGCAAACGTTTTTTGGCGGGTGGGACGTTTATACTAAACGGCGGAATATCTGCATGCGCCCTTATAGGCGCAGTTGAATAGGAGGCCCGTATGGCTCGTACGCTTGATTTTCCCGGCTATGCCAGCGATGTGATTCGCGCGTTCTTCAACGGCGGCGTATTGCTAACCACCAAGGCCGATGACGTGGTGAATAGCATGACCATCGGCTGGGGTTCCATTGGCATGGAATGGAACAAGCCCATCTTCACGGCGTACATTCGCGAGGGTCGTCATACGGTAAGCCTGCTCGAAAAGAATCCCGAGTTCACCATTAGCGTTCCGAAGGGCCCCGCCGCCAGGGAAATCCTGAACATCTGCGGTTCGCGTTCGGGCCGTGACGTGAACAAGATCGAGGAATCTGGCATGCAGCTGGTGGACCCGCGCGTTATCAGCGTGCCTGCCGTGGCGCAACTGCCGCTTACGCTGGAATGCCGCGTTCTCTACACGCAGGCGCAGGAAATCGACCGCATGCTCCCCGACGAGCAGAAGTGGTATCCGCAGGACAAGCCCAGCACGTTTGTGGGTGCGAACAAGGACACGCATATCGCGTACTACGCCGAGATCGTCGACGCGTATTTGCTGTAGCGTCTGCGCCGTATGGTGCGTCGGGTTTTGGCGTAACGCTGCAATGACATGACAAACCGGGCTGCCCGCATGTGCTGGCAGCCCGGTTTTCGTTTGTGCGTATATCTGCGCTGTTGTGGCCTGGGCTAGTGTGCGACCGTGAGGTCGCCCGGGGTCAAGCTCACCATGATTTCCGAGGCGATATCCATTTCGTCGGTGTTGTCCGACTGCAGGGGGAAGTCGATGTCTACTTCAACGATGGACCCGTCTCCCACATAGGCGGCGTACACGTATTCCTTCGTGCTGTCGTACTGATACAGCATCCACAGGTTGTCGATGTTCTGGGTGCTAGCGCTGGTCGAGCCATTCCACCAGCCTTCTTCCAGCTGGCTGCCGTCCAGGCCGTTCGTGTTGTTGAATCCGAAGACCTTCACGGTCATGTTGTACTCGGAATTGAAGTACGTGGCGCCGTCGCCGTTGGCCGACTCGCTCAGCAGCGTGAAGCCAGCCGGTAGGGTGCAGCTGTAGCCGAAGCGCGTGTTGGCGTAGTTGATGGCCGACGAGCTGGAGCTAGAGCCCGACGAGCCGCTGCCAGACGAGCCGGAGTTTCCCGAGCTACCGGAGTTACCCGAGTTGGAGGAGCCGGAGTTAGACGAGCCGGAATTGCCCGAGTTCGAGGAGTTTCCCGAATCCTTCTTGTCGTTTGAGCTGCCCGAATTGGTGTTTGGCTGAGTGCTCGTGACGGCGCTTTGTGTGGCGCTCGTTGCGGCCAAGTTCGTTAGGCTGCTCATCATGCTGGTTACGAAGAATATCGAGGCGGCAACGTAAACCGCAAACAGAACGGTGACGACGACCTTGACCGCCTTTTCCCATTTGCATGTCTTCATCCACATGAGGATGATGCCCACGGGCCAGAAGAAGATGAGGAAGAGAATGATGACCCAGGTCTTGCCATACCAGGGTTCTGTGGCTTGGGGAGGCACGGTGCCCGGAGGCGTATAGCCTGGCGTCGGGGTGGTTGGCGCTCCAGTTGCGGTTGCCTGGTTGGCGGCGGCAACGGGAGGTATGACGGCCGTGGGTTCCACGGGTGCCGTGGCGGGTGTCGAAGTTTCTAGCGGCTGCCCGTATTGGGGAGTTTGCCCTGTTTGCGGACTTGCTTCGGGTGACTCGAGCGGCTTTCCGCACGAGGGGCAGAACTTCGATCCGTCAGCAACGGATGTGTTGCAGTGCGGGCAGAACATGATGACTCCCTTCCCCCTAAAGGCCATGCCGTGGGCGAGTGACGCCACAAAACGGCACCTTAACGCCATCAATTATCGCACGTTCGAAATGGTCTCTCAAGAATCCTATTGCAAACGAAAATAGGTCTTGCGCGGCATGGGGCGCTTGGCCTATAGTGCTCCCAAGATATCTGTTCAGGGCGAGGTGAAATTCCTCACTGGCGGTAAGGGGCGCAAGCCCTAAGTCCGCGACCCGCGCAAGCGGCTGATCTGGTGAGAATCCAGGACCAACGGTTACAGTCCGGATGGAAGAACGGAAACTGAAGCGCGATGTATGTCGTGCTGTACATGCCGTAGTGGCATGTCTTTCGGTTGCTACGCCCGTCAGGTTTCTGGCGGGCGTTTTTCATGTCCGCTTACCTGCACGAATACGCGTGTGGGCGGTATGGCGGGCGGGGCCCGCTTGGCAACGAAAGGACATGCGATGGCAAACGATGCTTCCGGCTTGAATCGTATTGAGGCGGTTGCGTCCGTGGTGCGTGACGCTGCGGCGGGCATTGCTCGTGGCGTGCAGCGTTCCGTCGATGAGCGCTTCATGGCGCAGGCCGTCGAGCTTGCGCGGTCCGCTGCGGGTTGGACGAATCCGAATCCGCTGGTAGGTGCCGTGGTCGTAAAGGCCGGTCGCGTGATTGGCGCTGGATGCCACGAGCGTTTTGGCGAGGCCCATGCGGAGCGTAATGCGCTTGCGGCCTGCGTGGCGGCGGGGGAGGACCCCGCGGGTGCGACCGTGTATGTCACGTTGGAGCCATGCAGCCATACGGGGCATCAGCCCCCGTGTGCCGACGCGTTGGTAGATGCGGGCGTTTCGCGCGTGGTAATTGGCAGTCGCGACCCGAATCCCCTGGTAAGTGGCCGAGGCGTGGCGCGCTTGCGCGCGGCGGGCATTCAGGTCGACCAGGATTGCCTGCGTTCGGAATGCGATGCGCTCAATCCCGCGTTCTTCCATTACATCACGCGCCGTCGTCCGTACGTGGTGGCCAAGTGGGCCATGACGGCCGACGGGAAGATCGCCACATCCACGGGTGATGCTCGCTGGGTGTCGGGCGAGGAGTCGCGTGCCGACGTGCATGAACTTCGTCATCGCCTGGCGTCCATCTGCGTCGGCGTGAACACCGTGCTGGCCGACGACCCGCTGCTCACGTGCCGTCGCGAGGGCGCATCGCGTCAGCCCCTGCGCGTGATCGTGGATAGCAACCTGCGCATTCCGCTGGAAAGCGCGCTCGTGCGCACGGCACGCGAGGTGCCCGTGCTGGTTGCCTATGCGGCCGACCCCCACGGAAAACGCGAGGCGTTGGAGGCCGCGGGCGTGGCGCTTGCGTGCCTGCCTGCCGCCGATGGGCGCGTGGATTTCGCGGCGCTCCTTGATTACTTGGGCGAACGCGAGGTCGACTCGATGCTTCTGGAGGGTGGCGCCACGTTGTTGGCGAGCGCCTTTGCGGAAGGCCTTGTGAATGAGGCGATTGCGTACGTCGCCCCCAAGATTGTGGGTGGCAGCGACGCAAAGACGCCGGTAGCGAGCTTGGGCGTGGAGCTCATGGCGAACGCCCTGCCGCTCGGTGCGCCGCGCGTCGAGGTGTTGGGTTCCGATGTCAAGCTTACGTATTGCCTGATGCAGCCTTCGCATTCGGAAGGAGATAGGTAATGTTCACGGGCATTGTAGAGGAAGTGGGCTCGGTTCGGCGCATGCCTCCGCGCGGCCAGGCGGGCAAGATCGTCATTGCGTGCCGCGCCGTCCTAGAGGGCACGCGCATTGGCGATAGCATCGCCACGAATGGCGTGTGCCTTACCGTGACGGCTATGGGCGCCGACGAGTTCAGCGCCGATGTCATGCCGCAAACGCTGAGCGCATCCAACCTGGGTGAACTTGTGCCTGGAAGCCCCGTCGACCTGGAACGCGCCATGCCTGCGAGTGGGCGGTTCGGCGGCCATATTGTGTCGGGGCACATCGATGGCGTGGGCACGATCGTGCAGCGCCGCGCCGAGGAAAACGCCGTGCGCGTGCGCATTCGCACCGAGCCGCGCATCGCGGCGCTCGTGGTTCCGCAGGGCTCCATCGCCATCGATGGCATCAGCCTGACCGTGGCCAGCGTTCAGGGCAACGAGTTCGAGGTGTCCGTCATTCCGCATACTGGTGCCCAGACGGTGCTGCTGGGGAAACGCCCGGGTGACACGGTCAATCTGGAAAACGACATGCTGGGCAAGTACGTGCAAAAGTTGTTGGGTGGCGCGGCAGGCGGCATGCCTGCGGCCGACGCACCCGCAACTCCGCTCGCGCCTGCGCAGGCAGATGACTCGTGCGGCCGCCCGTCGGGCCTCACGATGGAATTTCTCGAGCGCAACGGATTCTAACCGCGCGTCATTTGGAATCGACTTCTTCAAGGAGAGAGGAACATATATGAAACTGAACACCGTAGCAGAGGCAATCGCTGAACTGCAGATGGGCCACCTGATCATGGTGGTGGACGATCCCGATCGCGAGAACGAGGGCGACCTGATCTGCGCGGCGGAATTCGCCACGCAGGCGAACGTGAACTTCATGGCGTCGCAGGCCAAGGGCCTTATCTGCATGCCCATGAGCCAGGAGCTCGCCCATAAGCTTAACTTCCAGCAAATGGTTTCCGAGAACACCGACAATCACGAGACCGCGTTCACCGTGTCTATCGACCACGTGGAGACCACGACGGGTATTTCGGCGGCCGAGCGCAGCCTGACGGCTATGAAGTGCGTCGATCCTGCGGCGCGTCCCGAGGATTTCCGCAGGCCTGGGCATATGTTCCCCTTGGTGGCCAAGCGCGGTGGCGTGCTGGAGCGCAACGGGCACACCGAGGCGACGGTCGACCTGCTGCGTCATGCTGGCATGGCGCAGTGCGGCCTGTGCTGCGAGATCATGCGCGAGGATGGCACCATGATGCGCACGAGCGAGCTGGTCGAAAAGGCTCGCGAATGGGGGCTGTGCCTTATCTCCATCAAGCAGCTGCAGGATTATTGCCGCGTGCACGACAACCATATGCGCGAGGCTGCTACGGCCAAGTTGCCCACGCAGTATGGCGAGTTCCAGATTCACGGCTTCGTGAACGACATCACGGGCGAGGAGCACGTTGCCCTGGTGAAGGGCGAGATTGGCGACGGCCGCAACGTGCTGTGCCGCGTGCATTCCGAGTGCCTTACGGGCGATGTGTTCGGCAGCCAGCGCTGCGATTGCGGCGACCAGCTGCATAGCGCCCTCAAACAGATCGAGGCCGAGGGTCGCGGCGTGCTGCTGTACATGCGTCAGGAAGGCCGCGGCATTGGCCTGATCAACAAGATTCGAGCATATGCGCTGCAGGAGCAGGGCATGGACACGGTAGAGGCCAATGTGGCGCTGGGATTCAAGCCCGACCTGCGCGAATACTGGTCGGGAGCGCAGATTCTGCGCAATCTGGGCTGCCGGAGCATTCGCCTGCTCACCAACAATCCCGACAAGGTCTATGGCCTGGGCGACTTCAATCTGGAGATCGTGGAGCGCGTGCCCATCGAGATCGAGCCGCAGGAGCACGACCGTGCGTATCTGCAGACGAAGCGCGAGAAGATGGGCCACGTGTTCGAGAGCATTCTGCAAGAGCCCGCTTTGGCGTAAGCGCGGGAAATAAGCGATTATCAGGATCAACAGGAGGAAACCAACATGGCAATCAACGTAATCGAGGGCAAGGTCGTAAACGAGAATCTGCGCGTGGGCATTGTGGTGGCGCGCTTCAACGAGTTCATCACCGGCAAGCTGTTGGAGGGCGCCATCGACGGCCTGGTGCGCCACAACGTGCCCGAGGAGAACATCACGGCCGCCTGGGTGCCGGGGGCGTTCGAGATTCCCCTGGTGGCGCAGCGCATGGCCGAAAGCGGCAAGTTTGATGCGGTTATTTGCCTGGGCGCGGTAATTCGTGGCGCTACCAGCCATTACGATGTGGTCTGCAACGAGGTCTCGAAGGGTATTGCCCAGGTGTCGCTGAAGGCTGGCATCCCCGTTATGATGGGTGTTCTTACCACCGACACCATCGAGCAGGCCATCGAGCGCGCAGGTAGCAAGGTGGGCAACAAGGGCAGCGAGTGCGCGTTGGGCGCTATCGAGCTCTGCAATGTCATGGGGCAAATCTAGCGTTTTGCGATAGCGGCGCTGTTTGCGCGCTGCATCGTTTAGGGTAGAGCTACGGGGCAATCGGTTGGCCGGTTGCCCCGTTTGCTTACGTGCGTTCGAGAGGAGCGGGCATGAAGCCCTCCACGTTGGTTTTTGATTATGACGGCACGCTGCATGACAGCATGTACGTGTATGCCGATGCGTTTCCCGCGGGATACCAGATGCTGGTGGATGCGGGGAAGGCTCGTCCGCGCACGTTTGCACGTGAGGAACTGGAGCGCAACCTGGGCTTGAACGTATTCGAGGCCTGGGCGCGCCTGGCTCCCGAGATTCCGTGGGAGGTGGCCGAGCCGGCGGCGCTGCACGTGAAGGATGTCATGCTCCAGGCTGTGGCGGCGGGCAAGGCGCGGCTGTACGATGGCGTTCCTCAGATGCTCGATGCCGTGAAGGCGGCAGGGCATACGCTGGTGTTCCTGAGCAATTGCGCGACGGAGTATCAGGAGGCCGCGCGCAAGGCGTTTGGCTTGGACCAGTGGTTTTCCGGGTATTACAACGCCCAGCAGTTCGATTACGCGCCCAAGGAAGAGATCTTCAAGTCCATCGAGCGTGACTTCGAGGGGCCGTTTATTGCCATTGGCGATAGGCATAAGGATATCGCCTTGTCAGCGGCGCATAGCTTGCCATGCATTGGCTGTCTGTATGGCTTTGGTACGCCCGAAGAGCTGGCAGATGCCACCGAGCTCGCGCATGCGCCCGCGGATATTCCCGCGCTCGTGGCGCGCATCGAGGCTGCTCGCGCGTAGCGCGGTTGCGTATGCGGAGGCTGGAGCGACTGCATACTTGATGCC
>JAILNP010000062.1:0-4891 GCA_024691475.1 Eggerthellaceae bacterium
ACTTAGGAGAGCACGTAGAACGCGATGCCCTCGGCCCTCCAGCCTGCAGCCTCGACGTTGCTCGCCTCGGTCAGGCTAGTCGTGAACAGGTGGCACACCGTGCCCGGGTTCGGGTTGTACAGGCGGCGCACCGGCGAGCCCTTGGCCGGGTCGGCGGAGAGGAAGGCCACGCCCTCGTCGTTCCAGCCGCCCCTCACGAGCGCGTCGCGCTCGGCTGCGCTCGTGGTGTAGTGGTGCCCGCCCACTACGGGGTTGTACACGCGGTATACGGGGTCGCCCTTCTGCGAGGGGGCCACGAATGCCACGCCCTCATCTCGCCATCCGGCCCTGATGACGATCTGGCGCTCCTCTGCGCTCGTGGTGTACAGGTGGTCGCCCGATCCCGGGTTGTACAGGCGCCATACGCTCACCGCCGTAATTTCGGGCTCGTCTTCGCCCTTCGCTTGGGCGAGTAATTCCTCGTACGTGTCGTTAGCGGCGTTGTTGTCATTCTCGGCAAGCATGCCGTTTACCAGGTTGCGCTCGTCCTGCGACATGCGCGTCCATTCTTCTTCGCCTGCCAGAATGTTCGGCTTGTTGGAGTCGGTTACGCCCGTGACCAGGCTGCCGTTTTCGGTAAGATACGTCTGCGCGAACAGGATGGCGCGCGAGTACGTGTACAGGCCCTCGTATGTGTCGAACGGGTCATGGTTGCCATTGACGGCAAGGGTTGCGTTTACGAGGTTCTGCTCTTCGGTGGTCAGGTCGTTCCAGGCTGCATTGCCGCTGATTACCTTCGCGGCCGTGTCGGCGCTGGGCTCGGAGATGACCTCGTCGTTCTTGGTGAGGTACGTGTCCACGAAGTCCTGTGCGTTTGCGGCCTGCTCTTGTGCTGCTGCCAGCAGCTCGGGGTAGGTGTCGTATGCCTCGGAGTTGCCGTTCGCAGCCAGCGTGCCATTCACGACGGTCTGCGTGTCAGCGGACAGGCCGTCCCAAGCATCGGCGCCAGAAACAATTTGCGCGTTGTTCTCTGCGGTAGGCGTCTTGAAGATGCCATTGTCGCCCGTAAGGTAGGTATCGATGAAGTCGTTTGCGGGTTCGCGAATCGCGTTGGCCGCCGCAAGCAGCTCGGGATAGGTGTCATTGTCGGCAGTGTTGTGGTTTTCGGCGAGCTGCGCGTTCACCACTGCCTTCGAGGCGTCGGAAAGCGCATCCCAGGGTTCGGAGCCCATGATGATCTTCGAGCAGTTAGCTGCTGTGGCTGATGTATAGATAACCTCGTCATCGGTGAGGAACAGGCTCGTGAAGAGCGTACCCGCGGTTGCCGTTGCCAGCAGCTCGGGGTACGTGTCGGCACCCTCCGCGTTGCCGTTCTCGGTAAGCATCTGATTCACGTGCTCTTGCTGAACGTCAGAGAGGGCATCCCATGCGTCGGAACCCGAGATGATTTGCTCGTAGTTGGTGCCATCGACGTCGGAGAAGATATTTGCGCCGTCCTTCAGATATGTGCTCACGAAGGTTTCGGCGGGGGAGTAGTCGATGGTGCCGGAATCGCCCGCGGGGCTTCCCGCGCCACCTGCGCCTGCGGTGCCGTTCACGGAGGAGCCACCCGCACCGCCTGCGCCCATGTCGCCGTTGGTGGAGAGACCACCCGCGCCACCTGCGCCTGCGGAGCCATTAGTGGAATCGCCGCCCGTGCCACCGGCGCCGCCGGAGCCCTCGTTAGAGGTGCCGCCCGTACCGCCTGCGCCGCCGTCACCATCGGTTGAGGAGCCGCCAGCGCCGCCCGCGCCACCGTCGCCAGTGTCGGACGAGCCGCCATTGCCGCCATCGCCACCGTTGCCAGAAATGGAATTACCGCCATCGCCGCCCGTGCCGCCTGCGGCTGTGAGCGAACTACCGCCCGTACCGCCTGCGCCACCAACTCCGCTTTCGGCTGAGCCGCCGTCGCCGCCGGATCCGCCGGATACCTCGCCGCCGGTGACCTCAACGTCGCCAAGGGAGGAAATGCCCGTGCCACCGTTGCCACCGTCGCCGCCGTCGGTGCTGCCTGTGGCGTCGCTGCCATTGCCGCCCGCGCCGCCCGAGATCTCGCCATCGGAGACGGCTACGGTCGACGTGGTCGCGATGCCGTCGCCGCCATCGCCACCGTCGGAGCCATTTTCGCCGTCGGTTCCGTTACCGCCTGCAACCGAGCCGCCGGTTACGTTCACGGCCGTATCGCCGGAGATGCCATCTCCGCCATCGGTACTTGCTACTTCCGACGTTCCACCCTCGACGGATCCGCCCGCTACGTTAACCGCGCCCGAGCCACCACTGGCGGTGGCGATGCCAGCGCCCGATGCTCCGCCGGCCGTAATCGACTTGCCGCCGCGTACCGTGGCGTCCGCGCCAACGGTTACGCGCGTGCCTGTGCCTTCGATGGTGATGCCGTTGCCGCCCGTGGTGCCGTCGCCGCCTTGAACCAGGCCATTTTCAAGCGAGAGAAGGACGCGATCGCCTATGGTCAGGCCAGCCGTGCCGCTTTCCGTGGTGGAGGAGGCGCCCAGGATGGAATGGCCGTCCAGGTCAACGTTAACGGTGATGCCCGCATCGCTCTGCAGCTCGGCGAGCGTGATGTCGGCTGCATTGATGTCCTGCTTGAGCGTGACGCTCCACGCGCCCGCCGTGCCGTCCCATGTGACGGCAATCTCGTCGCTTTCCCAAGCTGCGTCATCGCCCGTGCCGTTTTGCGGTTCGGCAACGAACATGCGCGCGACGCTTTCGGCGTCTCCGATACGTGCCCACTTGGGGTAGAGCGTAAGAGCGGCCGTGGAAATGGACCACGTACCGTCATTGGCGATGTAGCCCGTCGTGGGCGTGGCGAGGGCTAGCGTGCCGTCGGCATTTGCGAAGAGGGTGTCGCACGTCTCTTCGAGGTACCAGCCTTGGAACGTGGCGCCGCTTGCTGTGGGCACGGCGAACGTGCTGCCAGCGGAATCCTCGCCATTGGTGATGGTTTCGTCGCCGATACCCTGCGTGGCGTAGGTAATCGCCACCTCATGCGGGTGCGCTACGTTACCCGTGATGGCCGTGGCCGATGAGCTCGATTCGCCCGTGGCCTTGCAGTATAAGTAGTATCCGGCATCGTCAGCGGTGGGCGTGTAGCTCGTTGTGGTAGCACCGTCGATGACGGCTCCGTTTGTGGTGTCGCCCGCCGTTTCCGTGCGATACCACTGGTAGGTTACGTAGCTGGCGTTCGCCGGGGCAACCGTGGCCGTAATGGCTGTAGCACCGTAGCCGTAATACGGCTGGTCACTGCTGAGCGTCAGCCCCGTAACGGGAACCGGTGCCTTGATGATTTCGCTTGGGTCGTTGGAGATTTCGACTTGCCCTTCGGCTTCGCCTGCGTATCCGGGATCGTCGTTTCCGTATCCGCCGAATTCTATAAATATGTTATACGCGTCCCAGGGCTCGTTTACTATCCATGTTCTGTCAAAGTAGGTGAAGATGTAGCCCCCTGGACTGCTTTCATTGTAGCTGGGCTCCCCTGATTTCCAGTTTTCGAAACCGATTTCGGAACAGGGCATCCCTGCTTCTGGCCCACATGCCCAGTAGTATGCGGTGTTGGAGTGGTCATTTGGTAGCGAGGCGGTGCTTGAGCTTAGGGTGACATTGTCGTTTGCTCGCGTGCCGTTAAACAAGGCTCTTGTGCAGCCTAACCATGCAAGGCCATACCCACCTTGGCCCAAAATCATTTCATCTTCATCTGCACTGATTATGGTTGCAAGATAGCCCGTGCGGCCCATGATGTTATAGTTCCTTGCCATGTTGTATGCATTGAACCAGTTAGCCGTTTGGCCGTTAATGCTTATGTAGAAGTGCTCATAGAAAGCACCCGTTCCCACGGCCTGAATTATGGTTCCGCTGGGTAAAGATGTGTTTCGAGTCGATAAGGTGATGCGTGGCTTTTGCGTTGCGTTTGCAGATGGCAATACGAATTTGACCCCCCGAAGAGATGCTTGAATTTGATTGCTGCTCGTTCCTTCTTTAAATGTGGCTATTATCGATCTGAGCGATGAGTCATAGTTGATTTCCTGAACGATATTGCTATTCCATCCATCTCCAAGATCAATGCTGCCCTTATCTAGCGATATGATAATTGTTCTGAATGAGGTGTTATCGGGGGCCTGTACGGTAAGATTAGGCAGCTTATAGCTTTGGCCATTGTCAAGTCGATATGGCTCTCCTAGCTTGATGCCGTCATCGGCCCATGCGCTTTGTGTTCCCACGAACATGCATGCCGCAGCAAGCAACGATGCGCAAAATAGCGCGATGAGATAGAACGCAGGATTCTTGCGGCAGGTGTACCTCTCCATGGCGAATACCCCCTCGACCGGATACCCGGGCAACCTAACGACCCCAGACATATGCCACAAGCTTACTAGCATTCCCTTAAATGGTGCAACTCCATACCATCAGCTGAAATGCACATGTAAAGTAATGCCCTGATACTGCATCGGGATGGATTGCGTTCTCAATCGGATTCCCCGGTTTATAGAGGTCCTGCGTGCCCTCCCTCTCCGATGCACGATCGGGCCGCCCGGTTCGCAGCCTGCGAAGACGTGAGGTGGGCGTGGAGCACCACCTGCGATTAGCCTGGGGCGGCAAGCAGCGCGATGCCGCCCGCAAGAAGGTCCACCTCCGAGTTTGGCAGCGCGTTCAACGGGTTCCCCGCGTAGACTTGCGAGGGCGGCGCGCCCACTCCCCGTAGGGGGCACTGTGAAAGCAAGCATAATGCGCTGAACTTGGGGTTTGCTCAATGGGGGAGGAAGCGAAGCTTCCGACTAATCATTGAGCAAACCCCAAGCAGCGCAAGTGAAAGCATGAACCAGCGAGCGCACGAGCACGGCTCCCTCGGACGCAAAAGGGG
>JAILNP010000073.1:0-40693 GCA_024691475.1 Eggerthellaceae bacterium
TAACGACGTGCTTCGCATCCCACGCTTGGTACCCTACGAGCAGAATGCCCAGGGCAAACACGGCAAGCGCAAGGCAGATGCCGCATGCGAATATCAGATAGCGCAGCTTGCTCATGGCGTTACTCCTTCATGATCGCGGCCAGGCTCTGATCGTACGGCGCGCGGCAGATGCCCTTTTCGGTAACGATGGCCGTAATGAGGCTATGATCGGTCACGTCGAACGCCGGGTTGTAGCAGGGAACGCTCGCCGGAGCCACGGGCCGAGAATAGAACATCGTCTTGATCTCGTCGCCGTTACGCTCCTCGATGGGAATGTCGGCGCCGCTCGCGCACGACATATCGATGGTGCTCGTAGGGCACATCACATAGAACGGCACGCCGTAATGATGCGCAATGATGGCCAGGCCGCTCGTGCCAATCTTATTCGCGGTATCGCCGTTGGCAGCCACACGGTCACAGCCCACCAGGCACGCCTGCACCTTTCCCTGCGACATGACGATGCTGGCCATGTTGTCGCAGATGAGCGTGACATCAACCCCCGCCTTGCTCAGCTCGTAGGTGGTAAGGCGCGCTCCCTGGAGCAACGGACGCGTTTCGTCGGCGTACACGTGAAACTGCATTCCGCGCTGTGCACCCAGAAGCATGGGGCCCAAGGCCGTGCCATATGCGCTCGTTGCGATAGCCCCCGCATTGCAATGCGTGATGAGCCCCCAACCATCTTCCAAAAGCGAAAGTCCCAGTTCGGAAATGCGTTCGCAAATAGACGCATCCTCCGCCTGAATGGCAAGCGCCTCGGCCTGCAGCGCAGCAAGCGTATCCTCGCGGCCCCGCCCCTCGCACGCATCCATGACGCCCTCCATGCGACGCAGCGCCCAGCGCAGGTTCACGGCAGTGGGGCGGCTGCTCGCCAGGTATTCCGAAACCTGGCGCATGCGCGCGAAGAAGGCCGCATCATCTTCGTGGGAGGGCGATTCATTGCGCGCTATCTGGGCGATCGCGAACGCCGCGAAAATGCCGATCGCAGGCGCCCCGCGAACGCACAGCCGCGCGATGGCGTCGTAGCATTCCTCGGGAGTCGAGAGATGCAGGTACACTTCCTCGTTTGGCAGGCGCGTCTGGTCGAGCACGCGCACGCAGTTGCCACCCAAGTCGAAATTCACATTGCTATACATGTTCGCCTAGCTCCTTGCCCATCAGGTATCCCATCACGCTCGCCATCATGAGTCCGCGCGTCCAGCCGCTGGAATCTCCCAGGCAATGCAAGCCACCAACATTCGTAACGAACGAATCGTCCATCTTCACGCGATTGCTGTAGAACTTCAGTTCCGGGGAATACAACAGCGTTTCCTCGGCCGCAAACCCAGGAACCACCTCGTCGACCGATTTCATGAACCCCAGGATATTGGTCATGGCGCGATACGGCATGGCGCTGGTAATATCGCCCGCTTGCGCATCGGGCAAGGTGGGACGCACGTTGGCGCGCACGAGCTCATTGGGCCACGTGCGCTTGCCGTCGAGAATGTCGCCATAGCGCTGCACCAAGATGTGCCCAGCGCCCAGCATGTTGGTGAGCTCACCCACCCTCTGAGCGTACGCGATAGGCCGGTCGAACGGCTCTCGGAAGTTCATGGAGCAGAGAATGGCCAAGTTCGTGTTCGGCGACTTGCGCGCCTTGTAGGAATGGCCATTCACCACTGCCAGGCCGCCATCGTAGTTTTCCTGACTCACGAAGCCACCGGGATTCTGGCAGAACGTGCGCACCTTGTTGCGGAACGGGTTCGGATAACCGATGAGCTTGCTCTCGTAGAGCACGTTGTTCACCGTTTCCATGACCTCGTTGCGCACCTCCACGCGCACGCCAATGTCAACGGGACCGGGCTCGTGCGCAATGCCGTATTCGCGGCAAATGCGATCGAGCCAATCGGCCCCTCTGCGGCCCGTGGCAACGACCGTCTTATGAGCGAGAAGCTCTTCCTCGCCCGCGCTGGATGAAACGCAAACGCCCTTGCACACGCCATCGTCGATGAGCAAGCGCGTGCATTCGCATTCGAAGCGCAGTTCCACGCCCGCATCGAGCAGCGCCTGCTGGATGCATCCATACAGCTGCTGCGCTTGCTCGGTTCCCAAATGGCGAATGGGGCAATCGACGAGCTTCAGGCCCGCCTTAATAGCGCGACGTCGAATATCAGCGACCTCATGCGTGGCGCCCAGACCCTCGACGTGCTCATCCGCGCCAAAGGACAGGTATATGCCATCGACGACGGAAATGGCATCCTGCGCACGCTGCTCGCCAATGAGCTGTGGCAAGCTGCCGCCCACCTCGCACGAAAGGGAAAGCTTTCCGTCGGAAAAGGCGCCCGCACCCGAAAAGCCCGTGGTAATGCGGCATGGCTGACAGCCAACGCACCGTCCAACCTTCTCCTTCGGACATGCACGCTCCTGAATGGGAAGACCCTTTTCCACCATGACGATACGCGCCTGGGGACGGGCTTCCAGCAGCGAAAGGGCGCAGAAAATGCCCGCGGGACCTGCGCCCACGATAATGATGTCGTATGTAGGCTTCGACATGGGTCTATTTCATCACGAGAACAGGGACGTCAACCGAGCGCAGCACGGCATAGCTTACGCTGCCCAGCGCACCGCGCAGCGCGCCCAAGCCACGGCAACCCATGACCACCAGGTCGAAGGATCCGTTATTAGCCATATCCGAAATGACGTCCTGGGGCTTGCCCGAACCGGTACGATACACCACGTTGTTGGCTTCACCCACGAGAGGGGCAACCGTAGCAATGAGCGACTCGCGCTTCTTCTCGTAGAATTCACGCTGCATTTCCAGCGCAGTTTCAGCAGAGGGGCTCGTCATACCCGCCATTTGAACAGCCATAGCAAAGGTGGGGTCACCGAAATCGGGCATATCCACCACGTAAAGCACGGTAATGCGCGAATCTTCTTCCAGCTTCGCAATCTCGAGAGCGGATTTCAACGCATTGCGCGCATGTTCGGAATTATCGAACGGAACGAGGATCGAATGGTACATGACAGCCCCCTAACCTCGGGTATCGGATGACTTCACTTTAGCACACCAGCAGGCGCAATACGCCCAGACGTGCATACGAAAGCCCCGCATGCGACGACTTGACGCATGCGGGGCCGCAAAGCATTGGAACAAGCGTTTAGGCTTCGGCGAAGATGTACTCGTCGACTTCTTCCGGTTCGATGCCAAGCACGACGGAGAACTCGTCACGCACGCGCTCTTGCGCAGAACGCAGAATGCCATTGTCGCTCGACGTGGCCTTCTTTCCGGCTTCGAGCACCTTCTGCTTGTGAAGATAGAAGCTACGCGCAAGCATGAGCAGTTCGTATTCGGTGCCGCTTTCCAGAATCTCCTTCGCGCGTTCCTTGCGCGCGTTGGCGTCGGAAATCCAACAGGGCTCTGCGCTGAGGGCAGCCTTGATAGACTGCTTAGCATCGGCTTCCGATGGAATGGCGCGAATGCGATTGAGCAAACGCTCGTTGTTCGCGGGCACCATGAGCTTGGTATGAGACTTGTGAACGGGACGCAAGATGTAATAGGTTCCCATGTCGCGTTCCTCGATGGCATCCACCTTGCAAACGCCATTCGAGCCATACAAAACAATGTCGTTGAGGGCAAAATTAATCATTTATATCATCTCCGCTTTTCATTTTACCCCGCGTGTATTTCTATACACTTTTTCCACACACAGAGCCAAACAATCCCCATCAACTGTCCAAATCCGTTACCCTCAGATGCCAGATGATGTGGAAAACCCGCCCGCATGACACAATCGCAACGTGATTTTGGGTACAAAAAAAGCTCGCACCGAAACCGATGCGAGCATGATTCGTGGTGGGCGATGCAGGATTCGAACCTGCGACCTAATGCTTGTAAGGCATTTGCGCTCCCGCTGCGCCAATCGCCCGAATGCTGAGGTATTGTCCCATAGCAAATCGGATTACGCAAGACGAATTAGACGATTCACACGACCTCGTTTTCTTTTTCATCATGTAAACGCTTTTGCCTGAGCAGGCGTTCGCTTAAAGCGCCACGCCCCGCATGCATGAGGCACAGCGCCATGACAGACAAGATGGCATAGCAGAACGGCGCCGACATCCATGCGCCGTCGAGCCCCCAGAACAGCGGCAGCACAATGGGAAACACAATCATGAGAGCCACTTCGCCCACGATGAGCGCCAGTGATCCACGCGCATGCTCCACCGCATAGAAGAATGAGACGACCACATGGGAGATCGCGTAAAACGGCAGGCACAGCGCAAAGAGCGTAACCCCATGGGCGAAGACGGCAGCGCCCTCGGGCGATGTGCCAAAGAGCGCGGCAATATGCCAACGCGAGAAATACAGCCCCACCCAGCCAAGCACCGCCATCAAGACGGCAAGCACGTAGTTGATGTGGCGCAAGCGACGAACGCTACGCGCGTCGCCCGACCCATAGCACAAGCTGATGATGGGCTGCGATCCATCGTGCACGCCCTGAATGATCCACTGCACCGCCACCACGGTATACGACATGATGGCAAACGATGCCTGGGCGGTAACGCCGCCATACGTAACGGTGGCGATGTTCATGACGACGGTCGTTACCTCGGGCAGGAGCGTAAGCGCCGCCGGAGCAAACCCAATCTTGAACATGCGCCCCACGATGCTGCGATCGACACCCAAATCGGCACGGGAGATACGCCCACCACGCAGGAAGAAGACGACGAAGAAGACGGAGGCGATCGCCTGCGCCGAAACCGTGGCAACAGCGGCCCCCACGATGCCCCAGCCCAGGACCATCACGAGCAGCCAGTCGCCCAGCACGTTCACGAGGCCACCCACCACCTGCGCCACCATGGCAAACTTCACGTGGCCCATATTGCGCACGAGGGGAACGCAGCCACCCTCGACCATCTGGAACACCGAACCCCAGGCAATAACGGAAAGGTACGCCTGCGCCTGCGCCAGGACTTCTTCACGGCCGCCAATGACCCACAGCAGGGGCTGCCCACCCAAAAGCAACACCGCCATGACGACAGGCGTTACCGCGACGAGAAGGGTGATTGCGCAGCCGATGGCGCGACGAGAGGCCCCATCGTTCCCCTCGCCCGCGCGAATAGACGACACCACCGCGCCACCCATGCCAATGCCCGTACCCAGGGCCATAACAAGCGCAACGATGGGCCATGCGACATTGATGCCAGCAAGGGCCACATCCCCCGCCATATGGCCAACGAAAAAGCCGTCGACGATGCTGTACACACCTGTGAGCACGAAGGCAAGCGTGGACGGAACCACGTAGCCAAAATACGTTTTCAGCATGCGCACATCGAGCATAACCCCTCCATAACGAAAACGAGGGCCGCAGACGCGGCCCTCATCATACCCTCTTGTATACCGCTTACGCTACTCGTGAACCACTACGGCATTGCCGACGGCGATGATATCGTACAGAGACGCCGCATCGGAAAGCGACAGGTTCACACAGCCATGGGAGCCATAACCATCCTTGTAGCGCGTGCCACCGAATGCCGACTGCCAGGTGGCATCGTGGAAGCCGCAACCCGAATAGGTGAAGGGCATCCAGTACGATACCTTGGTCTCGTACTCGGGCTGGCCCGTAGCCACCGAGATATCACCCGTAAGCGTGTAGTTCGTCTTCTTGTTCAGGACGCGCCAGACACCCGTGGGCGTATCGTGGCTGCCATCGGGCTTGCCGGTAACGCAATCGGCTTCCCATACGAGTTCGCCAGCCTCATTGTAGAAGCGCACATGCTGTTCGGAGATATCGACGTCGGCATACGCGCCCCAGTCCTGAGCGCCCGAGCCATTGTAGGTGTAGCCCTCGAGCGTGGTGGCAACGGTAAGCTGCCCCACCAGACCATTGCGAATGGCATCCTCGACGTCGGCAACCATGGCATCGTCGTCGATCGTCCAACCGTACGTGCCACCCGAAACGGTAAACGTCTGACCGTCGGGACGCGTGTAGGTGCGCTCGGTGCCTACGGTGTTCAAGCTAGCGGCAAGCTCTTCGACCCAGGCGTTCATGGCCTCTTCGTCGAAGCTTACGGCAAGATCGTCGCCAATGACGACCCATTGGGAAATCTCATTCGCGCCAATGTTGGCGGCATGGATGGCCGTGGTGCCCAAAACGAGCTCGATATCGGCCGTAAGATAGCCATTCGCCGTTTCGGCAGCCGCCGTAAGCGCGGGATCGCTGGAGAGAACCGTGGGCTGAACGAGCTCGCTCGTGCCCAGCACGGCCGAAGACGACATGTCGAGCACGGCGTCGTTGACCTTCAGAATGACCGCATCGACGTCGAGCTTCGTGCCCGCCTTCTCGGCAGACACCTCGAACTGACCCGAAGCCGAAGAATACTGCACCGAAGCGTTCACCGGGTCGGTAGCGGTGGCGTTGAACGTTTCCACCTGCTGGCGAACGACATCGCCCAAACCGCTCTCGCTGTACTCGGAAGACAGGTTGGCGCTTTCGTCGTGCGTGCGGAAGACCTCGATGGGCCACAACCAGATGTTGTTATCGGCAATAGACTGCTCGGCAACCCGCTGACCATCGACCTCGAGGCCAGCCTGCGAAGAAGACACCGTGAACGAAAGGCCATCGCCCGTAACGGTAACGGAGTAATCGCTTCCGATGTCGGTGGCAACCTCGGCAACATCCGACGTGGACTTCAGGGAGATATCCTGAGAGCCAAGCGTGGTGTTCGGGAAAAAATGCCCCGAGAAGAAGAAGGCGCCAGCGATGTAGACCGCCAACAACACGGCAGCAATGACGATTCCGACCTTCAGCACAAGGCGCTTGTTGAAGCCCTTGCCCTCTTTCGGATCGGAAACACCTGCCGCCTGGAACGCGGGATTGAATGCACCCGGCTGCGCTTGCTGAACCGGAGGAATCTGCTGTGTCTGGGAAGCGTCTTGCGGGCTCTGAGGTGCTGCCGCGTGCTTGCCCATAGTTTCTTTTTTGCCTGACATCGCCCCTACCTAAATCCATTCATTCGCATTGTAGCAACATCGTTCGTCTATGATGCCGCGCAAATGAACGGGATACCCCTAATTCATCGAAATGCTACCGCTATCTACATATAGCTTAAGGGATTCTTAAATATGATACTGAATTCATACCATTATTTCCAAAATAAACGCGAGCGCTTCCATCGCCTTGCAAAATCGCACGTAGACGCGCACGGCACCACGGTCGTCGTTGCGCAACCCCGTGAATCAATGATGGAAGCCGCCTCCCCACTTGCGGGCCAGGGGCTTTCAGGTATAATCGCATTCTGCGCCCGAGTGGCGGAATGGCAGACGCGGCGGTCTCAAAAACCGCTGTCCACAAGACATGCGGGTTCGAATCCCGCCTCGGGCACCATTCACACGCAAACAGCCTCCCTACGGAGGCTGTTTTCATTTCTGCAATGCCGAACGCACCAGCTAGTTTCTCTTCTCGGAAATCATGTCCATGACGTCCTGCTTGCTGTGGACGTCAAGCTTGCGATAGATATGACGCGCATGGCTACGCACCGTGTTCTCGGAAATGACAAGCGTTTCGGCGATATAACTCTTCGAGCGGCCCTTGCACAGCAGCTTGAGCACTTCCACTTCCCTACCCGTAAGCTTGTAGCGGGCGCCAAGATGCTCGCAGCCCTCGTCGATGCTGGCGTACATGGAATGACCCGTTTCCGGCATATCGAGATCGCGGAAGATTTGGCTTTCAATGAAGTTACGCTCGTTGAGCGACAGGATTCCCGTAACGGTAAGGGAGTACGACAGCAGTGCGATAACGAACACCACGTTATCGAGATTCGCAAGTAGCCCGCCAGCCAGGCGCCCCAAGGCAAGGGGAAGCGCATAGCAAACCCATGCGAAGCCGAAAACGGTGAAGCGATTTGCAGAGCTGTGATGGGCCACATCGGCAAGCATGCACCAGAGCACTGCCACCAGAATGGCCTGCGCCACGCCTACGAGCACGAGCGCCCAACCCGCAAGCTCGGAATCGATGTTGGGCAGGAACAGCAGCGCCGTGGATACGATGATGACGATGGCGCGCCACGTATTGGTGAAATGCAGCTTGCCGCGATAGGCGAACACCCACCACAGGACAGCCAATGCCGCAAGAACGCTAATGGATTGCTGCGCAAAGGAATACAACGCAACCGGCTCGGTTACCGCATTGGGCGAAACGGCGGGGGCCACGCCAATGACGAACGCGCACACGGCCACGCCAAGCAGCACCAAATACGGGAACGACTGACGCGCGGAACCGAAGTAGATGAGCGGCGTATCCTTCGGCGGCATATTGGCAGAAGCCTGATTCAGAAGGTAGGGCAAGCACAACGGCAACGCGATAAGACACACATTGCCAAGAAGCAGCGGCATGACATCAAGTGCGAACTTCAGCACCGAAGAAACGACCATGGAGGCAAACGCGCAGGCCACGGCAGAGCGCAAGTCGACGCTCGAGTAGAACGGCACCCAAGACAGGTACATAAACGCACCGGCGACGCCAGCTACGGCAAACCCCACGACATCGGGAATAACGGTTACGCCCAGATGGGGCAAGCTGATAAGCACGATGGAAATGGCCGCCAGAATGGCCATGGGCCAGTGAAGGAGCTTTTCGACGCCGCCCTTCGAAAGCTTGCGCAGCGCAACGAAGAAGAGCATGCCCGCGGCGAGCATAAGGAAGAGGACGGCCGCGTTATCGTACGAAGAGGAAGCAGACGTACGGCGATGAGCCAGTTCGAAAACCCAAGCCCAGGGAATGGCAAAACCGACATAGCCGAGCCTGAAATGTTCGAATACGTACGGCTTATTCGAATGAGCCTGTTCTTCTGCCGCCACCGCGACCCTCGTCTCTCTACCATTACGCGCCTCTACGCGTATGCACTAACCTCATTCCCCCCTGTAGAGAATATAACCGAGGGCGTAGGCAATGACGGTGAACGTGCGCAAGATACACAAACACCCCGCCCTGCCATGCCGGCGAGAGCGGGGTGAAGAAAGCGAAAGATGCAGAACGAGGCTAGCGCGTCATATGCTCCGCAACGTTCTTGACTTCCTCGACCGTGGGGCCCTCAAGCGGCAGGTCGTCGGCAACGGCAGCATTTTCCACATGCCCCTGTACCTTCGTACCGTCGATACCGTACACGGTTTCCTTGCCGGGCAGGACCATGTTCACCACGATACCCACGAGCGAGCCAATGGCCAGACCGGAAAGCGAAATGTTGATAGATCCCGCAGGAATGACGATGGCGCCCGCCGCGCTGTAGGCAATGCCCACGGAGAGCACGATGATGAGAGCGGTCACGATGACGTTGCGGCTCAGCGTGAAGTCAACGTGAGCTTCCACCAGGTTGCGGATGCCAACGGCAGAGATCATGCCGTACAGGATGAGCGAAATGCCGCCGATGACGCACGCGGGCATGACTTCGATGACCGCAGCGAACTTCGGGCAGAACGAGAAAATGATTGCGAACAGGGCAGCCAGGCGAACGACGCGCGGGTCGAACACCTTCGTGAGCGCCAGAACGCCCGTGTTCTCGCCGTACGTTGTGTTGGCCGGAGCACCGAACAGCGAAGCCAGAATGGTGGCCAGGCCATCGCCCAGCAGCGTGCGATGCAGGCCGGGGCTGGCGATGTAGTTGCGATTGCACGTGGAGCTAATGGCCGAGATGTCGCCGATATGCTCGATCATCGTGGCGAAGGCCAGGGGCATGATCGTGATGACGGCGGTGATGGCAAGGCCAGTATCCATGCCATTGGTGAATAGGGAGAAGACCGTGTTGTCATACAGCACGGGAAGGCCGAACCACGCAGCGTCGGCAACGGGAGTGAAGTCGACCTCACCCAGGATGGCGGCGAAGATGTAGGACACGATAACGGCCAGCAGAATGGGAATAATGCGGATCATGCCGCGGCCCCAGATGTTGCAGGCGATGACCACGATGATGGCCACCACGGCAACAAGCCAGTTCGTGGAGCAGTTGGCGATGGCCGAAGACGCAAGCGTAAGGCCAATGGAGATTACGATGGGGCCCGTTACCACCGGCGGGAAGAAGCGCATGACGCGCGCGGCGCCAAACACCTTGAACAGCGCGGAAAGCACCAGGTAGAGCAAACCGGCGCATGCAACGCCCAGACAGGCGTACGGCAGCAGCTCGGGTTCCCCTGCGGGGGCGATGGCTGCATAGCCGGCGATAAACGCAAACGAGGAACCCAGAAACGCGGGCACCTTACCACGCGTGAGCAGGTGGAACAGCAGCGTGCCCAAGCCAGCGAACAGCAGCGTTGCGGAAACGGAAAGGCCCGTGAGTGTGGGGACCAGAATGGTCGCGCCGAACATGGCAAACATGTGCTGCAAGCCGAACACGGTCATCTTGGGAGCGCCAAGAGTGCGGGCATCGTATACCGCATCCTTGCTATCCTTCGCTCCCATCGTGGGAATAATCGTCTTATCTTCCGTCACTGCAGTCCCTTTCCTTCCATCCTTGCAGAAATGTGCATAAACGGTTGCGAGATTATCACAACCGTGCGATACGGTACACGCGCGAAACATGCAATTCACGCTGAGAACAGCGAAATGCACGGCACGCGCCCACCACATGAAAATCCTCCCAGCAGGAACGCGCGGAGCGCGACCCACTGGGAGGATTGATCATGCGATGCGTTTCACGATACGCCTACTCGCGAGCGCTTGGTTCCTCTTGCTGCTCGCCCGCTTGGAATCGCCGCCTTCGTTCCTCGAGCGCGGCAATCTGACGCGCCGTTTCCTCATCCTCCAAGCGTTGCTTTTCCTTGTTGCCGCGATAGTCCTCGCGAATCTTGGAATTGCTCGCAAGCAGCAGGTACAACGCGATGCCAGCCACCAAGCCGACGCCGCCACCGCGGGCCAGGATGAAGCCGGCCATCATACCCGCCACGCCCTGGTCGAGCTTGTCATTCGCCAAATCGAAGCAAATCTGCGTGCACACGAAGCCCTGGATGCACAGCACCACCACGAGCATGGCGCCCGCCGCCGCGGCAGCGGCTTCGTACAGCGGATAAATAAACAGGCCAATAACGGTGAAGATGAGGTTCGTGCCCGAACCGTCGTAGATGCTGTCCATACCCTGGCGACCCGAAACCTTGTAGCGCTGGTACGTGGCAACGCAATACGGAGCGGAAAGCGGGCCGGCAAGTGCGGGGTACGGAGCGAACAGGGCCAGCACCAGATTACGAATACCGCAGATGACGTTGGTGCGGTTGGTGTCGAACTCGATGTACTCGTCTTCGCGCTGCGCCTGCATGCCCAGCTGCTGCACGGTGATGAAGTCGCCATAGGCGATGACCCACGCGATGAGCGCAATAGGCAGGCTGGAAATCCAAATAGTAGGAGCCGCCCAGCCAATGAAGAACGGGGAAACCTCCATAAACAGAGCGCCGAAGTCGGGCACCTTGAAGATCTGGCCGCTGAAGTTGTAATTGAACTCGCCGGAGATGCCACCCGCAACGAACATGACCAAGACGGCCCACAGGAAGCTGTAGTTGCCCAGCACCTGCAGCACGCGGTTCTTCTCCATGCGGCTACGGATGCGCTGGCTGAACATCAGGAAGAACACGACGATGAGACCGGCCATGCAGCCCACGGTAACGGTGTCTACGGCACCACCCTGCTGAAGGCGCGCATACACGGCGTTGACGCCAGCGCCCAACACGATGCCCGCCTTGACCCCTGGCGGAACCAGGGTGTTTAGCTTCTTCGAAAGCCCCGTGAGGCCCAAGAATATGAACATCGCGGCCAATTCCAATTGAACGGCAGTAAGCGCCTGCAATCGCACGACGCCCGGATCGAACCCTTCGAGGTACACGATGACGATAGCCATAGCGGGCGTAATCCAGCCGCAGATGGACGGTTCGCCCAACAGCCAATTCAGCGTATACATCATGGTCTCGAACACCACGAGCGCCCAAGCGACTTCCGGGTCGAGGCCCAACGTGGTGATGAGAACGGCAAGCGCGCCATAGCTGGTGCATGCGTTCATGAGACCCGTGACGATTTCGGGAGGTGAAATCTTGAAATGAATGAACGGGAGCCTGATGCGCAGTAAACCGCAAGGGATATAAGGCTGTACACCGCCATACGAACGCTTCATAAAAGCCATGTAGACTCCCTCCTCGATGGCCGCCGGGTCTCCCTATTCCCAGCGAAGGCACACACGAACCGGGCACGAGCCCCTATTTCATGCCGCAATCCACCGCATGCGCATATCTAGTTGGGTAAAAATGTACCAGTCTTTGCCCCATTCGTCGCTGGTCAATTTATTACATTTAGCCGAGCGGCAAGGGCCCAAACATTCAAATGCAATATGGCAAAAGGATGGCGAGATCGGTGGGCACACGGAAAACGGAGTATAGTGTAGGAAATGGCACGCCACAAGCAGCATTAGGGGGGCCTGCGGATGACGTTCGACGAATTCAACCACTATGGCTATTCTCGGCGAATCTTCCGCGAGACTCTTCGTGACGTCTCCATCAACAACTTCAATGCGGGATATCACCTGAACACGTGGTTTCTCGCCATCATGGCCGCATTGACCCTCTTCTCGGGCATTGGCGTCTTCCCGTCGTCGTTCTTTCCCATATACGCATTCTTCGCCGCGCTGTCGGCCGTCTGCGAAATTGCGGCGTTGCGCATCAAAAAATACGACCTCGAGACAATGGGCGACGACGGCAACCGGATCATCCGAACGCTCTCCCATGGCATCATGGCAAACCTGCTCGCCTTCGGCGTAGCGGCCAGCGCGGTCGACCCCGCCATGGTGGCGACCAGCTTCTTGGTCATCATGGTTATCGTAGCCATCGTGTTCATGGAAACCATGGCCATCATGAGCTTTCGACTCGCGCTATTCGGCGGCATCCTGGTCATTTCTTCGTTCGTTACCAAGGAACCCATATTTGCCGCAGGAGACGCCGTAAACGTCATCATCTTCCTAGCGGGCGCGCTCATTCTGCACTTCATGTTCCAGCGCGAGAAAATGGAGCGATTCATAACGGCACGCATGCTCGAGGAGAGTCGCAGAAAGCTCAAAGTGCAATCCACGTTCGACTCCCTTACGGGGCTGCTCAACCGACCCGCATTCTACGAGCTCGCGAGCAACGTCCTTCAAAACGCCCAGAACGAACGAGTGGCTTTCCTTGCCTTCGACCTCGATAACTTCAAGAACGTCAACGACAGTTTCGGGCACAAACGCGGAGACGCAACGCTCGCTGCCGTCAGTGCCGCCTTCCGCGAGGAAATTGGCATGAAGGCAGAATCATGGGACTTCATGAACCAGACGCTCAACGACGGCAGCAACTTCGCGGCGCGCCTGGGCGGCGACGAGTTCATCATAGCCGCACGCGGCCTTCCCAACGAAAACGCTGCGCACGAAATGGCGCAGCGCATCATCGATCGAATTGGGCTCATTTGCGTCGACTGGGAGTCGGGCCTGTACGTAAGCGCGTCTGTGGGAATCGCCATGTCGCTCGGCGGACGGCCCACCACCGTCGACGAGCTATGCCAGCTTGCCGACGAACGGCTCTACAAGGACAAGCGAAACTACTTGCGCTAGCCACGCCTACGCCAGCTGCTCACGAATGGCGGCCAGAAGCTCGTCATACGTTTCCAGCGCGGGAATCTCGGGGTGCGCGACCTTGATGCTTTCGGGGGCGCAGAACAGCCAACCCGCCTTGCTCGCCTCGATCATACCCAGGTCGTTATAGCTATCACCACTGGCAAGCGTTTCGAAGCCGCAGCTCTGCAGCGCACGCACCGTGGTGCGCTTGGAATCCTGCACGCGCATAACATGGCCGCACAGCATGCCCGCCTCGTCTACCTGCAACGTGTTGCAGAAGATGGTAGGCCAGCCAAGCTTGCGCATAAGCGGCTGCGCGAACTGGTCGAACGTATCGCTCACGATGATGACCTGCGCAATGGAACGCAGCTCGTCCAGGAATTCGGCAGCCCCGGGAAGCGGGTCCATGCCGCCGATGGTCTCCTGGATATCGGCCAGGCCCAGGCCCGCCTCGCGCAGGATGTCGATGCGATAGGCCATGAGTTTATCGTAATCGGGCTCGTCACGCGTGGTCTTCATGAGCGCGGGGATTTCTCGCGCCTTGGCGAACTCCTGCCAGATTTCGGGCACGAGAACGCCTTCAAGGTCGAGGCAAACGACATGCATGGGCATGGGAGGTCCTTTCGGTCGTAAAAGTATTGGCGCCATGCTACTACGAACATGACGCCAAGGATTCTAGAATTTCGCGAAACGCTCCTGTCGCTGCGCTACGAGCTCGTCGGGGGTAAGATCGGCGAGGTCGTTCAGGCTGCGCTTCAGGTAATGCCGCAGCTCACGTGCAGCTTGCTCGGGATTCTCGTGCGCCGGGGCATCGCCTTCGGTAAGCACCGCATCGATGATGCCCATGTCATGAACCTGGTTTGCGTTCATGCGCATAACCGCAGCGGCTTCCGCGGCACGCGAGCGATCCTTCCACAGGATGGATGCGAAGCCTTCGGGCGATAACACCGAATACACCGCATGCTCCTGCATGGCCACGCGATTCGAAACCGCCAGCGCCAACGCGCCGCCGGAACCTCCCTCGCCCAGCAACACGCTCACCACGGGGACGCGCAAACCAGCCATGGCCTGCAGGTTCTCGGCGATGGCATTGCCCTGGCCACGCTCCTCGGCTTCCGCGCCGCAAAACGCGCCCTGGGTGTCGACCAGGCAGATAATGGGACGTCCGAATTTCTCGGCCTGGCGCATGAGGCGCAGGCTCTTACGGTAGCCCTCGGGCTGCGGGCAGCCGAAGTTACGCGCGATACGCTCCTTCAGGTTCTCGCCCTTTTCCTCGGCGATAACGGTCACGACCTGGCCACCCAGCCAGCCAATGCCACCCACAATGGCGCCGTCGTCGCCAAAGGCACGGTCGCCATGCAACTCGATAAAGCCATCGATCATGTTGCGGATGTAGTAGATGGCGGTGGGACGATGCGTGTTCCTGGCAAGCTGAACGCTCTTCCAGGCCGCATTCGGCTCCTCGCTCGACAACGTGGCGTCGGCAACGGGACGGGGTTCCTTGTACAGGGGCACGCCGTCGGAAAACGCCACGGCATCGCGCGCGCCCAGCGCCTCCTGCAATTCGGGGATGCCCAGCTTCTTGCGCAGCGCATCGAAGAAGCCAGGCTCGGGCTCCTCGATCTCGGTTACGGGAACGCGACCATAGGTAACGTGGTTATACGAATTGCGACCCGTCTCCAGCGCGTCCTTCACGCTGCCATACGTAAGGATTGCCGTGGGCGTGCCAGGCTCCACCGAGCTGGTGGTGGCACGATGCATGGCCAGCAACTGGGCCAGCGTGCGACGCAGCTCCTCACGCGGGACGATGGCGTCGATGAGGCCATGCTCCAGCGCGAATTCGGCCGTCTGGAAGCCCTTCGGGAGCTCCTGGCGAATAGTGTCCTGGATAACGCGCTTGCCGGCAAAGCCGATGAGGGCATGCGGCTCGGCAAGAATGATGTCACCCTGCGTGGCGAACGACGCCGTCACGCCACCCGTGGTTGGGTCGGTGATGATGGAAATGTAGAGCAGCCCAGCGCGCGAATGGCGTTCCACCGCGCAGCTGACCTTGGCCATCTGCATCAGCGAAACCAGGCCCTCTTGCATGCGGGCACCGCCACTGGCGCAGAACACGATAACGGGAAGCCCCTCTTCGGTGGCACGGTCGAACAGCTTCGACACCTTGTCGCCCACGACCGAGCCCATGGAGCCCATGAAGAAACCCGCCTCCATGACGCCAATGGCACACGGAAGGCCGGCAATGCGGCCGCTGCCGGTACGCACGGCCTCGTCGAGACCCGTCTTCTCGCGCTGCTTTTCCAGCTTCTCCTGGTAGCCAGGAAAATCGAGCGGGTCGGTTTCCGTGCAGGTGGCATTCCACTCCTCGAAGCTGTCCATGTCGAGCAGGTCGTTGATGCGCTGCGTGGAGGAAAGACGGTAGTACGTTCCGCACGAGGGGCACGTATAGTAGCTCTTTGCCAGCGAAGATTCCGCAAACGTGAGCTTGCAGTTACGACACGTGCACCAGTGCTCGTCTTCCACGAAGTCGCGCTCGGTCTCGCAGAGCTTCCAGCCCAGCAAATTGGCCGTCACGTCATCGGTGGCGTAGACGCTGATGCCATGACGCTTCGCACGCGCCAGGAAGGCATCGACCGTGGCAAGGGGCAAGGCCTCCTCGCACAGCAGGATGACCTGGGCTTCAGCTTCAAGCGCGGCACCCAAGACGGCATAGGCGTTCGAGAAGAGCTCGTCGGAGTACTTCTCGCCCAGGCATACACGCTTTTCGGCGAAGCGAAGGTACGAAGCCGCCTTATGGTCTTCCGTGTACACAGCGCAGGGCTGCATGCCAGCGGAAGCCACATCCTGCAGCACCGTACGCGCGTCCTTGCCATGCGTCATGACCAGGGCGACGGGAATCGTCGCAGGTGCCTCTTCCGTAATGCGGTCCAGGCGATAGAGCACCTTGCACGCATCAGCCGCATCGGCATTGGAAGCGGCCGTTGATCGCCCATAGGTATAGTAGTTCTCCATGTAAACCCCCTCCGTACGTTACGCCTGCTGAGCAGTGGCAAGCACGTACTTCTGCGTGGCCTGGGCGCACACTTCTCCATCGACGGTGGCAACGACCTCGGCCACCACCATGCGGGAGCCGGCCTTCACGATCGTGCCCTCCAGGCGCACCGTTTCGCCCGGCAGTACCTGACGGCGGAACTTGGCCTTGTCAATGCCCGTGAGAAAGCCCACGGTGCCCTCGATGCCACGGCCAGCCAGCACGCAGAACGACGCAGCCTGCGCCAAGGCCTCCATGAGGATGACGCCCGGCAGCACGGGATGCGTGGGGAAATGGCCCTTGAACAGCTCGAGTTCGGGGTCGACATCCAGCTCGGCAACCACATGCTCGCACGGCGTGCATTCGAGTACGCGGCTAACCCACACGAACGGCTCGCGATGCGGCAGTACGCTCTTGACTACAGACGCATCTGCGGGAAAGGTGATATCCATCTTGTACACTCCTTTTGCGCTATGCGCATTAAGCCTTATACGGCGAAATGGCCAGAGCCGCGTTATGCCCGCCAAAGCCCAGAGAGGTGGTGAGGGCAACCTTCTGCTCATAGCCCTGCATGGGCTGGGAAACCACGTTGACGGGGCATTCGGGGTCGGGCTGCTCGAAGCCAGACGTGGGAGGAACCACATCGCGCATGACGGACAGTGCGCAAACGATGGCCTCGATGGCGCCTGCAGCGCCCAACGTATGGCCGATGCATCCCTTTACGCTGGTGACGGGCACCTTCTTGCCCGCTTCTTCGCCGCACAGGGCCAGCAGGGCCTTCGATTCGGTGCTGTCATTGGCCGCCGTACCCGTGCCATGGGCATTCAGATGACCCAGGTCGGCAGGCGTAAAGCCGCCCTCCTGCAGGGCCATGCTCATGGCGCGCATGATGCCTTCGGCGCTGGGGTCGGGAGCGGTCATGTGGTAGGCGTCACCCGTGGAACCATAACCCGTGACCTCCGCCAGAATGGTGGCGCCACGCGCGATGGCGTGTTCGAACGACTCGAGCACCACGGCACCCGCGCCTTCGCCCGCCACGAAGCCGCCGCGACGCACGTCAAACGGCAACGACGCCTGCGTGGGGTCCTCTTCCTTGGAAAGCGCGCCCAAGTTGCTGAAGCCCGCAATGCAAATGGGGCTGATGGCCTCTTCTGCGCCGCCAGCCAGGGCCGCGTCGATGTAGCCATGACGGATATCGCGCACAGCCGTGCCAATGGAGTGGGCACCCGTGGCGCACGCCGTGACGATATCAAGGCACTCGCCCTTCATGCCGTAGCGAATGGCCAGGTTACCTGCGGCAATATTGCTAATCATGGTGGGGACGAACAGCGGGCTCACGCGCTTCGGGCCCTTGTTCTCCAGGTCGTGGAAGCCCTTCTGCAGCTCGTCGATGCCGCCGATGCCCGAACCGAAGATGACGGCAACGCGCGAGGCGTCTTCCTCTTCCATCTTCATGCCGCTCATGGCAAGGGCCTCGTCGCTCGCCACGATGGCGTACTGCACGAAGCGCTCGAAGCGACGAGCTTCCTTCTTGGTTAGACCGTGCTCAGTGCCGTCGAAATCGCGCACCTCGCCCGCATTATGAACGGGGTACCCCTCGGTATCGAAGCGCTGGATGGGGGCAATGCAGCAAGAACGCTCCATGAGCGCATCCCACAGGGCTTCGATGCCAATGCCCGCAGGGGAAACGGCACCCATGCCCGTAATGGCAACACGATGGGAACCGTCGGGTCGACGGGTTGCGGTGTTCAGTTCGCTCATTCGGAAAGACCTCCGTCCACGCATACCACCTGGCCGGTGATATAGCTCGATTCTTCTTCAGCAAGAAATGCGACCAGATGCGCCACGTCCTCGGGCTGGCCCAGGCGACCGCAGCCGATGCGGTCGATAATAGCCGTGCGCTGCTTTTCAGTGAGGGCATCGGTCATGGGCGTTTCCACGAAGCCAGGAGCCACGGCATTCACCGTGACGCCGCGACCGGCAAGCTCCTTTGCCAAGGACTTGGTAAGGCCAATTATGCCCGCCTTGGAAGCGGCATAATTGGCCTGCCCCGCATTGCCGTATACGCCCACCACGCTGGAAAGGCTGATGATGCGACCGTAGCGCTGCTTGGTCATGGCACGGGAAACTGCCTTGCAGCAGTTGAACGCACCCTTCAGATTTACGGCGATAACGCTGTCGAAATCCTCTTCCTTCATGCGCATGATCAGGCCATCGCGCGTGATGCCAGCGTTGTTCACCAGCACGTCCACGCGACCGAACTCGGAAAGCACCGTGTCAACCATGGCCTTGGTCTGCTCCATGCTGGCAACGTTGGCAACGGCCACGATGGCACGTACGCCGAAATCGCGCTCGATTTCGGAAGCCACCTCATTCGCGCTCTCCAGCGACGATTCGCTCGAGCAGTTCACGCATACGTTGTATCCCCTGGAGGCGAATTCCAGGGCGATGGCACGACCGATGCCGCGACCCGAACCCGTTACAATAGCCGAACGGGTAATGGGGGTTTCCTGTTCTTGCATTCCTACTCCTTCATATCTACGCCCACGCAAATAGCCCAGGGCATTCGCGGGCGCTCTGGGTGCTCCCAGAAATTCGGGCGCCGGTTCGGCCCGACGCCCGCTTGTATCTAAGCTTGGTTTTGGATGAAGGCTTCCATGCTGGCCCTATCTTGCACGCACACATGACCCAAGTTGGGGTCTATGCGCTTCACCAGATTGTTCAGCACTCCACCGAAGCCTACTTCCACAAAGCTGGTTGCGCCCGCCACAGCAAGCTCCTGCACGCTTTGCATGAAGCGCACCGGATGCGTAAGGTGCGCGGTAAGATGCGCCGGCGCATCGGCTGCCTTCAGGGGCTGGGCGTCGGTATTGCAGATGAGCGGCACACGAGGATCGGAGAACTGAACCGTTTCCAGGTACGCGGAGAATTCGCTTGCAGCCTGCTGCATAAGCGGACTGTGGAACGCTCCCGACGTGGCAAGACGGCGGGCCTTGTAGCCACGCTCCTTCCAGGCGGCTTCCGCACGCTCGACGGCGGCAGCTTCACCGGAGACGACGATCTGGGCTGCGCTGTTGTAATTGGCAGGAACCAACACCTGTCCCTGCGCACAGCTGGCGCACACCTCCTCGACCTCTTCGGGAGTGCCCTTCATGAACGCGCTCATAACGCCCTCGTTTTGCTGCGCTGCCTTCGCCATAACCTCGGAACGAACCGCCAGCAGGCGAAACGTGTCTTCCACCGAAAGCATGCCGGAAATAGCAAGCGCGCTAATCTGACCCAAGGAAAAGCCCAGCACTGCCTGAGGCTGCACGCCACGGGCGATGAGTGCCATGGCAATGCCAATGGACAGCGTGGCGATGGCAGCCTGCGCATTGCGCGTCTCGTTGAGCTCTTCTGCCGGGGCCTGCGTGCACAAATTGCGCACGTCTACGCCGAGTATGTCATTGGCACAATCGAACACCTGGGCAACTTCGGGCACGTCAATGAGGTCGGCACCCATGCCAGGCTTCTGAGAGCCCTGACCCGAGCACATGAACACGCATGACTGCGTCTGGTTCAGTTCCATGAAATCACTTCCGGTTCAAAGCGCGTTCGGCGCTTTTCGCGGCGCGCTCTTCGAGCGTAAGGCCGCACAGTTCTTCGGCCTGGGTCATCATTTCCGCAAGGACGGAAGCCGCAGTCTCGCGCTCGTGCACGATAGCGGCAATCTGGCCAGCCATGATGGTGCCGTTGTCCACATCGCCCTCAACGGCGCGACGCAGACTACCCACGTACATGGCTTCGAGTTCGGCACCCTTCGAAGGGTCGACTTCGAGCTTACGCGCCGTACGCGCGAACTTGTTCTTCAGGCAGCGCACGGGATGGCCCGAGCCACGACCGGTAACAACGGTGTCGGCGTCCTTGGCACCCAGGATCTTTTCCTTGTAGGCATCGGAAACGGTGCATTCCTCGACCGTAAGGAAGCGCGTACCGCACTGCACGCCTTCGGCACCCAGGGCGAACGCAGCCGCAAGACCGCGGCCATCGGCAATGCCGCCAGCGCCAATAACGGGAATGTCCACCGCTTCGCAAACCGAGGGAATAAGGGCCATGGTGGTAAGCTCGCCCACATGGCCACCCGACTCGGTGCCTTCCGCCACAACGGCATCGGCACCCAGGCGCTCCATGCGGCGGGCAAGCGCAGCGCTGGCCACAACGGGAATGACCTTGATGCCGGCTTCCTTCCACATTTCCATGTAGTTAGCCGGGCTACCGGCGCCCGTGGTGATAACGTCGATCTTCAAATCGACCAGGAGCTTCGCCAGATCAGCGGCCTGGGGGTCCATGAGCATGACGTTAGCGCCAATGGGGGCGCTGGTCTTGGCGCGAGCGGCCGCGACCTGCTCTTCAACCCAGGAAAGGGGCGCACCGCCACAGGCAATAATGCCCAGACCGCCCGCTTCGCTCACGGCAGACGCCAGGCTCGCATCGGCGATGCGAGCCATGGCGCCCTGAATAATGGGCACGCGAATGCCCAAAAGCTCAGTTACGCGAGTATTCATACGCGCGCCTTATTTCAGAGAGTCGATGTATTCCACCATGGCGCCGATGGTATCCAGGCCTTCGGGCTCGCCGAACTCGATATCGAGCTTCTCTTCGATGTCGCAGGTCATCTCTACCATGTCGAGGGAATCGATGCCCAGGGATTCCAGAGTGGACTCCGGGGTAACCGTCTCGGGATCGATGTCGAGGTTGTCGGAGAGCACTTCTTTGATGACGTCGATGGTAGCCATGAACATCTTCCTTTCCTTCGGAATCTAATTCCTTAGATAATCTAACTATTTACGTATGGTAGGGATATCCCCAGGAGAACGCAACCGTCTTCACAGTATTCGCGCGGCACCTCTCGGCACCGCGCGAAAGGAAAACGAGGTTGTGCCTAGGCTACGACAGCTTCGTAGCCAGCGTCCACGATAGCAGCCACGAGCACGTCGTCGGCAACGTCGGCAGACAGGTGCGCAACGGCGGTCTTCGCGTCCAGGTCGACATCGGCCGACGTAACGCCCTCAACGCCCTCTAGGGCCTTCTTCACGTGGGCGACGCAATGCTGGCACATCATGCCCTCGACGTTGAACTTCTTTTCCATGCATGTCTCCTTCGAACGAGATTGTTCCTTCACCGGCTCGTCATTCTGGCCGGATGGTTCCAATTCACCTTCCCCATCGGCGGGTTGCGTGGGAACGGGCACGACGAAACGCGGTCGCCACGTGCGCATGCGCAGGGCATTGCCCACCACGAAGATGGAAGAGCAGCCCATGGCCGCCGCGCCGATCATGGGATTGATGACCAAGCCCGCCCAGGCGAACAGGCCCGCCGCAATGGGAATGCAGATGACGTTGTAGATGAGCGCCCAGAACAGGTTCTGGCGAATGGTGCGCAGCGTGCGGCGCGAAAGCTGCACGGCCGAGACCACATCGATAAGGTCGCTGCGCATGAGCACCACATCGGCGCTGTCGATGGCGATGTCGGTGCCATTGCCGATGGCGATGCCCACGTCGGCGCGGGCAAGGGCCGGGGCGTCGTTCACGCCGTCACCCACCATGATCACGTGGCCCACTTCGGAAAGGCGCGCGACTTCGCGCTCCTTGTCGGCCGGCAGCACGCCGGCAATGACGCGATCCACGCCCGCCTGGCGCTGAATGGCGGCTGCGGTGCGTTCGTTGTCCCCGGTGAGCATGACCGTCTGCACGCCCATCGCGCCCAATTCGGAAATGGCATACGCACTCGTGGGCTTAATGCGATCGGCCACCGCGATAACGCCAGCCAGCATGCCGTCGCAGCCAACGAACAAGGGAGTCGCTCCTTCGTCGGCATACTGCCGAGCCACATCGGCAGCCGATTCGACGGCAATGCCTCGCTCGGACATAAGGCTGGCATTGCCCGCGCAGACGGACTTGCCATCAACGAGAGCCGCCACGCCCCCGCCGGGAATCTGCTCGAACTCCACGGCATACGACTCCGAAAGGCCATGCTCGTCAGCATACGCCATGATGGCCTGCGCAAACGGGTGCTCGCTCTTGGCTTCGAGGGCAGCAGCCAGGGTCATGAGCTCACGCTCGCCCACGCCCACGGGGCGAACGCTCACAACCGAGGGCGTGCCCGCCGTAATAGTACCCGTCTTGTCGAACACCACGGTATGGGCGCTACCCGCCGCTTCAAGAGCCTCGGCGGATTTCACCAGAATGCCACTGCGCGCACCACGCCCCGTACCCACCATGATGGCGGTAGGCGTAGCGAGGCCCAGGGCGCAGGGGCAGGAAATGACAAGCACGCTGATGGCGTAATTGAGCGCCATAGAAACCCCCGCACCCAGCGCCATCCATGCCACAAACACGATAAGGGCAATGGCGATAACCACCGGAACGAACACGCCGGCGATCTTGTCTGCCGTCTTCTGAATGGGGGCTTTCGAACTCGTAGCCTCGTCGACCAGGGCAATAATCCCCGCCAGCACCGTCTCGTCACCCGTCTTCGTGACGCGCATGGTGAAGTAGCCCGACTTGCTCATGGTGGCGCCCGTCACCATATCACCCAGAGCCTTGTCCACGGGCACGCTTTCGCCGGTAATCGCCGACTCATCGATGGAAGCAGAGCCCTCCAGCATCACGCCATCGAGCGGCACGGCCTCACCCGCGCGCACCACGAGCACATCGCCCACGGCCACCTGC
This sequence comes from Eggerthellaceae bacterium, assembly GCA_024691475.1. Lineage (GTDB taxonomy): Bacteria > Actinomycetota > Coriobacteriia > Coriobacteriales > Eggerthellaceae > Denitrobacterium. The sequence continues at coordinate 23,365 of JAILNP010000073.1, forward strand.
TCGACGGGAAGCTCGACTTCAGAACCATTCCGCAAGACGCGTGCCGTCTTGGGGGCAAGGTCGATAAGCTTCGAAATGGCATCCGTCGTGCGACCCTTCGCACGGGCCTCGAAGTACTTGCCCACCGTGATAAGCGTAAGAATCATGCCAGCGGAATCGAAGTAGAGTCCCGAAAACGCCTGGTGAGCAGCTTCCATATCGCCAACACCCATTGCAAGCGCCATGCCGTACATCTTCACGATGCTGTACCCCAGCGAGGCGGTGGCCCCAATGGCAATGAGCGCATCCATGTTGGGCGAAAGGTGAAACAGGCTTCGAAAGCCGCCGCTGAAGAACGGACGACCCACAAACACAATGGGCACGACAAGCAAAAGCTCGGTAAGCGCGACAACCATCATATGCTCGTCACCCAAGAACGCAGCGGGAAGCGGCCAGCCAAACATATGGCCCATAGCCAGGTAAAACAGGGGGACGCAGAAAATCGCGGACACGATGAGTCGCACACGCATGCGCAGTTCCTGCTCGGCGGCAAGTTTCTCCTGGCGCTCGTGGGCAACGCGCGCGGCGCTCTTTCGGCCCGGCGCAGGCGCAGCCTCCTCACGCAAGATAGCCCCGTACCCCGCCTTGGAAATCTGCTCGGCTATGGCATTGTCGATAGCCGGCACCTGTTCGGGGGCCACATCGGCGTCATATTCGACTTCCATGCTGTTCTTCAAGAGATTCACGGCGCAATCGGCAACGCCCGGAACCTTGCGCGTGGCCTTGTCGACGCGCGACGAGCATGCGGCGCACGACATCCCCGTCACATCAAAGGTATGTTTCACGTTTTTGCACTCCATTCTGCATAATCGCAGCGGCCAATGACTTGTATCGTGGTCATTGTACTCCATGAAGATAGTCGTGACGCAAAACGGGACGGCAACCGCCGCGCGCACACGCAGCCGTAACCGTCCCGCAATGTTTCCTACAAGGAAAGCCTAATTGGAGCGCTTGGTCGTCGTAGTGGTGGTAGTCGTAGTGGTTACGTAGTCTTCGTCGTCGCTTGAACCGGAAGAAGAGCTATCCACGGAACCCGTGGCCTTCAGCGTGGGAAGCACGTTGTCCGACACGAATTCGATGTCGGGCGTGCCAATGGCGCTCTTGCTCATCTCGGAGACATCGTCATAGGTAAGCGAGCCGCCCGAGGAAAGCCGTACCAGGTCCTCCAGAACGCTCGTGGACACAATGGGGTCAACCGAGCCCTGGGCCATAAGCGATGCGTAATACGCCCAGTTCGTCGTCCATATCTCCACGCGATAGCCAGTCCCCTGCACCGTACCGGCGATATGGTCGACGTTGTCTTCCTCGTCGCTTTCCCCGCCATCCTTCACGCAGGTAACCGTCATGAGCTCCAGGCTGCTATAGCCATCGAGGTACACGGTTACCGTGGGAAGGCCGTTGCTCTTGGTGGTCTTGGTGCTCACCTCGTCACGCCACAACGAGGGAATAGTGAACGTGAAGTAATCGGTTTCCACAATGCTGCCCGACGCCTCGGCCTCTTCCTCCTGCGCGGCGGTACGCGCATTGGTGATGGCATCGACGTACTTCTGAATCGTGGCGTCTTCGAGCGAGGCCTCGGTCATCCACTGCTTGATGGCCGCAATCTGATCGTCGGTGGCGTCGATGGGCTGGATGGCGGAATACGACAAGGACACGGTTGCACCCTCGGTGGAGCCAACGGTGACCCCACTGGAAGTAGCGGATACGTTTACCGCAGCGGGGACGGCGTAGGTAATGCCAGCAGCCGTAACGGGCGACCCAGCGGGAACGAACGAATACGTGCCCGGCATGAGCTCGACGGTGTTGTCGGCCAAGGTCATAAGATGCAGATCGTCGACGGCGTTGCCATCGATGTCGGTTCCCTGCACGCGAATGGGAATGACCGAAGAGGAGCCCGCCTTGTATTCGGGCACGTCGAACGTGACCTTCACCGTTTGCTTTACATGTTCCGCGTCGTAGGCAGCCTGGCTCACCTTGTCGTTTTGGAATGCCTGGAAGGCCGAATACACGCCGAAGATGACGCCCACGATTACCGCAACGGCGACGATGAAGATGAGAGCCTTCTGATACCAAGGCTGACGACGCTCGTATAGGGGGACCGCCGAATAGGCGCCACCCTGGGGTCGCATCTGACGATCGGCCAAGCGACTGCGATTATGATGCACCTGAACGGGCACGACGCGCCCGCCCGTCTGCACGAGCGGCATACCGCATGCATGACAGCGCTCTGCCTGCTTACTGTTCCTTGCTCCGCAACGAGGACACTGCATGTCTATCCTTTTCCGTTTCAGCTACGATATGCGACTGCCTGGCCGCGATGCGCCCCATTTTACCACGCTCTCACCAGCGCGTCTTCTGTAGGCGCACGGGCACCCTACGCCTCGAACAGGACCGCCCCAGAGGTAAGGCCGCCACCAAAGCCCGCCATGACGACGTTATCGCCCTGCGAAATGCGTCCCTGGCAATACGCGTCGCACAGCGCCATGAGCGCGCTCGCGGCGCTGGTGTTGGCGCTTGAGCCAATGGACACCTGGAAGAGGTCGAGCGGGACTTCCATCTTCTTGGCGACGTGAGCGATGATGCGCTCGTTCGCCTGATGGGGAACGATACGCGCCACCTGCTCGACCGTCATATCGCCGCGCTCGAGCACGGCGTCGATGGCCTCGCGCATGGCAGCCGTCGCAAACTTGAACACGGTGCGCCCGGCCATGCCAATGTATTCCGTAACGGGAATGGCGCAATCGTAGGCCGCATCGTTGGACTGCGCGGCAACGCCCGCCTCGTCGAACGGGAACAGGGCGCGATTGAACATGTTGGCGCGGGAGAGCGTGAGCTCCACGTCGTCGGTGTTCTTCAAGAACGAGCTGATGACGCCCTTGCGCGATTCGTTCCATTCCAGCAGCACCGCACCAGCGCCGTCGCCGAACAGCACACACGTGGCGCGATCGGTCCAATCGACAATGCGGGACAGGCGCTCGACGCCCACCACCAGCGCGCGACGAATGGGATTGCACGCCCCCGGCGCGCTCTGCGAAGCACGCATCATGTTCTCGGCGACGGTAATGCCGTATACGCACCCCGAGCACGCGGCATTCAGGTCGAAGGCAACCGCATTCGAAAGGCCCAGGCGCATCTTGACGAGCGAGGCCTGGCACGGAATGGTGGCATCGGGCGTGATGGTCATGCAGATGAGCAGGTCGATGCTCTCGGGATCCACCTGGCCAAGGTTCCAGGAAGAAGCTTCGATTGAGCCGCCTTCCGCACCCAGGGCGGCAGAGCACGCCGCTGCCGCAAGATCGGTGCTCGATTCCGAAATGGCGATGCGGCGTTCGTGGATGCCCGTGCGCTTCACGATCCACTCGTCGCTCGTGTCAACGAGCTTCGCCAGATCATCGTTGCTCACCGAAAGCTTCGGGAGCGCCTTACCGCATCCAATAACCGTGCAACCCACGTATGCCTCCTTCACGCATCGTTCGCGCATGGTCGTATTGTGCAACATGCGCGCATTGCCTACGATGCGATAAAATACTTTGAAACTCTAACAAAATTATCCAATGCCCCACAGCGTTGCAAGCGGATACATGCAACGCCCACGGCAATGAAGGTGGGACCATCTATGGCATCATCTGCATATCCGGCCATGGCCGCGCACAATCTGGAATTGGACGACCTGTTTTCAGGAACCTTCCAATCGGTCATGCGCATAGAGGAACGCGCCTTGGATAACCGCTATACCCAAGGGCTCACCATCACCGATATCCATACTATCGTAGCCGTGGGCCTCTACGAGCGAAACCCCATGAACGTCTGCGCAACGCGGCTCGACGTCACGCTCGCCACGCTCACCACCGCCGTGAACAAACTGGAAAAGCTGGGGTACGTGCGCAGGGAACGCTCGCAGGAAGACCGCCGGAAGGTCCTGCTTTCCCTTACCACGCAGGGGCGCAAGGCGTATCGCGCCCACCTGCTCTTCCACAAGCGCATGATCTCCGAGGCGCTCAACGGCCTCACCAGCGAAGAGCAGCGCGTGCTCGCCCACGCGCTTGCCAAGGTCAAGAGCTTCTTCGACGCACGAGCATAGGCCACGTAACAACTTGATTAGGCTTCATCGCCCTCAATTGCGTGTGCGTGGGGCGCGCGATACAATGGCCTTCCATGAATGATACAAGTTACATATCATTTAACCCAGGGCGCCGACGCGTGGTAGCTGGTATGGGCGCTTTCGCTGCTGCGGGAGCGTTGGGGTGCGCGCTACCACGCCTTGCCCACGCCGATGAGCTGACGGAGCTCAAAACGAAGCAATACGACATCCAACAGCAGATCATCCAGATGCGCGGTGAGGTGGAAACGGCCGCCGACAACTACCAGAAGGCCCTGGAAGAGCACACGGCAGCGGAAGGCGAAGTCGCCGAAGCCCAAAAGCTCATCGACGCGAACAACAAGCGCATCGGCGAGCTGCAGGATCGCATGGGTGATCGCATACGCCTGGAATACAAGACCGGCCTGGCGGGCATATACGACCTGCTCTTCGGCGCAAGCACCTTCGAGCAGTTCGTCACGCAGATCGACATGTACGACTACATCAACAAGGCCGACGCCGACATGGTGCAGGAGACGAAGGACCTGCGCGCGCAGAACGAGGAAGCCAAGCAGAAAAAGGAAGAGCAGGAGCAGATTGCCCGCTCGAAGATGGACGAGGCGAACCGCATCAAGACGGAGGCGGAGCAGAAGACCGCCGAGCTCCAGTCGCTCTACGACAGCCTAGACGCTCAGGCGAAGGAGCTGCTGGAAGTCGCCCAAGCGCAGGCCATGGCCAGCGCCGATTGGCCCGTCGACATCATTGGCAATCCACGCAACATCGAGCCCTTCCCCGACATCATCGACTACGCGCTCTCGCGCGTGGGCTGCCCCTACGTATGGGGCGCCGCCGGACCCGACACCTTTGATTGTTCTGGCCTGGTGATTTGGGCGTTTGCGCAAGCAGGCATCAAGGGCATGCCCCACTACACCGGATCCCTCTACGAACTGGCGCATGCGCGCGGAGCCATCGTGAACCTTACCGACGTGAAGCCAGGCGACATCCTCTTCCGCCCTGGGCATTGCGGAATCGCACTCGCAGACGGCGGACTCCCCTACGTGCACGCACCCAACACGGGCGCGCTCGTGCGCACCACCGATTCGCTCTCGTATTCGAAATTCGTCTGCGGCTTGCGCTTCCCGCACTAAACGCGGTCGGTAATATCCGAGAAGTACCCCAGAAGGCCAACGATGTGGCCACCCTGGTATACGGGCATCTTGTTCGCGACAATGGCCCGCTCCTGGCCATGCGCCATGCAGAACCCATGGGCATCGTGGATGCACTCGCCTTCCAGGACGCGCTCCTCGTCTGACTTGAACGGGCCGGGATCGCTATGCCACCCCATATCCTCATCGGTATTGCCAATGAGGTCCTTTACGCTTCCGAAACCGTAATAATCAATAAACGCCCTGTTCGCACCAAGGAACCTGCGCTGCTCGTCCTTCCAGAAAACCTTGGTCTCGGTAGCGCTCAAAACGGCATCCACCAGCGAGGTGGTGGCAAGTCCGCCAACAATGGAGGAAACGCCCTGGTCGGCACTAGGAACGCCGACTACTTTGAAGCATGCGGCAACGCGCTGATCGCCCGAAGCGGCAATGGGCGTAATGACGGCGCGCACCCAGCGATACCCCTTCATGCGCAGACGCATGCGGAAAATGAGAGAGATGATCCCGCCATTAGAACGCAGCCGCCGACGCATAGTCTTCAGCTCGAAAAACGCTGCGAACAGCTGGCGCTCATCGGGATGCACATACCCTTCCGAAACGACCTGAATGGCCATTGAAACCTTCCCGCGCGCAAAGGGATTCTTGTCGATTTCCGACGTGAAGCGAATGTTGTCGAATTCACCCGTGGCAAGGTCGATGACGTCTATGCGCTCGAACAGGCTATACACGAACGAGCGAACGGTAACCTGGTTGTCCCAGCTGTCAGCGGAATCCAAGCGCGTCAAGTTCACGGCGCGCACAAGGTACGCGTCCAGATGATTCGCCTGGGCAACATGGCGTACGCTCAACGCGCACAGCTCACCCCCGAAATTGAACTCAACGGCACGGTCGGATTGCTCGGTCTTCGCCTCGAGCGCCGTATGCAGGAAGCGATCGCGCAGTACGCTGCCGAATTCGCGATTTTCGCTCATAAGGTCCTCGAAGTAGTGCACGCCCAACGCCGCAAGAAAGCCCCCGAACGGACGGTTCTGGGAAATGACGCGCACGCGACCGCGATCGACTTCGACCACGGCAAGCGGCACCGTACCCGCAATGAGCATGTCAGACGCGGCCATGGCGTCGGCCAAGCCACCCGCCAGGCTCACGCGACCAATATCGCTGAAGTAGCCGCTTTCCGCATCCGTTTCCGCTTCGATCCCGCCCGTTTGAACCAGTTCGACGATTTCACCTATGGGAGCGGGCCTCGAGAAGAGATAGCCCTGAGCTTTCTCGCAGCCAACGGACCTCAGGAACTCAAGCTGGCGTTCCGTTTCCACGCCCTCGGTGAGCGTGTGCGCGCCCAGGCGTTTCACCATGCCAATGACCTGAGAAAGCACGGTTCGCGTAGCCGGGTTCTTGTCGATATCGCGAATAAGGCTCATGTCGATCTTCACCGTGTCGAACGGGACGGCGGTAAGCGCCGATAACGACGAGTATCCACTGCCGAAATCGTCCATCCAAATCTTGTAGCCAGCGCGACGGAAGCGATCAATCCCCTCATGCACGAGCGTGAAATCGCTGGAAAACGCGCTCTCGGTTATTTCAATATCCAAATCGGATGGGTCCATGCCGTTCCTGCGTACGGCGGAATCAACGATTTCGAAGATGTCGCAGAGTTCGAAGTCCAAGCGTGACAGATTGACCGAAACGCTTGCCGTGGGAACGAGCTCGCGAATACGGTGGAACTCATCGCACGCCGTGTTCACGACGAAGGCATCGAGCTTATGGATAAATCGGCTCGACTCGAGCGTGGGGATGAACGTTGCAGGCGAAAGCATCCCATGCAGAGGGCTACACCAGCGCACAAGCGCCTCGACCCCGCATATCTTCCCCGAGATAACGCGCACTATGGGCTGGTAGTACACCTCGAGCTCGTTAGCCGCGATGGCATCTTCCAAGCTGTTAAGCACGTACCCCTCGCGGCTCAGCTTCTGCGCAAGCTCGTCGTCGAAATAACGAAGGTGAACGCCAAAGCGATCTTTCACACTCCGACACGCAAAGAGAGCGCGGTCGATAGCCTGCTTTTCGCTTACTGCCGGGTTGTCGAGAACGTAGACGCCCGCGATGATTCCCAGGGAAGTGCGTTCGTAATGCCAGGCCATATGGGAGTGAATGGCCACGATGGCCTGCTCGATGCGCTCGTTGCGAACGATTCCGCAAAAATGGTCGGCATACAGGCGACCCAATATGGCATCAGGGAAAATACTACGAAGGACCTCGCCCATGGTGCGCAGGCATTCGTCACCGCGCATATAGCCATGACGACTATTGATGGCCTTGAAATTGCCGATATTGAGCACAATAAGACAATGCGACCCGGGCATTTCCATCTGGGAAATGAACGCGGCCGTATGAGAGCGAAAGGCGGGCTCGCTCAGCAAACCCGTCACGCTATCTTTCGCCGTATATAGACCCACAGCTTCTGGCACGGCAATACCCTTCGCAACATGGAGCCCACGCAACAGGCCCCAAACTGCGCCCCCAAGTAGCTATTAATTATAGCAAAGGACTAATTGATACCGCCCGTGATGCATTGAAAGATGCGTTTGCCGCCCCATCCGTCAACTGCCCGTTGCTCAGCGTGCGAAAAGCGGGTACGTAAGGAAGCGCTCGAGGCCAATTCGCGAAGCGATGCGGTGATTCCGTCGAAGTCGAACGGACGGTCGAGCGGCACATGCGGCCCCAAACCCAGATCCTGGAAGCCGAGGGCATGACCCGCCTGGTTTTCCGCCGTGGGAAGCGCAACCGTGGGGACGCCCATGCATGCAAGTTCGTAGAGCGTAAGGCCCGAAGCGGATAGCGCGATATCGGCCGAGCGCATGAGCTCGGGCATATTCTGGGCGTTGCGCAGCAAATGGACGCGACCGGCAACTTGCGCGCCGAACGAACCAAGCGAAAAGGGAGCGTCGCCGCCCAGCACAACCTGCACTCGCGCGGTTTCATGCGCTTGCAGGCAGCATGTGGCGAGCTTTTCCAAGATACCATCGGGGTTCGCGTAGCCGCAGGTAACCAAGATGGTTTCCACGTCATCGCGCACATGGTCGCCAGAACGCGACTGCCCAAACGAAGCGCGCACGGGCGCGTATTTGGGCCCAATGCACAGCATGGCGGAAAGGCCCTCGTACGCATTGCGATACTGCGCTTCCGTAAATGCGAAACCGTAATTGATAACGACATCGGCCTGAATGGGCGCCGGATGCGACGTAAAGCCTTCCTTGAAGGTAAAGGCGTCGTCGATATAGGCAACCTTCGTATCGCGCGTGGCCAGAAGGTTGGCCAGCTCGTCGAAGAAGCCATTGGTAACGGCATACGAGTCGATAAGAATAGCCGAAGCGTCTTCGTCACGCGCAACGCGCGCAAGAGTGATGGCGTCGACGCGCATAAACAGATGGGGGTCGCCCCCGACCATCTCGCAGGGGAACCCGAAGGACTCCACGATAACGGCCGACTCTTCAGTAGAGACCAGGAACAGCACGCGCTCGCCTGCGCTCACGGCCTGCTCCGCAACGGCGGCACAACGCATGACATGCCCTACCCCGATACTGGCGTCGGCATTCGCATCGGTGCGAATAAGCAGCATATCGTGCAACCCTCCCGTCGTCTGACGCGTCTTTCCAAGAGGGGATTATACCCCAGAACGGACGGGGCGCAGCGCGAACCGCGCCCCGCATCGCGTCTGCAACCAGGAAATGGCAAGCCCGAGTGCAACCCGTCCTACAAGCGTTCCAGAGGCTCGGCGCTATCGAATGCCGGTTGGCCGCCCTCAGCAAGCTCGTGCGCATATTCGCGGTCGATGGCAGCGCTCGCACGCGGCGGAATGACCTCGAACGGAACGGCGGGAGTGACCAGGCTTACCAGCGGAACGATGATGATGGAAAGCAGCATGGCCGCCGCGCCAGCCACAATGGAAGAGCCCATGAACGGGACAATCATGTTCGCCGTGGTCAAACCCACGCCGCAGATGAAGCTCGCCCATACCGCCGCCTTGGAAATGCGCTTGCTGAACAGGCCCCACAGCAGCGGGCCCAGGAAGGCGCCGGCAAGCGCGCCCCAGGAAATGCCCATGAGCTGGGCAATCCACGTAATAGTGCTGTGATACTGCACAAGCGCGATGGCGGCAGAGATCACGACGAAGAACACGATGAGCGCGCGCATCCACGTGAGCGAGGCCGCATCGGACATCTTCTTCACCACGTTGCCCTTGATCAGGTCGAGCGTGAGCGTGCTGGAGCTCGTAAGAACCAGCGAGCTAAGCGTGGACATGCTCGCGGAAAGCACCAGTACCACCACCAGGCCAATAAGCGCGTCAGGCAAGCTGGAGAGCATCGTGGGCATGATGGAGTCGTAAATGGGCGTTCCGTTTGCGGCAAAGGCGATGTCGCCCTCGTACAGGCGCCCGAAGCCGCCCAGGAAGTAGCTGCCGCCCGCCACGACCACGGCGAACAGCGTGCTGATGATGGCGCCCTCCTTCACGGCGGGGCCGCTCTTGATGGCGTAGAACTTCTGCACCATCTGGGGCAATCCCCACGTGCCCAAGCTGGTGAGCACGATGACGCACAGCAGATTGAACAGGTCGGGACCAAACATGCTGGTGAAGGCACCTTGGAAGCCGCTCGCGTCGGCCTGCACCTGGGAAAGCGAAATGACTGCCTGGCTGAATCCACCATTCGAGAGCATGACCGCCACGATAACGGCCACGATGCCCACGAGCATGATGCAGCCCTGCACGAAGTCATTCACCACGGTGGCCATGTAGCCGCCCAGCACCACGTAGACGCACGTAACCACGGCCATACCTATGACGCACCACTCGTAGGGAATGCCGAATGCCATGGTGAACAGGCGCGATAGGCCGTTGTACACCGAAGCGGTGTAGGGAATGAGGAACACGAAGATGATTGCCGCGCTTGCTACGCGCAGCGCCTTGCTGCCATAGCGCTTGCCGAAGAATTCAGGCATGGTGGCGGCCTTCAGGCGCTGCGTCATCTCGCGCGTGCGCGGGCCAAGCACCCACCAGGCAAGCAAGCTACCCAGAAATGCGTTGCCCAGGCCGATCCAAAACGCGGAGATGCCGAACTTCCAACCGAACTGGCCCGCATATCCCACGAAGATAACGGCGGAGAAGTAGCTGGTTCCGTACGCAAAGGCCGAAAGCCACGGGCCCACGTTGCGGCCACCCAGCACGAAGCCATCAACGCTCTTCGCATGATGGCGCGTGTATATGCCAATCGCCACCACAATGGCAACGAAAACGACGATCATGAGGAGTTTCGCTATCACGAGCATTCCTTCCAAAGAGTTGATACGACAAATGGGCAGACCGCCCTTGCAGGCGCGCACGACCCCCGCTCGGCCAGGATGGAACCAGGTGGCCCGGGACCCGTACGCTACAGGTATCGATAGGAATAGGAATAGCGATACGCCACGGCATATGCAGCCGTGCGGCAAATGTTCGTGCTATGTCCCTGTTCGTGATGCATAGGGGCACTTTACCACAGCAAAGTGCCCACGCATACATTTTTTTCGGCATAACGCGCAATTAGACGCCGGGCGTAGCGTCGCTGACCCCGCGCACGGCTTGTGCCATACGCGCGACGTACGCCTCCACCTCGGCAGGAGCCTGAACGCCATGCGCAGCCACGATCTTCATGATTGCACTGCCCACGATGGCCCCGTCGGCCACCTGCGCCATGGAACGCGCCTGTTCGGGCGTGGAGATGCCAAAGCCAATCGCTGCCGGAACGTCCGAAACCTCGCGAATGTGAGACACGAGCTCCCCCACATCGGTCGTTATCTTGCTGCGCGTACCCGTCACGCCCAACGAGGAGACCACGTACACGAACCCCGAAGCCTCGCGCGCAATGGTGCGAATGCGGTCCTTCGAAGTCGGCGCCACCATCGACACCAGATCCAGGCCGAAGCGCTGCGCCGGACCGGCGAACTCGCCACGCTCCTCGAAGGGCACGTCGGGAAGGATGAGCCCATCGACGCCCGCTTGTGCCGCACGTTCCATGAAGCGCTCCACCCCATAGCTGAACACGACGTTCGCATACGTCATGAACACGAACGGCACGACCACGGCAGGACCGCCCTCCCCCTTGCGCAAGCGCGCGACCATGGCAAACACATCGTCGGTCGTGACGCCACCTGCCAGGGCGCGCTCGTTGGCGGCCATGATGACCGGCCCCTCGGCAGTGGGATCGGAAAACGGAATGCCTATCTCAATGAGGTCGGCACCCGCACGCGCCATGCGCCGTATGCACTCCTCGGTAACGGCAACGGACGAATCGCCTGCGGTGATGAACGGAATGAACGCCTTGCCATCCTGAAAAGCTCGCGCAATGTTACTCATGGATATCCTCCCCTCGATAGCGCGCAACTGACGCGCAGTCCTTGTCGCCACGCCCCGATACGGTAACGACGATGCTCTGATCGGGCGTCATCTGCCGCGCGAGCTTCATGGCATACGCCAGCGCATGAGAGCTCTCGATGGCGGGAATGATTCCCTCCATGCGCGAAAGGTACTCGAACGCATCGACCGCCTCATCGTCGGTTACGGGCACGTACGTCACGCGACCCACGTCATGCCAATGCGCGTGCTCGGGCCCAATGCCCGGGTAATCAAGCCCCGCGGAAATGCTGTACACGGGCGCGATCTGGCCGTATTCGTCCTGGCAGAAATAGCTTTTCATGCCATGGAAGATGCCCAAACTACCCGTGGAGATGGTTGCCGCGGTCTCGAACGTGTCGATGCCACGCCCCGCCGCCTCGCAGCCATAGAGCGCCACGTCCTCATCGTCGATGAAGTCGTAGAACGTGCCAGCCGCATTGCTTCCACCGCCCACGCACGCCACCACGGCATCAGGCAGGCGGCCTTCGGCCTGCAGATGTTGCTGCTTGATCTCGCGCCCGATAATGGCTTGGAAATCGCGCACCATGGCGGGAAACGGATGAGGGCCCATGGTGGACCCAATGCAGTAATGGGTATCCGCCATGCGACCCGTCCACTCGCGCATGGCCTCGCTCACGGCATCCTTCAACGTGCCCGTACCCGTTTCCACCGATACGACCTTCGCGCCAAGCAGGCGCATCTTGTACACGTTAAGCGCCTGCCGCTCGATATCCACCTTGCCCATGAAGACCACGCATTCAAGGCCAAGCAGCGCCGCCGCCGTTGCGGCAGCCACACCATGCTGCCCCGCACCCGTTTCGGCAATCATGCGCGTCTTGCCCATCTTCTTGGTGAGCAGTGCCTGGCCCAAAACGTTATTGATCTTGTGGGCGCCCGTATGATTCAGGTCCTCGCGCTTCAGATACACCTTTGCCCCGCCCAAATCCTGCGTCATCTTGCGCGCGGGATACAGCAAGCTGGGCCTGTTGGCATAGCCATTGAGCAGCTCCGTAAGCTCCTCCTGAAACTGCGGGTCCTGCCTGTAATGCTCGTACGCCTCCTCGAGCTCGATGACGGCGTTCATGAGCGTCTCGGGCATATACTGCCCGCCATGCACGCCATAGCGCCCCTTCGCATCGCTCATTACAACTCTCCTTTCGCGCGCACTGCCATCGCAAATGCGCGCATCTTCCGTATATCTTTCGTCTTGTTCGTTTCGATGCCGCTGCTCACGTCCACGGCGAATGGGCGCACGGCCCGAACGGCCTGAGCAACGTTTTCGGAATCGAGGCCACCCGCCAGGAAGAACGCCCGCTGCACGTTGGCCACGAGCGACCAATCGAACGCGCGGCCATCGCCTCGCCCGGCATCGAGCAGTACGTAATCGGCGCTGCTGGTAAGGGCGCGCTGGACATCTGCGGCATCGCTCACAACAAAGGCCTGGATGATGGGCGCAGACACGCGTTTGCGAAGCGTCGCGACATATGCCTCGTCCTCATGCCCATGCAATTGGACCATGCGAATCGCACCGATCTCGCACGCCGCGGCAACGAATGCAACGGGCGCATCGAGAAACACCCCGACGGGGCATATCGCTTCGTCGAGCAACGCGCTCAACGCGCGCGCCTCGTCAAGCGTGACGCCCCTATGGGAGTTTGGCACGAACACGAATCCCGCGTATTCGGGAAGCAACTCGTTGACGGCCTCGATATCGGCACGAGAATGCAGGCCGCACATCTTGATACGCGTCATAGGGGCTCACCCCGCAATGCGCTCAGGGCGGCTCGTTTGTCAGCCGCGCGCATGAGCGCCTCGCCCACGAGCACCGCATTCACGCCACGCTCCTCGAGCTCCCTCACCTGGCTCGGTTCGCTCACGCCGCTTTCGGCCACGAACAGCACCTCAGGGGGAACCATGTCGCGCAGGCGCAGGCAGTTGCGGAAATCGACGCTGAAATCGACAAGATTGCGATTGTTCACGCCCACGATACGCGCACCCGCCCGCAATGCGCGATTTACCTCGCGCTCGTCATGGGCCTCCACGAGCGCACTCATGCCCAGCTCGTCCGCCAAGGTGATAAACTCCTTCAGCTGACCATCGTCGAGAATCGAGCAGATGAGCAAGATCGCCTGTGCGCCCAAAAGCTTCGCCTGGTAAACCATGTAGGCATCGACCGTGAAATCCTTCCGCAAGCACGGCACGGCCACGGCGGCGGCAATCTCGCTCAGATACGTATCGCTCCCCAGAAAGCGCGTTGGCTCGGTGAGCACCGAAAGCGCGTTGGCCCCCGCCTGCTCATATTCGCGCGCTATCCGAAGATACGGAAAGCTCTCGCTTATGAGGCCCTTGCTGGGAGATGCCTTCTTGCATTCGCAGATGAAGGACATGCCCGACCCGGACAACGCACGCTCAAAGGGAAACCCGTTTGCGCACGCTAGCGAACGAGCGCGGGAACGCAACTCCCCTATCGGCAGCGCCTCCTGCTGCACGGCAACGCGCTCTCGAGCCGCCTGCGCAAGTTCGTTCAAAATGCTCGTCATGGCGCACCGCTTAGTTATTGCTCGCACGGATATACGCATCGAGCGTTTCCAGCGCAGCGCCACTATCGATCTGATGAGCCGCAAGCTTCACGCCTTCGTCGATATCGCTTACCGCCCCGGCTGCAAACAAGGCCGCACCGGCATTCAACAGCACCACGTTACGCTTGGGGCCCGCTTCGCCCGCAAGGATGGCGCGCGTGATGGCGGCGTTTTCCTGCGGCGTTCCGCCCAGCAGGTCCTCCTTGCGGCACCGCTCCAGGCCAAAATCCTCGGGCGCAATGCGAGACGTGCGATAATAGCCATCCCTCAGCTCGCACGCAACGGTCGGCGCGCTTGCCGACACCTCGTCCATGCGATCGGAGCCATACACCACGAGCGCACGCTTCACGCCCATGGCGTCGAGCACCTTCGCAATGGGCTCGACCAGGTACTCGTCGTATACACCCAGCAGGAAGTACTCGGGGCGCGCCGGATTGGTAAGCGGGCCCAGGATGTTGAACACGGTGCGGAACCCCAGTTCACGTCGGATCGATCCAACGTACTTCATGGAAGCGTGGTACATCTGCGCGAAGAAGAAGCACATGCCCACCTCATCCAACAGCTGAAGCGCCTTTTCCGGGCTTTGCTGCAAGTTCACGCCCAACGCCTCCTGGCAATCGGCAGTACCCGACTTGCTCGATGCGGCGCGATTGCCATGCTTGGCAACCTTCACGCCCGCCGAGGCAACCACCGGCGCCGTTGTGGTGGAGATGTTGAACGTATTGCTGCGATCGCCGCCCGTTCCCACGATTTCCAGCACTTCCATGCCAGGATGGGGAACCGGCGTTGCGTGATTGCGCATCGCGGCGGCGCACCCGGCAATTTCGTCGATGGTTTCTGCCTTCGCGCTCTTCGTAGAAAGCGCTGCCAGGAACGCGGCATTCTGCGTAGCCGACGTTTCGCCGCTCATGATCTCGTTCATCACGGCGTACGCCTCGTCGTATGTCAGGTCTTCCTTGCGGACGATCTTCTCAATGGCTTCCTTAATCATGGGTTCCTCCTTGCGGGCAAGCCGTCTTCGTAAGCTGAATGAAATTGGCAAGCATACGAGCGCCGTCGGGCGTCATGATGCTCTCGGGGTGAAACTGAACGCCCCACACGGGAGCATCCTGGCAGGCAATGGCCATCACTTCCCCGTCGTCCGCGCGAGCCGATACGCGCACAGAATGCGGCAACGTGTCCTCGTCTACGGAAAGCGAGTGATACCGAGCCACGGGAGCCGACACGGGAACGCCCGCGAACAGAGGGCACGCCACATCGAACGCGGTCGCCGATTGCTTGCCATGCATGAGCGTGGACGCATACCCCACGCGTGCGCCCCGCGCAACGGCAATGGCCTGATGCCCCAGGCACACGCCCAATATGGGAATGGAATCACCCAGTTCGCGCACTACGTCAACGCACACGCCCGCATCTTCCGGACGACCCGGCCCCGGCGACAGAATGATTCCCGCGGGACGCAAGCCAGCGATTTCCTCCACCGTAAGAGCGTCGTTGCGCACAACGCGAATATCAGGCTCGATGGCGCCAAGCATCTGAAACAGGTTGTAGGAAAAGCTGTCGTAGTTATCGATAAGCAGAATCATCGCAGCTCCTCCGCATCCTCCAGGGCACGCACGACTGCCGCCGCCTTATTCACGCACTCGCGGTACTCCTTTACCGGGTCGCTATCGGCCACGATGCCCGCGCCGCTGCGCACGAACACACGCCCGTTCTTCTTGTAGGCAATGCGGATCGCAATGCACACGTCCATGTTGCCCGCAAAATCCAAGTACCCCAGCGCACCACCGTATATACCGCGCTTGTTGTCTTCGAGCTCGTTGATAATCTGCGCCGCGCGAATCTTGGGAGCGCCCGATAGCGTACCCGCAGGCAGCACGGCCTCAATAGCGTCCAGGGCATCGCACCCTTCACGCAAACGGCCCCGCACCACGCTGCCGATATGCATCACGTGGCTGTAACGCTCGATGGAATGCAGGCGCTCCACTTCCACCGAGCCGAATTCGCTCACCTTCCCCAAGTCGTTACGCCCCAGGTCAACGAGCATGTTATGCTCCGCAAGCTCTTTCTCGTCGGCAAGCAGCTCTTCTTCGAGCATACGATCCTCTTGGGGCGTCTTTCCCCGAGGACGCGTGCCGGCCAGGGGAAACGTATGTAGCACGCCATCCTCCAGCTTCACAAGCGTCTCGGGGCTCGCGCCCGCGACTTCCATATCGCTACCACTGAAATAGAACATGTACGGAGAGGGATTTATGGCACGCAGCACGCGATACGCGTTCAGCAGGCTTCCCTCGTAGGGCACCTCCAAACGGTTGCTGAGCACCACCTGGAAGATGTCACCCTCGCGAATGTAACGCTGGGCCCTGCGCACCATGTCGCAGTAGGATTCCTCGTCGAACAGCGCCTTTGCCGGCCCGAGCACATGACCAGGAGTCTCGGTCGCAGACGCGCCATCTTGGATGATTCGCGCCATTTCCGCCAGCGCGCCCTGTGCCTCGGCATACCCGGAATCACCGCACGACAAATCGGCGTGGGCAATAAGGATGATCTTCTGCCTTACATCGTCGAAGCAAATCAGACGATCGAACAGCATGAGATCGAAGTCTTGAAAATTCTCGGTGTCACGCGCATCGAGTCGCAACGTGGGCTCCGCGTACTTCAGGTAGTCATAGCTGAAATAGCCTACCAGGCCGCCCGTAAACGGAGGCAGCCCTTCGACGCGCGCCGTGCGATACGAGCGTAGAATGTCGCGTAATTCGGAAGCGGGATCGCTCGTAGCGTGCGCCCGGCCATCTACGGTCATCATGCCGTCCTTGCAGGCGATGGCCATGCGAGGCTCGAACCCCAGGAACGTGTATCTGCCGCGCTTCTCGCCTCCCGCCACGCTTTCCAATACGAAGCAATGACGCGAAACCGCCTTGAGCTTGGAAAGCACGCCAAGCGGCGTATACGCATCGGAAAGCAATTCCGCTGCAAGGGGGACGCGCGAAACGCCCTGCTCACACGCAATCGCCTGCGCCTCGCCGAACGAGGGTGC
>JAILNP010000079.1:0-24279 GCA_024691475.1 Eggerthellaceae bacterium
GCCATGAACTACGACATCGATCGTGAAGTCGAAACCGTGTTCATCATGTCGCCCCCGAAGTACATGTACCTCTCGTCTTCCATCGTGCGAGAGATTGCCAGCCTGGGCGGGCCGTTCCGCGAGTTTGTGTCGGACCCGGTCTATCGCGCGCTTTGCGAGAAGTACGATCTACCCCTCAATGAGCAGGGCAAATAGTATATAGCGACGTATCAATCCCCTTGTTTGCCAGTTTGGCATTGTGGCGGGGGAGAGACCGTCGAGCGCCATTGACGGCCTGCGTCTACGGCGTTTTCAGCGGGGTGGAATGCGCGAACAGGCTCTATGTCGTATAATCGCACGTGGAGCCTGAATGTGCATTTTGCCCCACGTGTAAGTGCATGATAGAATGCAATGGATTGTTTTGACGTATTCACCGCAGCTTAGACGCAGCATACGGAAGGAATAACTATGGACGAAACAGGGGTTTTGGGGCTTATCGAGGAGCTTTCTATCCTCCTGGAAGATGCGAAGCCCGTCTTTGGCAAGGGCAACCTGCGCCAGGTAGACGTTGCTGCCGCCTTCGAAATCATCGATGACATCCGCGACGCGTTCCCGAGCGAATTCGCTCAGTCTCGCCAGATCGTGCGCGAGCGTCAGAGCTTGCTCGACGACGCCGAGGCCGAGGCGACCCGCATGATCGAGGATGCCCGCAGCCAGGCGCTCACCATCGCCGGCGAACAGGAAATCGTACGCATTTCCCAGCAGCAGGCCGACACCATCATGGCCGAGGCCCGCGAGCTCGAGCGCGAGACCCGCGCGGGTGCCGAAGACTACGCCGACGAGGTATTTGGCCACGTGGAGCAGAGCCTCGACACGCTGCTCTCCAATGTGCGCCGTTGCCGCGAGCGTCTGAATTCCAACTCGTTTGGCAGTGGTCGATAGGCTCATTTGGGAATGGATTCCACAACTATCGAAATCCCATCCGAGCTCTTCGCCCCTGCGGAGAGCTCTTCCTATTCGGGCGTATTCGAACTGCCCGAATTGGTTGCCGGTCCCGATGTCTACGCATTTGCCGAACCCCTTGCCTGGAACGTCATCGTGTCCAATACGGGCGATGCGCTGCTGGTAAGCGGTACGGTCACCGGGTTGGCTACCACGGCGTGCGCTCGTTGCCTCGATCCTATCGAGGTCGATTTTCAGGGCGATATCGAGGGCTACTTCCTCATTGGGGAAGCGGAGACGCCCGAAGATATGGACGAAGACGAGTTCGAGCGACTCGACGACTCCAACACCATCGATCTGGTGCCGCTCATGAAGGCCGCGTTGCTGGTCGACACTCCGCTCGTTCCGCTGTGTCGCGACGATTGCAAGGGCATTTGCCCCGATTGCGGCGCCAACTTGAACGAAGGCGATTGCGGTTGCGCTTCGAAGCGCGAGGCCGAACGCTTGGCGGAAGCCGAAGCCGCAAATCCGTTTGCCGCGCTGAAGAACCTTACGTTCGACGAGTAGCGTGCGTGCGCTTTCCATGTGGAAGCGCATGTGAGGCGATGCGCGAGTGTGCAGTCTCGGTGAACATGCCTTGCGTCACTATGGCGCGGGTGTTAACATACCCATTCGCGTATTCGTGTTATATGTTGCAGACGCTAGGGAGCGTCTCAGCTGTAAGAAGGAGATAATAATGGCAGTACCTAAACGCAAAACGGGCCGTGCTCGCACGCATTCCCGCCGTTCCGCTAACGACAAGATCGCAGCTCCCGCTCGTTCTCTGTGCCCGAAGTGCGGCGAAGTGAAGCTCCCGCATCGCGTGTGCCCGAACTGCGGTTTCTATCGCGACCGCGAGGTCATCGAGACGGCTTAGTTCTAGCTGCCATAGTTTGTTAACGGGTCCCCTGATCGCATAGTAGGTCAGGGGATTTTTACTTTCGCTACCTCTGCATGAAAGGGATGTACGCATGAGCCAACCTGTAACCATCGCCGTAGACGCCCTGGGTGGGGACGCGGGTGCTTCCGTAGTTCTACCCGGAGTCGAAGCCGCTCTCTCCGAAGATGCCTCGCTGTCCATTCTGCTTTGCGGACCCGAGGAGGTCGTGGTTCCGTTCTGCGCTTCCCATGAACGCTGCGAAGCCGTAGTGACCACCGAGGAAATCGCCATGGGCGAGCATCCTGCCCAGGCGGTTCGCAAGAAGAAGGACTCTTCGCTCGTGGTTGGCTGTCGTATGGTGAAGGAAGGGAAGGCTCAGGGCTTCTTTTCTGCTGGCTCTACGGGTGCCGTCCTTACGGCGGGTACGCTCGTCATTGGTCGCATCAAGGGCGTAGCGCGTCCTGCCCTCTGCACGGTTCTGCCCACGCCTACGCGCGACGTCGTCATGTGCGACGTAGGTGCCAATGCCGATTGCAAGCCGGAATACCTGGTGCAATTTGCCCAGATGGCATCCATCTACGCCGAGAAGGTGCTTGGACGCGAAAATCCTCGTGTCGCGCTTCTGAACATCGGTTCCGAAGAGGCCAAGGGCAGTCAGTTCGCCCAGACGTGCCACGCTCTGCTGAAGGAGCAGGTTCCCAATTTCGCGGGGAATGCCGAAGGCAACGACGTGCTTGCCGCTACGTTCGATGTGTACGTTACCGACGGATTTACGGGCAATGTGTGTCTGAAGACCATCGAGGGCACCTCGAAGGCGCTTTTCGGTGCCATCAAGGGCGCGTTCACGAAGGGCCCCCTTACCATGCTGGGTGCCATGCTCGTAAAGGGTGGTCTGCGCGAGCTGAAGGATAAGGTTTCCTCCGATCGCATGGGCGCGGCTCCCGTTCTGGGCGTCAAGGGCGCTTGCATGGTGGGGCATGGCTCTTCCAATGAAATCGCCATCAAGAACGGCATTCACGCGGCTGCGAAGACGGTCCGCCTGCAGGTTTCTGAATTAATCGCGCAAGCCGTCTCTTCACCTGCAGTTTCGGGTAAAATAGATAAATCTGAATAGGTATTCGTTTTTACGCATTCTAGGAAGGGGGCGGGCCCTCGGGGTCTGTGTTATGAATGGTATTCCGCGCGACGAGCAGCGTAAGAAGCTCGACCTAGCGCAGGACATTCTTGGGTACCGCTTCACCAACGAGCGGTACCTCCTCTCCGCCATCACGCATCCGTCGGCGGTGGAGGGCAAGCCCGTAAAGTTTTCGTACGAGCGCTTGGAATTCCTGGGCGATAGCATCCTGGGTGCCGTGGTGGCCGACGCGGCCTTTCACAAGTTTTCTGAAATCGACGAAGGCGGGCTCACGCGCATCAAGGTTTCGCTCGTAAGTGGCGCCTCGCTTTCCCATGTGGCGAGCGAGCTCGGCTTCGCCGATTTCATCATCTTTGGCCTTTCCGAACGTGGAACGGGCCGTCGTGGCTTGCATTCCGCGCTGGAAAACGTCTACGAGGCCATCGTGGCCGCGTTGTATCTCGACGGTGGCATGGAAGCCGCGCGCGAGTTCATTTCCAAAACGCTTCTTGGCTACATGAGCATCGACATGGCTCGCGAGCCCGAAAACCCGAAGAGCGTTCTACAGGAAAAGCTCCAGGAAGATGGCATTACGCCTACGTATAAGCTCATCGAAACGCAGGGCCCTCCGCACGACCGCACCTTCGTAACGCAGGTGTATGCAGGCTTGCAGGCCCTGGCCCGTGGCGTTGGCCGCACGAAGAAGGAAAGCGAAAGCCAGGCGGCTCAGAGCGCCCTTACGCAGATGTCCTTCAATTCTCCGAAGAGCGAACGCGAAATTCAGCGCGAGCAGAAGGCTGCTCGTCGAGCCGAGCGCAAGGCCGAGCGTGAAGCGGAAAAGGCCCGCAAGGTCGAAATGAAGAGCAAGAAAAAGTCCTCGTCTTCCGAGCAGGGATAGCCCGTGTATCTCAAGTCGCTCGTCTTGAAGGGATTCAAATCGTTTGCCGATCGCAGCGTGCTTGGCTTCGAGCCGGGCATTGCCGCGGTTGTGGGTCCCAACGGCTCGGGAAAGTCGAATATTTCCGATGCCGTTCTCTGGGTACTGGGTGAACGTAACGCGAAGAACCTCCGTGGCCAGGCCATGGAAGACGTCATCTTCGCCGGTTCTTCGGCGCGCAAGCCCGTTGGCGTTGCCGAAGTCGAGCTCGTGCTCGATAATTCCGATGGCACGCTGCCCGTGGAATTCAACGACGTATCCATCATGCGCCGCATGTATCGCAGCGGCGAAAGCGAGTACCTCATCAATGGCACCATTGCCCGACGCATGGACGTGCTCGACATCCTGCACGACAGCGGACTGGGCACGGGAACGCATTCCATCATCGCCCAGGGCCATCTGGCCGAAATCCTGCAAAGCAAGCCGGAAGACCGTCGTGCCCTCATCGAAGAGGCTGCGGGCGTTTTGAAGCACAAGCAGCGCAAGGCGAAGAGCCAGCGCAAGCTCGAGCGCATGGACGAGCATCTCGCACGTGTGCGCGACGTGGTGGCGGAAGTGGAACGCCAGGTAAAGCCTCTGGAGCGCAAGGCGAAGCGTGCCTTGCAATATCGCGATGTGAGCAAGCAGCTTGCTCAGGTCAATCTGGAACTTGCCGTCGACGACCTCCGTACCCTCCAGCGATCGTGGGATGAAACGCTCAAGCGTGAGCAGTCGCTGGCTTCTCAGCTCGAAGGTCTGCGCACGCAGATCGAGAAGACCGAGGCGGTTTCGGAGGAACTGCAGAAGAAGCTCCAGGCCGAAACGGCCGAGGCGGGCGTCGTTGCCACGCACCAGCGCCGTGCCCAGGCCGCATCCGACAAGCTCGATTCGAACGTGCTGCTCCTGCACGAACGCAAGCGCTCCATCCAAAGTTACCTCACCGATCTGCAGCTGCAGCTGCAGGGCTCCGAGCGCTCGCTGCAAGATCTCGAAGAGCGTAGGGATCGGGCCCAAAAGCAGCTCGATGAGGCTGTCGCCGCACGTGAAGCTGCCGATTCCGCCTATGCGGCAGCGCGCACGCGCACGCAGGAGCTCCAGGAGAAGAAGCGCTCCTTGCAGCAGCAGCTCGACGACCAGACGCGCAAGCGTCGCGATGCGCTTCAGGAACTTGAAGGCGTTCGCGCGGCTCAGGCGCGTACTCAGGAAATCTTGGCAAGCAGTCAGGCTCAGCAGAAGCTCATTGCCACGCATGCTGCCGAACTCGACGAGCGCTTTGCCGCAGCCAAGGCTGCGGTGGAGTCGGCCCAATCGCAAGCCGATGCCATGACGCGTGATTTGGAAGAGGCGAAGAAGGCCGAAGCGGAGGCGCGGGCCAACGTGGGCGCGGCCGTGCGTAAGCGCGACGAGCTCCGCCAGGCGCTCGACGAGGCGCGTGACGAACGTGCGACTGCATCAGCCCTGGTAAAGAGCCTTGAAGAGCTTGAACGTGCGCGCACGGCAGCCAATCCGCTCTTGCTGTGGACCAAGGAACACGCCAGCGACCTTCAATCGCACATCGCTCCCTTCATTGATACCCTTACCGCAGCGCCCGAAGTCGAGGCGCTCGTAACGCTCTTGCTTGGCTCCGACGTCGAAGCGCTCTTCGTCGAAGACGAGCCAAGTGCCCTTGCTGCCGCTACGCGCATTGTCGCGTCGGGGGAGACGGGTTCCGTGTCGCTGCTTCCGCGTGACGGCATGCGCGCTGCGGAATTGCCCCAGGTTCCTGAGGGCGCCCGTACGCTCGTTTCCATGCTTTCGTATCCCGAATCCGCGGCTGCGTCGGTCAAGGCCCTTTTGGGCGACGTGCTCATTTGCGATGATATCGCCTCGGCGCAGCGTGTCGCCGCTCAGGTACCTGGCGTGCGCGCTGTTACGCTCGATGGAGTCATCGTGTGGCCCAATGGCAAGGTCACCTATGCGCTTCCGGGCGATGATGCGGAAAATGCACTGGCCGCCCATCGCGAGTTGGAAGCTGCGCGCGATCGTCTTGCTGCAGCCCTGGAGGCTCAGGAGCTTGCCCAGCGCGCGCTCGACGAATCCGAGGAAGAACTGCGCACCGTGCAGTCGGCCGTGCTTTCCACCTCGCAAGACAAGGCGAAGCTGCAGGGCGCATCCGATGCCGCAGCTTCCCAGGTGAAGCAGGCGCAATCCGCGCTCGACGCGCTCAAGCGCGAATCTGATTCCATCGAATCCCAGCGTACGGCAGCGCAGCAGGCGCTCGAGGCGGCTCAGCCCGAAGCCGTTTCGCTCGACGAACGTGCGACCATTCTCTCGGGTACTATCGACGATGCGAAGAATCGCATCGAAGCGCTTCGTGACGAGCTTGCCCCCGTACGCGCCCAGGCCGATGAAGCCTCGAATGCGCTTGCGGAAGCCAAGCTTGCGGCCGCTACGGCCAAGGAGCGAACCGACTACGCCAAGCGTATGGTCATTGCCCGCGAACAGGACATTCGCCAGGCGAAGAAGACGCGCGAAGTGGCTCGCCGCAATATCGCGCGCAAGACGGTTGCCGCTCGTCGCATCGACCCTCTGCTCGAGGTGTGCCGTACCCTTGCCGAAGTTTCGCGCATTCGATCCCAGCGTCTGGAGGATGCCAGCGCAGCGTCTCGCGAGCTCTCCGCGGGCCTGCATGAGCAGATCAACGACGCTCGCACGAAGGCGAAGGAAGCGCATGATGCGTTCGACGAATCGAATGAGCTTCTCTCTCAGGTGCGCGTTGAGAAGGGCCGGCTCGAGATGCAGGTGGAAACCGCCATCCGCACCATTACCGACGATTGCGGCACGCCCTTGGAAGTTGCCATGCGCACGCCCGAACTGGAAGATCGTGCCGCGCTCGAAGCCGAATCGTTCAAGCTTCAACGTCGTATCGCCAACATGGGCACCATCAACCCCGATGCCGCTGCCGAGTACGAGCAGCTCAAGACGCGCTACGACTATCTTCAGTCGCAGCTCGACGACATGATGGCGGCTCGTCGCTCCCTCGTGAAGATCGTCCACGTCATCGACGATCGCATGAAGGATGATTTCGTGAATACGTTCGAGCAGGTGAATGCGAACTTCCAGCGCATCTTCCGCGAATTGTTCCCCGGTGGTTCGGGCGAGCTTTCCCTGGTGGATCCCGACGACCCCGAAAACACGGGCGTGGAAGTGAGCGCCCAGCCTAGCGGAAAGCGCATCCTGAAGATGTCGCTCATGTCGGGTGGCGAGAAGTCGCTGGTGGCAATGGCCTTGCTGTTTGCCGTGTACGAGACGCGCGCTACGCCGTTCTACATCCTCGACGAGATCGAGGCAGCGCTCGACGATACGAACCTGCGCAGGCTCGTTGCGTATCTCGATTCCATTCGCGATACCACCCAGTTCATTATGATTACGCATCAGCGTCGCACGATGGAAATGGCCGACGTGCTCTATGGCGTGTCGATGCAGTCAGACGGCGTTACGAAGGTTATGAGCCAGCGTCTCGATGCTGCTCTACGTTACGCGGAAGGATAATCCATGTTTGAGAGTATGAAGCGGGGCATGCAGAACACGCGACAGCGTTTTGCCGAGCGCATGAACATGCTGCTCGATCGCGGTCCCGATGTTGACGATGATTTCTGGGACGGCCTGGAAGAGGCCCTCATTCTTGCCGATGTTGGCGCTCCTGCTGCGTGCGATATCGTCGAGCGCATGCGCGAGCTCGCCACGCGTCAGGCGCTTCCCGATGCGTATGCCGTTATGGATGCGCTTGCCGATCAGCTTGCCGAGCGTTTTGCCAGCACCGACGTGAACCTGTTCGACGAGAACCCCGTGTTGGTGCTGTTCGTGGGCATCAATGGCGCAGGCAAGACGACCACGGTGGGCAAGATTGCCTATTCCGCCAAGGAATCGGGTCGAAACGTTCTGCTTGGCAGCGCCGATACGTTTCGTGCTGCCGCCATCGAGCAGCTCGAAGAGTGGGGAAGGCGCGCGAATGTCGAAATCGTCGAACGCGAGCGTGGTTCCGACCCCGCAAGCGTCTGCTATGACACGATCGAGCGCGCCGAGGCAACGAACGCCGATTTGGTGCTCATCGATACGGCGGGTCGTCTGCACACGTCCGATGACCTCATGCGCGAACTGAGCAAGGTCGTTGGCGTCGTGCGCAAGCGTTCGAGCATTCCCGTAAAGACGGTCCTGGTCATCGATGCCACAACGGGCCAGAATGGTCTATCGCAGGCGCGCAAGTTCAACGATGCCCTCGATCTCGATGGGCTTATCGTCACGAAGCTCGATGGCACGGCGAAGGGTGGCATCGCGCTTGCCGTTTCCTACGAGCTGGGTCTTCCCATTGCCAAGATTGGCGTGGGCGAGGGCCTTGCCGACCTGCAAGATTTCGACGCGCGAGAGTTTTCCGCGGCGCTCATCGGGGCCGAACCCGTAGACGCATCGGGTGAGGTTGCCACCGAGGAAGAAGCTGCTGTTGCCAGCGAGGAGTCGGCATGGCAGGCTCCCTCTGAGCCTGAGCCTGAGCCTGAGCCTGAGCCTGAGCCTGAGCCTGAGCCTGAGCCTGAGCCTGAGCCTGAGCCTGAGCCCGAGCTCGAAATTGAAGACGAAGCAGAACCCGAGGCCGAAGACGACCTTGTGGATGAAGCTGAAGTAGAGCAGGAAACCCCTGCTGAAGAGCCCAAGAAGGAAAGCCGCCTAAAGCGAGCCTTCAAGTGGATGGGATTTTAGGAGATACGCATGCTCGAGAATCTTTCCGATCGCCTCCAGAGCATTTTTGGTGGCCTGCGCAGCAAGGGCAGGCTCACGGAAGACGATATCAATGCCGCCATGCGCGAGATTCGCATGGCTCTGCTCGAAGCCGACGTCAACTTCAAGGTCGTCAAGAGCTTCGTTGCGCGCACGAAGGAACGCTGCCTGACCGCGGAAGTGCTCGATTCCCTCACTCCGGCGCAGAACGTCATCAAGGTCGTTCTCGACGAGCTCACGCGCCTGCTGGGTGAAACCGATTCGCGCCTGGTGCTTTCCAGCCGCATCCCCAACGTGATCATGCTCGTGGGCCTTCAGGGTTCTGGTAAGACCACGGCTTCCGCAAAGCTCGCGTACCTGCTGAAGCAGCAGAATCACAATCCGCTGCTCGTGGCCTGCGACGTCTATCGTCCCGCTGCAGCCGACCAGCTGCAAACGCTTGGCGACGAGATGGGCGTGCGCGTGTATCGCGGCGACGGGAAAGACCCGGTTCGCATTGCCAAGGAAGGCGTGCAGGACGCTATCGATAATCTGCGCGATGTCGTGATCATCGACACGGCGGGTCGCCTGCATGTCGACGAGCAGATGATGCAGGAAGCGCGTGATATCAAGGAGGCCACCAAGCCCGACCAGATTCTCATGGTCGTTGACGCCATGACCGGTCAGGACGTCGTGAACGTGGCTTCCGCCTTCGCCGAGCAGGTCGACTTCGATGGCGTCATCATGTCGAAGATGGACGGCGATGCTCGTGGTGGTGGCGCGCTTTCCATTCGCGAGGTAACTGGTAAGCCCATCAAGTTCATTAGTCAGGGCGAAAAGCCCGATTCGCTCGAGGAATTCCATCCCGAACGCATGGCCAAGCGCATCTTGGGCATGGGCGACGTGGTGAGCCTCATCGAATCGGCCACGAAGCTCCAGGAAGAGCAGTTGGAAGCCGAGCAGACCGAGCGCATGATGAAGGCCCAGCTCAACTTGAACGACTTCCTGGAAATGAACAAGCGCGTACGCAAGATGGGTGGCATCTCCAAGCTCGTTTCCGCCTTGCCTGGTGGCGACAAGGCCCTTTCCCAGGGTCAGGTCGACACGTCGGCGCTCGATCGCATGGAGAACATCATCTTCAGCATGACGGCAGAAGAGCGTCTGCATCCCGATATCCTCAACGGCAGCCGACGTGCGCGCATCGCGCGCGGCGCTGGGGTTTCGGTCACCGAGGTAAACCAGGTGATGAAGAAGTTCAACGAAACCAAGAAGATGCTCAAGCAGATGATGCCCGCCGAGGATATGTCTTCGGGTCGCAAGGGCAAGAAGGGCAAGAAGCGTCGTCGTCGCGGTCTGCCCGGCATGCCTGGCATGAATCTGAAGGACCTCCAGAAGATTCAGGACATGCTCGATCAGTAGGCGGGGGAGCACCTCATCGCTGTGGGCGTTGCATGGTAATCTTTCTGGATTTCGTTTGTGTTTGGATGCTATGCTTGCGTAAATTGCCCCTACGGGCTAACATTACCAATTGCTGTTTTCAAGAGCGCTTTTACGCTCTCGTATACGTAGGAAATTAAAGGAGTTCACCTTCATGGTCAAGATTCGCCTCGCCCGTCATGGCGCTAAAAAGGCCCCGTACTACCGCATCGTTGTCGCCGACGCTCGCTCTCCTCGCGACGGTCGTCTGATCGACGAAGTTGGTCGTTATAACCCCAACACCGATCCTTCCATGATCAAGATCGATCTGGAGAAGGTCGACAAGTGGATCGCCAATGGCGCTCAGCCCACCGACACGGTTGCTCGCCTCATCGAAACCGCTCGCAAGGACGCATAAATTATGTCCGATCAGACTATGGATCTGGCGGGATTGGTTCGTACGCTCGTAGAGCCTATCGTTGAGTATCCTGGCGATCTGCAGGTTTCCCAGACGGAATCCGACGCAGGCATTCTCGTTGAGATTGCGCTCAACGAAGAGGATACGGGCAAGGTCATCGGTCGACAGGGTCGCGTAATCAAGGCCATCCGCACGCTCGCTCGTGCCGCTGCCGTCCGAGCCGATCGTCACGTCGATGTGGAGATTGCCGAATAAAATGGGTGCGTGGGTTCGTGTAGCTCGCGTAGCGAAGACTAGGAATCTTGAAGGGAACCTCGTGGTGCAAGCCATCGCGGGGCTCCCTTTCCTGCTTTCGGAGGGTATGGAAGTGCGTTTCGTGCCTCCTACGCTGAAGGGTCCCCGGTCTGCGGTTGTGCGCGAGTTGTTTCAAAGCAAGGGCAACGCCTGCGAGGTATCGTTCGATGGTGTCGAATCGGCTTCGGACGCCGATTTGCTCATTGGGTCATATTGCCTGGTAAGGCGTGACAGTCTGCCCGAAATCGATTATGCAAGCACGCCTTCTGCGCTTGCTGGGTGGCGTGTATGCGATGCCGAGTTCGGCGATTTGGGCGAAATAGCCGAAGTTATCGACAATCCCGGTCAGTCGCTTTTGGTCGTGCGCGGTGAGCGCGGCGAAGTGCTCATTCCCGTCGTCGACGAGTTTATTCGCTCGATTCAGGAAGAGGATCGCGTGGTTGGCACCGCCATTCCTGCTGGCCTGCTCACGCTTTCCGAATCGTCCGACGAGGATCTGCCGGAGGACGAATCGTGATCGTAGATACGCTCTCCACGTTTCCCGGCATGTACGATTCGGTGATGGGCACGAGCATGATGCGCATCGCGCAGGAAAAGGGCGCACTCGAATTTCATGCCCACGACCTGCGCGACTGGACGCACGACCGCCATCGCACCACCGATGACGAGCCATATGGCGGTGGCCAGGGCCTCGTTATGAAGTGCGAGCCCATCTTCGAGGCATATGACAGCATCGCCTCTGCGGGTCCCAAGCCCTACACGCTCTTCCTTACGCCAACGGGCGAGCCTTTCAATCAGGGGCTGGCGCAGGAACTTTCCGAGAAGCCCCGACTGCTGTTCATCTGCGGTCATTACGAAGGCATCGACGAGCGTGCGTACTCGCTTGCCGATCGCTGCGTTTCTCTGGGTGACTACGTGCTTACCAGCGGCGAACTTGCCAGCATGGTGGTCATCGATGCCGTTGCGCGTTTGCTTCCCGGCGTTCTGGGCGACGAGGGTAGTGCGGTTGACGAAAGCTTCTACGACGGATTGCTGGAATATCCGCAGTACACTCGCCCGTCTACGTTTCGGGGTATGGAGGTGCCACCCGTGTTGCTTTCGGGCAATCATGCGGCCATCGATCGCTGGCGTCGCGAGCAGAGCATCGAACGTACCGCCCGCTTGCGTCCCGACCTTATCGAGGAATCCAACTTGTCGCAACAAGACCGCGACTTTTTGAAATCTTTGCACAGCCGCTAATGGGCTGCCGTCGAAGCGCTATCATTAAAATTCACCATTAATAACGTTTGGGCGTTTCGCCACGGAGAGGAAAGCCGATGAATTCCGGTAACCATGCACCTTCGAAGTCGGGAGGTTTCGGGCGCGCGTGCGTTGAATTCTTGGTTATCGTGGCCCTTATCGTCGGCTGCGCCTATTTGCTCCGCACGTATGTCATCACGCCTTACGAGGTTCCTTCCGGCAGCATGGAAACGACCATCATGTCGGATGACCGCATCTTCTCGGAAAAGATTTCGTATTATTCCCGCTCCGTACAGGTGGGCGATATCGTTACCTTCGACGATCCCGAAGTCGACGGCCGTACGCTCGTGAAGCGCGTCGTTGCCACGGGTGGTCAAACGGTCGATCTGGTTGACGGCGTGGTGTACGTCGATGGGGAAGCGGCGTTCGAGCCTTATACCAACGGACAGCAATCGTACCCGCTCAGCACCGCAGCCGATGTCACCGTGGAATATCCCTATACCGTTCCCGACGGCTATATCTGGGTAATGGGTGACAATCGCGGCAACTCTGCCGATTCGCGCTATTTCGGCGCCGTGCCCGTTTCCAGCGTCACGGGTCACGTGTGCTTCATCTACTGGCCGTTCCAGCATTTCGGCCCCATTAGCTAATCATCAATACTTTTGCAGGAAGACTACGAGGAGGATCATGGCACCTCAGGACGCCACGGTGAATGCGGGAGCCGTTCCCACATTCCAAGACATCATTATGAATCTCCAGCATTACTGGGCCGAGCAGGGCTGCGTTATTCTGCAGCCGTATGACGGCGCGGTGGGTGCTGGTACCAACCATACTGCCACCACGCTGCGTTCGCTTGGTCCCGATACCTGGCGTACGGCGTATGTGCAGGGTTGCCGCAGGCCAACCGATGGTCGCTATGGCGAGAATCCGAATCGCCTGCAGTACTACTATCAGTTCCAGGTGCTCATGAAGCCCTCGCCCGACAACATCCAGGATTTGTACCTGGGAAGCCTGCGTGCCATCGGCATCGAGCCGAACGAGCATGACGTGCGCTTCGTCGAAGACGACTGGGAAAGCCCCACGCTGGGCGCATGGGGCCTTGGCTGGGAAGTCTGGCTGAACGGCATGGAAGTCACGCAGTTCACGTACTTCCAGCAGGTCGGCGGCTTCGAGTGCTCGCCGGTTCCCGTGGAAATCGCCTATGGCCTGGAACGTCTTACCATGTACATCCAGGGCGTCGACAGCGTCTACGACATCATCTGGGCGCGTGGCGACGACGGCGTCGAATTCACGTATGGCGACGTCTATCTGGAAAACGAGCGTGAGTTCTCTACGTACAACTTCGAAATCGGCAACACCGATTTCCTGTTCCAGCTGTTCGATAATTGCGAAGCCGAAGCTCAGGCGTGCCTTGCCGCCAACCTTCCGCTTCCCGCGTACGACTGGGTTTTGAAGTGCAATCATGCGTTCAACCTGCTCGATGCTCGTGGCGTCATTTCCGCTACCGAGCGCATGGCATACATTCTGCGCGTCCGTTCCATGGTGAAGGATTGCTGCGCGTCGTACATGGAGCATGTGGTGGGTTCGGCTCCCCAGCTCGAGGAAGAGAAGGGGGAGTAGCATGTCGAATACGCATACGCTCGCATTTGAAATCGGTGTCGAGGAGATTCCCGCGTTCGATCTTGATTCCGCCCGCAAGCAGCTCGAGAAGGCCGTTCCCGAGGCGTTTCAGGCTGCGCGCATTCCGTTCCAGCAGTTCGATATCTACACGAGCCCCCGTCGCATCATCGTGATGGGCTACGGGCTGCCCGAGGCAACTGCGGCGCTGCGCGAGGAATATCGTGGTCCTGCGGCCAAGATCGCGTTCGATGCCGAAGGTAATCCCACGAAGGCCGCCATTGGCTTTGCCCGCGGCAAGGGCCTTACGCCCGACGACTTGGAGCGTCGCGATGAAGGTGGCGTCGAGTACGTGTACGCCACGAAGGAAATCCCCGCTACGCCCATCATCAGTCTGCTTCCCGGCATTTTGTCGGAATTCATTACCATGCTGAAGTGGCCCCGCAGCTGCCGCTGGGCTGCATACCGCGATTACTTCGTGCGCCCGGTTCGCTGGATTTGCGCAATGCTCGACGACCAGGTTATTCCCGTTACGTTTGCGGGTGCCGTTTCCGGTAACACCACTATGGGCCATCGCGTGCTTGCTCCTGGCGAGCACGTGGTCGACACGGCCGAGCATCTCATTGACGTCGTTCGCTCTGCCTACGTTGTGCCTTCCCAGGCCGAGCGTGAGCAGATTATTCGCGAGGGCGTTGCCGCCATCGAAGCCGAAACGGGCTGCAAGGCCGAGCTGCCTGCGAAGACGCTGCTCGAGGTCGTGAACCTCTCCGAGTATCCCACGCCTTTGCGTGCCACGTTCGACGAGGAATTCCTGCAGGTGCCGGAAGAGATCATCGTCGACGCTATGCTCATGCACCAGCGCTACTTCCCGCTGTACAACGCCCAGGGCAAGCTCACCAACGACTTCATCATCGTCTCCAATGGCGACCCTGCTTGCAATGCCACCATCGTCGATGGCAACGAGCGCGTAGTGCGTGCCCGCCTTTCTGATGCGAAGTTCTTCTACGAGGAGGACCTGAAGAACCCCCTCGAGTCCTATGTCGAGAAGCTCGACGCTGTCGTGTTCCAGGAATCGCTGGGCACGGTGCGCGCCAAGGCCCAGCGTCTGGCTGCTTTGGCTGGCCATTTGGCCGACGATGCGAAGCTTTCCGAACAGGACGCCGCCGATCTGAAGCGCGCTGCATACCTGTGCAAGGCCGACCTCGTAACCAATGCGGTTATCGAGTTCACCAGCGTGCAGGGCGTCATGGGCAGCTACTATGCCTTGGCTTCCGGCGAAACGCCGCAGGTTGCGCAGGCCATTGGCCAGCACTACCAGCCTCGTTTCGCGGGCGATGCCGCTCCCGATACCGTGGTGGGCAAGCTTGTTGCGTTTGCCGATAAGCTCGACACCATCTGCGGCCTGTTCGCCGTCGACCAGGGTCCCACGGGCTCTTCCGATCCGTTCGCGCTGCGTCGTAGCGCCATCGGCATCGTTGGCATGCTCGAGGCCGGGCTTCCTGTGTCCCTCGATGCCGCCATTGATTTCTCGCTTGACGAGTTCGATCGTCAGGGCGTCACGTTCGACCGAAATGCCGTGCGTGCTGCCGTGGTCGACTTTTTCGTTACGCGCACCAAGGTCATCCTGCGTGACGGCGGCGCTTCTGCCGACGCAGTCGATGCCGTGCTTGCCGCGGGCGTAACCGAACCCGCCATTATCATCAAGCGTACCCGCGCGTTGGAAGAGGCTCGCGCCGGTATGCCCGAGGTCATGGCCGACCTGGCAATCGCGTACGACAGGGCGAATAACCTGCGCGATGAGTCTTTGGGCATCGAAGTCGACGCAACGCTCTTCCAGGGCGAGGAATCCGAGCTCGACTCTGCAATCGATGCGGTCTCCGCTGCGGTTCCCGGCTTGCTTGTTGCGGGCGATTACGAGGCGGCGCTCAAGCAGCTTGCTTCCTTGCGCGGACCCATCGATGCGTTCTTCGAGGCCGTCATGGTCATGGCCGAAAACGAGGCGCTGCGTAGCAATCGTTTGCGGTTGCTCAACAAGTTCGTCTCGGCGTTTTCGGGCGTTGCTGATTTCGGTAAGCTGGCAAAGGCGGCACGCTAAGCACGTTGTGTATCGTTTGTCCGACGCGCCCGCATAGGGCGCGTCTTTTTTATGCGGAGGCATGTACATGGAGACCATTCAATATGGCGCGGAAACGTCTTCCATCCCCACCATCCACGTTATTAGCGACTCAGTGGGAACCACCGCGTCGGCCATAGCACGTGCTGCGGCTGCCCAGTTCGGCGAAACGGAGCCGCGCGTTGAGCTGCTTCCCAACGTGCGTTCGTTCGAGGAGGTGCGCGATTACCTGCTCGCTCATGCCGAGTACCATCGCGAGCTGTATGGCAAGCCCGACATGATCGTGCTGTACACCATCATCGACGCCCAGGTGAATGAGAAGCTGCGTGCGTTCTTCGCCGAGTATCCCCAATTTGCCGCCGTGGACCTCATGACCGATGCCGTTGCCTCCATCAAGCGGGTAAGCGGCATGGATCCCATCCTGCAGCCTGGCGAGCTGCATGCCACCGACGAGCGCTACTTCAATCGCATCGAAGCCATGGAATTCACCATCGAGCACGACGACGGCCGCAATCCGCAGGATCTTACCAAGGCGGACATCGTGTTGCTGGGCGTTTCGCGCTGCGGCAAGACGCCCATTTCCATCTACCTTTCCCAAGAGGGGTATCGCGTGAGCAACGTGCCGCTCGACCTGCAGAGCGCGCCTCCGCGCCAGCTGTACGACGTCGATCCTTCACGGCTTTTTGGCCTCATGACCACGTCCGACGTGCTCGTCGACATTCGCCGCAAGCGCTTGGGCCGCGCCCTTTCGGTAGCGTCGTCCTACGCCGAACCCGAACAGGTTGTGGCCGATCTCGATGAGGCGCGGGCTCTCATGCGGCGCCTTGGCTGCATCGTCATTCACACCGAGCATCGGGCTGTGGAGGAAACGGCGCAGGAGATTCTGCGCTTCTACGAGATGAGGCATCCACGCAGCGTTCCGCGCCCGCGCTAGCACGTTCCAGCGTGGCGTTTTGCCATGTGAGCACAGTGCCGCTAAGCGTTGTCATTGTACGCATTTTGTCATAAAGCCTATTCGCCGTTTGCATTGCGCTATTATTAGCGTGCTCTCTCGCGATTTCGGAGTTACACGCGGGGGAGAGACTTTTAGAACGTCGCGAATAAGGAGTAAAAGTGACCGAAGAAGTGAAGCGCGTCTATGCATTCGGCAAGGATGCTGACGGCAAGAATGTAACCGAGGGTAATACGAACATGAAGCCGCAGCTGGGCGGCAAGGGCGCTAACCTCGCCGAGATGGCCAACATTGGCCTTCCGGTTCCTCCCGGCTTCACCATCACCTGCCAGACCTGCATGGAGTATTCCAACGCTGGCAACGTATGGCCCGAGGGCGCGCTTGACACCATCCGCCAGTACCGCGAAGACCTTGAGCAGCGCGTGGGCAAGAAGATTGGCGATCCGAAGGACCCGCTGCTCGTTTCCGTCCGTTCCGGCGCTCCCATTTCCATGCCCGGTATGATGGATACCGTACTCAACCTTGGTCTGAATGACGAGTCCATCAACGGCCTCATCGAGCAGACGGAGAACCCCCGCTTCGCGTGGGACTCCTACCGCCGCTTCATCCAGATGTTCAGCAACGTGGTTATGGGCCTCGATGGCGATCTGTTCGAGAACGCCATCACCATCAAGAAGAACGAGCGCGGCGTCAAGAGCGACACCGACCTTACCGCGGAAGACCTGCAGGAACTCGTAGCCGAGTTCAAGCGCATCTTCAGCGAGAACGTCGACCTGGCCGCCTATCCCGATCTTGCTCAGGATGGCGTTGCCGTGTTCCCGCAGGATCCCATGGCTCAGCTGAAGCTGGCCATCGAAGCCGTTTTCGGCAGCTGGGACAACCCCCGCGCGGTTCTGTATCGCAAGCAGAACAAGATCGACGACAACATGGGCACCGCCGTCAACGTGCAGTGCATGGTCTTCGGCAACAAGGGTGTTACGTCCGCTACGGGCGTTGCCTTCACGCGTAACGCTGCCAATGGCGCCAAGGAATACTATGGCGACTACCTGGTAAACGCTCAGGGCGAAGACGTTGTTGCCGGTATCCGCAACACCAGCCCCATCTCCGAGCTCAAGCATACGCCGGGCCTGGAAGAGGCTGGCAAGGAACTCGAAGACGTGTTCGTGCTGCTGGAGAACCACTTCCGCGACATGATGGACATCGAGTTCACCATCGAGCAGGGCAAGCTCTACATGCTTCAGACGCGCGTGGGCAAGCGTACCGCTGCCGCCGCCCTCCATATCGCCATCGACATGGAGAAGGAAGGCCTCATCACGAAGGAAGAGGCTGTTTCCCGCGTTGAGCCCGAACAGCTCGACCAGCTGCTGCATCCCCAGTTCGATAAGAACGCCTCCTACGATGTGCTGGCCACGGGCCTGAACGCCAGCCCTGGCGCTGCCGTGGGCGAAGTTGTGTTCAGCAGCGAAGATGCCGTGCGCGTGGCCGAAGAAGGCCGCAAGTGCGTGCTGGTTCGCTGGGAGACCAACCCCGACGACCTCGCTGGAATGATTGCCGCCGAGGGCATTCTCACCAGCCATGGTGGCAAGACGAGCCACGCTGCCGTTATCGCTCGTGGCATGGGCGCTCCCTGCGTCTGCGGTGTCGACGCTCTGAAGATCGACGCCGAGAAGAAGGAAATCGTCGTTTCCGGCACCGATGTCGTGCTGCATGAGGGCGACATGATCTCCATCGACGGTACCACTGGTATCGTGGTGAAGGGCGCTGTCGACCTGGTCATGCCCGAACTCACCGGCGACCTCGACACCATCCTCGAGTGGGCTGACGAAATCCGCGAGCTGGGTGTTCGCGCCAACGCCGACAACCCCGAAGATGCCGAGCTGTCCCGTAAGTTTGGCGCCGAGGGCATTGGCCTGTGCCGTACCGAGCACATGTTCCTGGGCGACCGCAAGCAGATCATTCAGAAGTTCATCCTCGACGAGAACGAGGACGTGCGCGCCGAATGCGTCAAGCAGCTCGGTGAACTGCAGACCGGCGACTTCCTGGGCATGTTCCGCGCCATGGACGGCCTGCCCGTCATCGTGCGTCTGCTCGATCCGCCGCTGCATGAGTTCCTGGAAAGCCCCCGCGCGCTCGATGTCGCCATTGCTCGCATGGAGGAGAAGGGCGCCAGCGCCGACGAAATCGCCGCTAAGCGCAACCTCATGGCTCAGATCGACGGTTGGGCCGAAGCCAACCCCATGCTGGGTCTGCGCGGCTGCCGTCTGTCCATCCTCTTCCCGCAGCTTCCCGAAATGCAGGTTCGTGCCATCGCTACGGCTGCTGCCCGCCTGAAGAAGGAAGGCCTGAACCCCCAGCCGGAAATCATGATCCCGCTGGTTGCCTTCGAGAGTGAAATCGAAACGCTCCGCGAGAAGGCCGAGGGCTTCGTGGCCGCCGTTGCCGCCGAAGAGGGCGTTGAACTCGACATCAAGATCGGTACCATGATCGAGCTGCCTCGCGCTGCCGTCATCGCCGACAAGATTGCCAAGCACGCAGACTTCTTCAGCTTCGGTACGAACGACCTCACGCAGACGACGCTCGGCTTCAGCCGCGACGACGCCGAGGCCAAGTTCCTGCCCGCGTACATGGAGCAGCACCTGCTCAAGCGCAACCCCTTCGCTACGCTCGACGACGGCGTTGCCGAACTGGTGAAGATGGGCTGCGAGAAGGGCCGTTCCACGAACCCTGCGCTCAAGCTCGGCGTTTGCGGCGAGCATGGTGGCGATCCCGAGTCCATCATGAAGTTCGCGAAGATCGGTCCCGACTACGTGTCCTGCTCGCCTTACCGCGTGCCGGTCGCCCGTCTTGCTGCCGCTCAGGCCGCTCTCGCGAAATAACAGGCTTCTCGCTCTAGAGCGATAAACCAAAAACGTACGTACTGGCCTCCTGCTTCTTTCAGCGGGAGGCCAGTACTGCTATTCTGTTCAGTAATATGTTCAGTAATGTAGGGAGCTGGAGTTCTCTTTCACCAGGTTTTCCGCTGTGCGGTGGTCCCGGCGAGGGAGCACGGAAAGGAGGGATGCATGGACATGGATTCTCTCGTTACCCTTACGGGTGACATCGATACGTTCATGTATACGTACATTCTCATCATCATGTTGGTTGTTTCGGGCATCCTCTTCACCATACGCACGAAGGGCGTGCAGATTCGCCTCTTCAAGGACATGGTGAAATCCATCACCGAGCAGAAGTACAACGAGGGCAAAGCCACGGCATCTTCGTTCCAGGCGCTCATGATCTCCACTGCAAGCCGCGTGGGCACGGGTAACATTGCCGGCGTTTCCACGGCAATTGCCTTTGGCGGCCCGGGTGCGCTCATGTGGATGTGGATCATGGCCACGGTCGGCGCAGCCTCTGCCTTCGTGGAGTCCACGCTTGCCCAGGTTTGGAAGGTTAAGAACGAAGACGGCTCGTTCCGTGGCGGTCCTGCGTACTACATTCAGCAGGGCTTGGGAAAGCGCTGGCTGGGCATTGTTTTTGCCGTCACGCTCATCCTGTGCTTCGCCTTTGGCTTCAATGCGCTGCAGGCATACAACGCCTCCAGTACGCTCGAGGTGTACATGCCCGATTACTTCAGCAGCAACGTTGTTATCTGGGTCGCCCTTCTCATTGCGGCCTTCATGGCGATCTGCATTTTCGGCGGCGGGCAGCGCGTGAGCTTCCTCACGAGTATCATCGTGCCCATCATGGCCGTTTCCTACCTTCTTATCGCACTTGCCGTTACGTTCATGCATGCTGGTGACATTCCTGCAGTGTTTGGCCTCATTTGCTCTTCCGCGTTTGACTTTCGTTCGTTCGCGGGTGGCTTTGCGGGTTCCGTAGTGTCGTGGGGCATTAAGCGTGGCCTGTACAGTAATGAAGCTGGCATGGGTTCCGCTCCGAATGCCGCAGCTGCCGCGTCTGTTTCTCACCCCGTAAAGCAGGGCCTCGTTCAGACGTTCTCGGTATTCATCGACACCATGATCATCTGCACCTGCACGGGCATGATGATTCTCGTGTTCTATGTGGGTGGCGGTCTGGAAACCGTTGTCGACCCGGTTACCAACATTACGTCGTTCGTGAACCCCAATACGGGCGCCGTGCTCACGGGCATGCCGCTCGTTCAGGAAGCACTTCGCTATTCGTTGGGCGATTTCGGCGTGAACTTCATCACGTTCAGCATCTTCCTGTTCGCGTTCTCCAGCTTGCTCGGCAATTACTATTACGCTGAAAGCAACATCCGTTTCATTAGCCAGAACAAGTGGGGCATGCTCATCTTCCGCGTATTCTGCGTTGCTGCTGTGTTCTGGGGCGCTCAGGCTGGTTTCGACCTGGTATGGAACGCTGCCGATATCTTCATGGGCTTCCAGGCGTTCGTGAACCTGCTTGCGCTGTTCTTCCTGGGCGGCTGGGCCATCAAGGCGCTCAACGATTACGAGTCCCAGAAGAAGCAGGGCCTCGACCCTGTGTTCCTGGCTTCCAGC
This sequence comes from Eggerthellaceae bacterium, assembly GCA_024691475.1. GTDB lineage: Bacteria > Actinomycetota > Coriobacteriia > Coriobacteriales > Eggerthellaceae > Denitrobacterium. Next base: position 21,153 of record JAILNP010000079.1, read on the forward strand.
ATTCCCGGGCTTCCTACGACGGAATGCTGGCATGAAACGCGTGACGAATTGGCCGAAGATGCCAAGCGCGGTGACCTTTCCGAGAATGCCAAGATGAGGCATCAGGTTGAGGAGATGCTCAACTAACCAGTACAGTGGGCATATAAAGCGATGCGCCAGGTGGGGAGGAGGACCCAACCTGGCGCATCTTGTTTGAGGCGGTATGTTTTCGACTAGTCGAACTTGCCTGCCGCAAGGTCACGGCCGAGCAGATAGCCGAAGGTCAGGCAGTTGATGCCGTAGCTATTGCCGGGAACCGCGAAGTTGTAGGTGTTGGCGTACATGTCGCCGATCATGGCGCCTACGTTGAACAGGCCGGGGATGGGCTTGTCGTTTTCGTCGCAGACTTCCATGTTTACGCTCGTGCGCAGGCCGCCCATGACGGTCATGAACATGGCGTAGTTCTGAGCGGCGTAGAACGGGCCAGCTTCGTCTATCTTCACCAGGAAGTCGGGGTTCTTGTGGAAGTCCTCGTCGACGCCCTTGTCGCACAGCTCGTTGTAGCGCTTCACGACTGCCTTCAGCTTGGTGGCGTCGAGGTCGAGCTGCTTGGCCAGGTCGTCGAGGGTGTCTGCCTTGAAGTACTTGCCCGTGGAAACGCCTTCGTCCCACATCTTCACCAGTTCTTCGGGGGTGAGGGCGGGAAGCGTGTAATCCATGCCGAACGTGTACCACTCGTGACCCTTGTCCAGGATCTCCTGCGGATAGTTTGCCGTCCAGATGCCGTAGGCAATGTTGCGGGGCTGCGACAGCAGGTGGTTGGAGCTATAGGGCGCCGAGATGTCCTCGCGCTGATAGCGCTCGGTGTTCATGTTCACGTTCAGGCCCATGTGGAAGCCGCACGGTTCGTGGCTGCCGCCCCAGGCGCCCTGCATCATGGGAGCGTTGGGGTATGCGTGCTGCCATGCAGCGCCAATCCACAGGCCCATCTTTTGGCCGTCGCCGCCATAGATGCCGGTGAGGTTGAAGCTCGTGTTGTAGTCGATTTCGCCCTGTTCGTAACCAACCAGGGGAAGAACCTGCGGGCAGTATGCGGCGAGCATTTCCTTGTTGCTCGAGAAGTCGCCCGTGGCCAGTACGACGGCCTTCTTGGCTACGAACTTCACGTAGCTGCCATCGCTCATCTTCGATGCTACGACGCCGGTAACGCGGCCCGTGTTGTTGTTCTCGCGGATGAGCTGCTCGGCCTTCGTATCGTAGATGATCTGCACGCCATATTCCTTGGCCTTTGCCTCCAGGGCTTCGACGGCGCCTTGCTGGCCCGTGGAAACCATGGCGGAATTGCCCAGCGTGGAGAATGCATGCGCGTAGTTCGGGCCCAGGTCGAAGGAGTTGTCGCGCTCCATGATGACATCCAGGCCGGCTGCACGAGCGATGTCGATCATCCAGTTCATGGCCTCTTCGGAGTTGTTGTAGCCGCGCATCCACTTGGTCTGGTCGATGGCGAACGAGGCGGCGCGCATCTCATGGTAGAAGTAGGGCACGGGATCGAACGGGGTGATGCCCAGTTCCTCCATGACCTTCGAGTTGCGGGCGAAGTTGGAACCGCCACGCGAAATGGGCGCGCTCGCAGCCGAGAACAGGGTGACGCTAGCGCCCTTTTCAGCTGCGGATACGGCGGTGGTGAAGCCGGACATGCCGCCACCGACGATGATGATGTCGTCTTCGATGGTCTCGGTGATGGCGCTATCGGCGATGGGGTCGGGTGCCACCATGAACGACCACTTCGGCATGCTGCCATCAAGCTTCAGCACTGCATCGCTCGATGCGACTTCGCCTGCGGTCGTCGTGGCCTCGGTCTTCTTCGAGCCCGAAGGCGATGCGCAGCCGGCAAGTCCGGCTGCTGCGGCGCCGGCGGCGCCCAAAGCCCCCATCTTGAAGAATGAACGACGTGAATAATCCCTTGGCTCTGCCATATTCCCTCCTAATGTTGAATGTGTGTGCCAGGACCCGTCCCTCTACGGGCATAACCAGTGTATTCGTGCCAGGTCATGTTGCTCCGCAGCTAAGTGTTGCCGTTTAGCAACTTCATTTCGCTTGATGTTCAGTTTTGCTTCTAGTTGTTGTGCAAATGAACTATGATGGGGGCGTTGCAGCTGTCCGAGGAGGGATATCTATGGATATACGGCAGTTGGAATACTATTCCACTTTGGTGAGAAAAGGGAGTTTCACCAGGGCAGCCGATGAGTTGTTCGTTACGCGTCAGGCACTCAGCAAGGCTGTGAAAAATCTTGAGCACGAATTGGGAGACAGGCTCGTAATTGTGCGCAATGGCCGTGTGCAGCCTACCGAGGTAGGCTCGAATCTGTATGCCGAAGCTGCACCTGTCATCGATTCCTATCGCAAGCTCGAGGGGCATTTCGTCCCGCATACCGAACTGCATGTGCGCGCCATGTCGCTTTCCATTGCGCTGGGTCATGGTTCGCTGCTTTCCCTGCCCGATGGCTACTTGGAATTGTTTCGTTGCGCCCATCCGAACGTACGTCTTTCGATTGAGGAGATGCCCACCGAAAGCGTCCTCGATTTGGTTGCCGAATCCGAAGTCGATATTGGTATCGTGGGTTCCACGCCCGATTACCTGGCCGCCTTCGAGCACAAGCTGCTTGTGAAGACGGGTCTTTTTCTTAGCATTCCTCGTGACAATCCGCTTGCCGAGAAGGATTGCTTGACCATGCGTGATGTGGATGGTGAGCCCTTCGTCACCTATGGCAAGCGCAATCACTTGCATCGCTTCTTCATGGAAGAATGCAAGTCAGCGGGGGTGTATCCCGACATCTTGCTTACCACTTCCGATTGCGACATGCTGGTTCAGTCGGCGCAGGCAAGTGATGCCCTGTATTTCTGCTTCCCCGAGGTTACCGAATACCAGGCTGCATACGGTCGTGTCATTCGTCCGCTCGACACCCCGTCTCATTCGGCTTTCGGCACCTACGCCATTATTCGCAAGGAATTGCCGGCGGCTTCTTCCGCGAAGTTGTTCTGGGACTGGGCAGGGTAGCTGCATCCTTCTGGTCGCCCTGCTCCTGCCTGCCTCTCGAGCACCGCTTCGCTGCTCGCGTGGCTTCGGCCCCGCATGGGCCGAAGCCTA
>JAILNP010000087.1:0-3722 GCA_024691475.1 Eggerthellaceae bacterium
CTTCGAGGGCACGGTTCGATTCGCGCGATCCACCTATGGAGACCGAAACGGACTCGTCGTCGCCATCGACACGACGAAAGAGCCCGTCGATGACCGCAGGGTTCACGGCAATGCTGCCACACACGAGCATGACTGCGAGCAGCACCACTTCCATAGTAGGAAGCACGGCGCTGTCAACGTCGAAGGCAAATAGCCCGAACCCGATGAGCCAGCCCAGCACCGAACACAAGGCCATGGTGCCCCACCCCCAGCCGAAGATGCGTATGGGAGAACGCCCCGACTTGTAGGCAATGCCATTGAGCAGTGTCCACACCACAAGATTCAGCAGAGCATTGATGCAGCCAAAGCTCTCGAGCGTAGTGGACGACCCCAACCCCGCAATGGGCAACGGCAACGTCGCGAACGCCAACGCCAAAAACGAGTAATAGCACAGGCGCGACAAGTTGGTGCGCAATGGCAGTGCGGCAATGATGAAGCAAACAACCAGCTTCACGAAGAAGAAGATGATCGAAGAATTGCCGCGCGCCTCGGCAAAGGTGTCCATCTCGATCATGGACGGATAGAAGCCACGCACGATATTGATGGCAATGGAAAACACGCCAATGGCCAGAACCAGGCGCAGGAACGAAAACCCACGGTCGGAGTATTTCTCGTCGCCCACGCTGTCATAGCGCAAACGTCCGCCGTCGAGCAAACTCGTAATGCCGCCCAGCAACGGCAGAAGTGCCATGAACACCGGGGGCCAACCCGCAGGCAGCATGAGCACGTACCCATAGATAAAGGAAGCGAGAATCTGCACCAACGCGCAGGATAGCATGATTTCCTTGGGATTCACCTGGGCAAGCAGGAAACTGAAGCGGGCAGCCAGCAGCGAGGTAAACACGCCGGTAAGCGCCACGAACACCACGCTTCCCAACTGCATGTCAAGCCACGTGGAAATGGAAGCGAGTGCACCTGCTCCCACGATCCAGGCCGGCTTTTGAATGATGGCCTGTACCTTGCGATGCGCAAAGCCAAACGCAATGAGCATGAGTGACATGGCCGTGGTGGAAATGCAATACGCAATGATAATTTGCAGCGAATCGGGTTCCACGGGACCCACGTAGATTTCGCCCGAGTAGATGAGCTCGATCCACGCAACCCAGAACGCCTGCGACATCAGGGCGATGGCGGGCATGATGTTATCGAACCCAAGTTGGGCATTCTTTGGCGTGATACGCATGGATCCACTCCTCCTTGGTTTCCGTGCGTTTCGCATACGATGTGGGACACTACCGCACCCCACAGCGTTCCATGGGATGCGGTAACAAGAGGCGCTACGCCGCTTGGCTCACCGCACTCCCCGCGAGCTCTTCCATGAGAACGGCGTCGTCGGATGCATAAGCGATGATAATGCGCATCATCGCGGGGTAGAGCGGCAATTTCGCGAACTCGTCCACTTTCACGGCAAGCTGATCCACCCAGTTCAGAATATGCACCTTCAGAAAACCCGTCTGCACGCGGGCAAGGCGCGCCAATTCATCGCAATCAAGCTCGCTTGCACGCAGAACCTGGGCCGTACGCGTAGCCATGACCGACATGAATTCCAATTCCAAACCCAGATGGTCTTCAGGCATGCGCAGACTCGCGTCGACATCTACGCCATTCGCGCGATAGATACGCAGCGCATCGTCACGGGCATCCTGCATGAGCAGGTGCTCTTCGCTCGTGAAAACCGACTCGTAAGGCTCGGCCGTAATACCGTCGTTGACGCCCGCCGACAAGAAAATACGGGCGTAATCGCATGCCAAATCGGTACGCGGGTCGCTGCCCGCATGCGCCAGATACCGACGGATGGACGTGATGGCAGCGGCCACTTCCTCCGATGCCCCCTCATCGGCCGCAAGCGATTTTAGCTGCCCAATTTGCTCGACCGTGAACTCATGCAGCAGCGCGTCGGAGAAAAACTTGTACGACGCTGCACGCCCGTCCATCATCTGGGCGATTTCCTCGGTGGTAAGAGTTTCCTGTTCCATAATGTGCCTTTCTACGTGGCGGCCACGCAAACACGGCCGCCACACTCTTATGCTTCAGACGCGGACGCTTCCTGCGTCGCCTCAGTGTTTTCAATGTTGGAGGCCGCCTGCAATTCTGATTTCTTCGCAAGCAGCGGAATGCTAATGGCGCCCGACGGGCATGCTTCCACGCACTCACCGCATCGAGAGCATTCGGGAATGGACATGGCATGCGGGTCAACGCGCTCGGGACATATGTTTACGCACGTCGTGCAGCGCTTCCCCTTCGCATGCAAGCACGTATGACGCTCCACGACCGGCCTGAGCACGCGGCTCTTCGATGCCACAAGCGAAAGCAAGGCGCTAATGGGGCAGAAGGTAGTGCACCATTTGCGGAAGAGCACAACCTCGGCAATAAGCACCAGGGGAAATACGATAAGACCCCAGCTTGCTTCATTGAAGCGAAAGAGGTTCCAAATGCCGATGGTAACGGCAAAGGATAAACCGACGGGACACAGCAGGCAGAACACGGGGAACCCGAACGCGAATGAACTGGCGACCGTGCCCAGCAGCACCACATGACGGCTGTCGATGCGCGTGCCATTTCGCGTGCCCGCGTCTTTGGCGTCGCCCTCCTCGCGCGCTTTCTTCGCACTCTTTGGACGGAAGAAGGAACGCACGTGAGGAACGGGGCACACCCACGAGCAAAATGCCTTGCCCACGCAGAAGCCCACAATCAGGATGACCACAAGCAACACGATGGGATGCACCAGGAATGCCTTCGCACCAGCAAGCACCTCCAGGGCGCCAACCGGGCAGATGGCGGCGATATCGCGCCAGCCCAAGGCGGACGGCGTACCCGTACCCGTATGAATCACCAGCCCGACGATAACGCTCAAAAACACAATGAGCGAAACGAGCCCGCGTTTAGTACGCATATTCATGGCGCTTACGCCTCCTTCCAGGCTTCGACGTTGATACCGCGAGCATGCGATCCCGTATAGGCACGATATGTTGCCGATGGGCAGACGAGCTCACACTTGCCGCAGCCATTGCAAAGATCGGCATGAACCACGGGCTTACCCGACTCATTCAGTTCGATGGCCTCGTATTCGCAGGCATCCACGCAGATATGGCAGCCCGAACCCTGGTAGGCAATGCACTCGTTGACATCCACTACGGCTACGCCGATCTTTTCAGCCGACGGATCAAACGGCACCAGCGCCTGCGTCGGACACACTTCGATGCACTCATTGCAAAACGTGCAATACCCCTTTCGAAAGTCAATGCGCGGGGTACGGTAGTTAACGAGCCCGTTTTCCAGAACGCACACCGTCAGGCAATTCTCGGGGCAGATGCTTCGACACTTATCGCACTTCAAGCATCGCGCAATGAATGCAGCTTCGTCCTGCCCTCCCGGAGGGCGCAACAGGCTTCCATCGCCCGCAAGCGCCACGCCCACGCCTCCCACAGCGCACAGTCCAGCCACACCTGCCGCACCCAGGGCAAATGCTCGGCGCGAAACAGCAGGCGAGCCATCGCGCGGCTTCTCGTCTTCCGACATCGATTCCTCCTCGTCATAACGCTTCCCCACCCGCGGGGGCGGGCGGTAACCCACCCCCGCGAGCATGGTGCGGCACCCCGTCTGCGAGCGCCGCACCTTGCGACCTACATGGGGCTAAAGAAGTTGTACAGAGTACTCATGGACACCCATCCTGCATATTTCAA
>JAILNP010000092.1:0-22092 GCA_024691475.1 Eggerthellaceae bacterium
GCGGAGAGCGGGAGGCGAAGCCTCACGCAAATCCGCGGGCAACCCCGGGCAGCGCAAAGTGAAAGCATGAACCAGCGAGCGCACGAGCGTGGGCCGTATAACTGCTGCACGCGAACAAGGGACGGAGGTTAGTTCGCGACAATCGCCCACATTGCGAAAGACCCCGTGAACAAACCCCCGTCCCTTGTTCGCGGGGAATCGCCCCCGCCACGCGAGCAGCGGAGCGGGTGCCCCGAAGGGCATATGCCGGTCGGCCCCGGGACCGAGCTAGGCTTCAGCGCCAGAGAGCTTCCCCCGCTCAGCGCCAGGCTTGGATTCGAGGCGCGAAGCCACAACGGTGGAAGCCACGATGAGGGCGGCACCGGCGACCCCTAGGCCAGTAAGCACTTCCCCCAGCGCCACGGCACTGATAGCTGCAGTAAAGACAGGCTCGGCGCACAAGATAACGGACACGGTAGCGGAAGGCACGTGGGCCAAAGCGAAGTTCTGCAGGAAGAACGCCAGGCAGGTTCCGAACAAACCCAGGAAGGCGATGGACGCCCAGCTGGCAACGGGCACCGCGGAGAAGACGGGCATTGGCTCGAATGCGATTGCGGCACCCAAAGCGGCAACGAACGTAACGCCTATCTGGGCAGTGGAAAGCGCAATGGGATCAACTTCGCCCAGGCCTCGTTCGCCGAACACCAAGGAGGCAGCGAACGTGGCCGAGCTGAACAGACCGAACAACTCGCCCCATCCGAACTGGAGCGCACCGCCATTGCAGCACAGCAGATACAAACCCGCTATGACCATGCCCTGTAGAAACACCGTACTCTTGCCGAATTTGTTCCCCGTCACGAGAAGGGACAACACGGGCGTGAACAACATGGGCAGAGCAATGAAGAAGCCAGCATTCGTAGCGCTCGTAAGGTTGACGGCCAGGCTGCACGCAAGATAGCTCACGGCCATGAAGGCACTCGAAGGCAGCCAGGCACCTAGGCGGACGCCGCGTAGCAGGGGCACAACTTTGCGCCCGAACACGAGCATGAACACGGCAAACGCAATGCCAAAACGCAAGGCGGCACACCACAGGGGAGAGATACCCTCGTAGGCGATCTTCATGACGACGTTACCCATCCCATAGATGGCCGTCTGCATGACAATGAGCCCGATAAATATCCACCTTTTGTTGAACACCGCTTTGCCTTCCTGCGCGCACAAACCTAAGCAGGGGCTACCCCGCTTGCTGCATATGCAACTGATGTTTGGCCCGTGCAACGCGCTATGCGCTGACTTACTACGCTCATACTATCGCGCTTGCATTAAAAAGTATATCGAGAGTATTCTAAGCATATACAAGAGAGTCTTATATACCTCTTGACGTGCTTGTTTACTAATATGAAGTGGGCAAACAATGAACCAGAAGTATGAAGCGTTTGTAAAAGCAGCCGAAACAGGCAGCTTCAAAGCGGCCGCGGAAGAACTGGGCTACACCCAGGCTGGCATTAGCTACATCATCAATGCCCTCGAAAACGAAATGGGGACATCGCTGTTCATCCGCGACCATGCCGGCGCACGCCTTACGCCCGACGGACGCGCGCTTCTCCCCTGGGTTCAGGACGTTTGCAATGCCGAACGCGCCCTTCAAACGCGCCTCGACGACGTACGCCACGTAGAGGGCGGCACGGTACGCATCTCAGCCTTCGCCAGCATCGCAATCCACTGGCTTCCCCACATCATCCGCGAGTTCCAGCAAGACCACCCCAACGTGGAATTCGACATTGCGGTATACGAGGAGCAGGACGCACAGGAAGCAACCCTCTGGCACGGTGAATACGACTGCGGCTTCCTGGTTCTACCTACGTCGAAGCGCTTCTTCACCATCCCCCTCGCGCAAGATCCCATGTACTTCGTGGTAGCAAAGGACCATCCGCTGGCCAGCGCCGACTTCTTCCCCACCGAGGCCATGGAAAGCGAACCGTACATCAAGGTTCGCAATGACACGCACACGGAAATGGATGTGCTCTTCGAAAACCACAACGTGAAACCGCACGTGAAAATGGAGATCGACAACGACTATGCAGTCATGGCCATGGTGAACCAGGGGCTGGGCTATGGGCTATTTCCCCAGCTGCTCCTGCGTGATATGCCATACGACCTAGCCATGCTCGAGCCGGAAATTCCCATGCATCGCCAGGTCGCCATCGCGGTACGCAGCTACGAAAAGGCGTCCATCGCCGCAAAGGCATTCATTGAATGCACCCGCAACTGGATTGGCGCGCAGCAGTCCAAATAAGGGTCACGAGCAGGCATAATTCCTCTGCTCCAAAAAGGACTCGCATTCATCAATTTCGTACTGATTTTATCCTTATATTGAGATATATTTATCCATGTTTAACCTCGTATATGAATAATCTCATACGAGCATATTCAAACAATGGGAGAGGCACACATGGAAGAATCGTTCGTAAACCAGTACACACGTCGCGACATGATCAAATACTCGGGCGTTGCCGCCCTCACGCTTGCCGTGGGTGGCGTATTTTCTGGCTGCGCCAAGCAGTCCGAGCAAACCGAAACCGCGAACGCCAGCACGGGTAGCACCGCAGCTTCTGCATCACTCGCGGGAGGCGCACTGAATATCTACTGCGGCGCCGGCATGACCGACCCGTTCCAGGAAATCGCCGATGCATTCAAGGCCGAAACGGGATGCGAGATGAACATCACCTTCGCCAATGCCGCGCAGATCCAAACGCAGATCACCACCACGCAAGAGGGAGATTACTTCATAGCTGGCTCCGCCGATGAGCTCAAACCCGTAGCGGACTACGTGGAAACCAGCACCGATCTGGTAAAGCACATCCCCGTTATCGCCGTTCCCACCGCAAACCCGAAGGACATTGCCGCACTGGGTGACCTGGTGAATTGCGACACGCTGCTCATTGGCGACCCCGAATCCACGCCCATCGGAAAGATTGCCAAGAAGGCGCTTACCGATGCCGGCATCTGGGATGCCCTTCAGGGGAAGAATGCCATCACCACCACGACCACTGCTCCCCAAATCGCCACGGCGCTGGCCTCGGGCGAAGGCGACGCGGGCATCGTATGGAAGGAAAACGTAAAGGCCGACGGCGCCTCCATCCTAGAAACGAGCGATATGGACGCTTACGTAAAGACCGTCCCTGCCGCACGCCTTACCAGCGTTGCCAATAAGGACGCAGCCGACGCATTCGACGCATTCCTGCAGACCAGCACCGCCACTGATATTTGGCAGAAATACGGCTACGAGCTGGCCAGCAAATAGCGCCTCCCCTTTGGCCGGGGCGCCCACGCGCACCCCGGCCAAATGTTGCCATGAATCGACGAAACAAACCTCCCATAAAGCATGCGGGACGACTGAAGGACCGCTTTGGAGCGGTATGCATTGCCATCGCCTGCATTCCGCTTCTCTTCATCGGGTGCGCCATCCTAACCATCATCGCAGGTGGCGTCACGCATCTTTCCGAAGCCGTCTCTTCGGCGGAAGTTCTCTTCTCGCTGCAGATGAGCGTTGCAACATCGACCATTTCCACGGCGCTCTGCCTGCTCATCGCGCTGCCAACGGCGTACGCATTCACGCGCACCAACATGCCATGCAAACGCGCCGCCGAAACGCTCATGCAGCTCACCATGTCGCTTCCGTACATCGTGCTTGGCTTCGCGCTACTACTCATGTTTTCCTCCCCTGCGGGAAAGGCGCTAAAGGACATTGGGTTCGCCGTGGTATTCCAACCTACTGGCATTGTGTTCGCCCAGCTTATCGTGAACCTGCCCTTCTCCATTCGCATGATGCTCACGGCATTCAAGGATGTGAACCCCCGCATGGAGTTCATCGCGAAGACGCTGGGCGCAAGCTCGTTCCAGACGTTTCGCACCGTGTTGCTGCCCCTCTGCCGCAACACCGTCATCTCCACGTTCGTGCTCACCTGGGCGCGTGGCATCGGAGAATTCGGCGCCACGCTCATGCTGGTAGGGGTTACGCGCATGCGCACCGAAACCCTGCCTGGCAGCGTGTACCTTTCCATTTCCACGGGCAACACCGACACGGCCATGGCCACCGCCATGATCATGCTCGTGGTGTCTGCGGCGACGCTCGTCATCTCGAACGTCCTCACCAAGCCCATTGGCGCCGCCCGCGTAAGCAATCGCAAACGCCCCCGAAAGGACGACTAGATGCCCGGCTCTATCGACGTGCACAACCTGATGGTCACACGCGGCGAGTTCACATTGCGCGTGGACGAACTGCATATTGAACCAGGCGAGGTATTTGCCATCCTGGGAACAACGGGTTCAGGGAAAACCGTGCTCATGGAATCCATCGCGGGGGCCTACCCCATCGAGCATGGCAGCATTCTGCTCGATGGGAAAGACGTAGATGACCTGCCCATCCAACAGCGTCATCTGGGCATTCTGTATCAAGACTACGCGCTCTTTCCCCACATGACCGTGCGCGACAACATCGCATACGGCCTGAAACGCCACAAGGTGCCCCGCGAGGAAATAGCCAAACGCGTGAGCCAAATGCTCGAGCTTTTCGAAATTGAACACATTGCCGAACGGCTTCCCGGAATCATCAGCGGCGGCGAAGCGCAGCGATGCGCGCTTGCCCGCGCGCTCGTGCTAGAGCCCGACATTCTCATCCTCGACGAGCCCTTTTCCGCGCTCGACCCCACCACGAAACAGGCCATGTATCGCATGCTCCGCCGCATTCACAACCAGTTTGGGTGCACCATCGTATTCGTAACGCACGACTTTCACGAAGCGCAAACACTCGCCGATCGCGTCGGCATCATCCTGAACGGGCGGCTTCAGTGCGTCGTTCCCGCAAACGAGCTATTCGACCAAAGTCACTCCCCCGAAATCCGAAAATTCCTGGGCATGGCATAAGACGGCGATTGCGCGCAAACGCTGCGCTTGGCGTCGGCGGGCAAACGCAGCGGGGTACAATACCCACATGACCAAGCAGAGCCCAACATACTTTACCTACGTGCTTCGCTGCGCCGACGACACGCTGTACTGCGGCTATTCCACCGATGTTGACGCTCGCGTCGCAACGCACAACGCCGGACAAGGCGCAAAGTACACCAAATGCCGTCGCCCCGTAGAGCTTGTAACATACGCGCGCTTCGCTTCGAAACATGCGGCCATGAGCGCAGAATGGCACTTCAAGCAGCTTTCGCGCGCCGAAAAGGAACGAATACTCGAAGCGGTTACCAACGAGCAACCCTTCGAAGCATTGCTCTCAGAGGCATTTGACATCGACATACGCCAGACCGACATCGCCTACGACGTCGAATCGAGCCTGCAAAGCCTGCGCGACAAGAAATACGCCCAGTTCATGGCGCCCCTCATGCCAACCATTACCCCCGAACGAATCATCGGCGTGCGAACGCCCGACCTCAAGAAGCTCGCAAAAACGCTCGCCAAGCGCGACGACGTCGAGCTGTTCCTGAACGCGCTTCCTCATCGCACCTTCGAGGAAAGCCAATTGCATGCGTTCGTGCTGAACGGCCTGAAGGACTACGATGCCCTCATCGAAGCGCTCGAAGCCTTCCTGCCCCACATCGATAACTGGGCAACCTGCGACCAAATGCGCCCAGCCACGCTGGCAAAACGCCCCGAGGAAACTGCCGCACACGCTCTCTCCTGGATAAAACGCGGGCAACGCGAAGCCATGACGTACATGACGCGCTTCGGCATCGGCGTGCTCATGCGCTGGTTTCTCGACGAACAGTACGATCGCGCCTACACGGAAGCCGTCGTAAACGTACAGGCAGGCGAATACTACATCGACATGATGCGTGCGTGGTTCATTGCCGAAGCGCTCGTCAAACAGCCCGCCGATGCACGTGACGTACTTGAACGAGGGGTCCTCGACACCTGGACCCACAACAAGGCCATCCAAAAGGCTCGCGAAAGCCGTCGCGTTTCCCCGGAGATGAAAAACGAACTCGCCGCGCTGCGGCGATAGAAAGGACCAGCCGCATACCGCAGCTGGCCCTCGCCTTCATATGCATCGCCGCTCGAGCGCTACCGCTTCGCGGGCTATGCGCAGGTTATGCCGTTACTTCCAGTCGACGTAGGCAACGTGCGTCTCGAGGAACTCCTCGAGGCCGTGCTCGCCGTCGTCGCCACCCAGGCCCGACTGGCGCACGCCCGCATGGAAGCCCTGGAACGCTTCGAAGTGCTCGCGATTCACGTAGATCTCGCCGAAGTTGATTTCGTTCAGCGCGCGCATCACCGTATCGTGGTCGGTGGTGTGAATAGAACTGGTTAGGCCATACGTGCTGTCGTTTGCCATTTCGATAGCCTCGTCGAGCGTCTCGAACTTGGCAACGGGCAACACCGGCCCGAAGATCTCCTCGGTCATGACGCGCATTTCGTGCTTGCAGTCGACGATGAGCGTGGGCTCCATCCAATAGCCCTTCTTGTCGGTGGGGGCATTGCCGCCCACAACGATCTTCGCGCCCTCTTCCTTGGCACTATTCACCAGGTCCATAACAATTTCCACCTGACGGCGGTTCACCATGGGACCCATGTCGACGCTGTCGTCGAGCGGGTCGCCGTACGTGGCGCGAGCAATGCGCTCGGTCATCTTCGCCACGAACTCATCGTAGATGGGCGCCTGCACATACACGCGCTCGGCAGCATTGCAAACCTGGCCGCAGTTCAGGAAGCGGCTGTTGAAGATGTTTTCAATCGTGGCATCGAGGTCACAGTCGGCCATGACGATGACCGGCGCCTTGCCACCCAGCTCCAACGATACGCGCGCCACGTGGTCGGCGGCGTTCTTCATGATCTGCTTGCCCACGGGCGTGGAGCCCGTCATGGTAACCAGCGCCACCTTTTCGTTGCCGGAAAGGGCGTTGCCAACCAGGGCGCCGCCGCCCGAAACCACGTTGATGACGCCCGCCGGCAGCGAGCTCTGCTCAACGAGCTTGGCAAATTCGTAGCACCCCATGGGAGAGTCGCTAGACGGCTTCAGCACCACGGTGTCGCCCGCAACCAGCGCGGGAGCAACCTTGCGGCCAATAAGGAACAGCGGGAAGTTCCACGGCATGATGCCCGCGCATACGCCGATGGGCTTCTTGTACAGGAAGATGTTCTCGTTCGGACGGTCGGACGTAATGATCTCGCCCTTGATATGGCGCGCCTGACGTGCATAGAAGCGCAGGTATTCCGCCAGCCAGCCAGCCTCATCGCGCGATTCGCAAATGCGCTTTCCCATTTCGGCGGTATTCGTCTGGGCGAAGAGCTCCTGGTTATCCTCAACCAGCTGTGCAAGCTCGAACAGATAGTTCGCACGTTCCACGGCGGGAAGCTTGCCCCAGGATTTCTGGGCTTCGTAGGCGGCGTCTACGGCGGCGGCCACATCAGCTTCGGTAGCCTTCGGCACCTGGCCGATAACCTCTTCGGTGGCCGGATTGATGACATCGGCCATCTCGCGCGAGCCATTCGGCACAAACGCGCCATTGATGAAGAGCTGGTACTGTTTCATGAAAGAACCTCCTAGAGTTTGCGAATGGAGCCTTCTATCCGAACACGCAGACCGATTTCCTCTTCGGCCCACGACGTCGACCTGAAACCATCTTCATCCATTATCGTTAAACACCACTGAAGCAATTCTTACAGCTTCGTATCGTCTGGCGAACGCAAACTCCTAGCGGTCGAACACACACTCCTCACCCAACAGCGAGCCCATGATTCCCTTGGTCGCATTCCCGCTCCCCCGCTGAAAAGCAGGCTCCCGCAAAGGGATGCGATCAACGGCGCCATCGACAAGGCGACGCGCGTACACGCCTTCCGATATGGTTATCGCCCCCACGGGGCAAATGGATTCGCAGCACCGACACTTCACGCACAATCGCGGCTCATGCACCAAGCCAAACGCGCCATCGCCATCCCATTTCGAAATGGCGCCCGCCGGGCAGAACGTCGTGCACATGCGACATGACACGCACGCATCCTCGTCAATGGACACATGCCCCCACAGCCGCGTCTCCACAAGCGCATCGGGCGCAGGACCCAGCGCGGAAAGGGCGCCCACAAGGCGCTTTCTGCGCGCGGGCGCATACTGCGGGAGCGTGCCATCGCGGCCCACTTTGGCATACGCACGGCTACCATCGAGCGTGCCGGGGGCATGCTTTCCCACGGGCTCCAGAGGAGCGGCATCACCGCACGCGGCTTCGGCCGTCTCAAGGCGAACGCGGGGGTATACCCCCCACGAGGAAAGCAGGGCGTTGGATGATTCGACAACGCATTGTGCGACGTCAAAACCCGTTTTATGGGCACACTGCTCGCACGCGCCATGTACCAGAGAAATCTCACGCGCTCCGGGCATGGCCAAAGCGCTCACGAGCAGGCTTTCGTCAACGCGACCCAGACACTTTACACCCACGGCATCCGACGAATCATGCGCTTCCTGACAAGCAATCTGCGCACAACCGCCTTGCCGTTTCAACGCACGTCGCACTTCGTCAAACAGGCGATGGTCATCCTCCTCGCGCACTTCAAGCGCACACGTCGGACAAGCGGTTGCGCAGGTACCGCAATCAACGCACTTCTCCTCGTCGACGCATATGGAGTCATTCGCGATAGAAATGGCCCCCGACGTGCACACGTCCGCACATCGTAGGCATTCCGCATTGCGATTTCGCACGAGCACGCAGCGCTGGGGATGAACGACAACGCTGCCACCCTCAAGGGACACTAAGGACCCGTACATCTTCTCTACGCTTTGCATCTTTCTCACCTTGTTCGAACTCGCGCGGCATCGCCCGCGCATGGAACGGCTCGGCCAACTCCAAAACCAAGCCGCCCCGTACGCGAACGATCCCGCACGCGCATCATCATCTCAAGAACGCCTAAGCGTCTTTGCCTTCATCACGCTGCTCGCCATCACGCGAAAGGAAGGGCATGTGCACGGCAGACGCAGGACATGCATCCACGCAGGCGCCGCATTTCGTGCACTCGTGCATGCCCGCGCCAAGCTGAGGATTATGGGGGTCGATACCCACCTCACAGACGGCCGCGCACCTTCCGCACGTCGCCCCCTGAGTATCCACCAAGCACTTCGAACGATCGACGCGCGGACGCCACGTGCGATTCAGGCGCCCCACCAAGCTCATGAGGCTCGCAACGGGGCAGACATGGCTGCACCACTTGCGGAAGAACACCACTTCAATGGCAAGCAACACCGGAATTAACACGACCGACCACGTAACATCACCGCTGCCGAATAGAGCGATGAGCACGAAGAGCCCCGCGAACGTTAGGCCTATGGGACATATGAGGCAAAATACGGGGAAACCGAAAATGGCCGCCGAGAGCAAGGCCCCGCCCAAGACGAAATGTCTCGTCGGCGCGGGAGCGCCGCCGCAAGCCGCACCCTTTCCGCATGAAGACGAAAGCAAGCGCTTCTCGCTCTTCGTGAGGGGTGCCACACCCCCATCTTCGACCCCGCCATCGGGAGTCGCATTCCGCTCGCCCTTAGCCTCGCGCTTGGAGAGGATGCCACGCAGCTTGCCCAAAATGGGCACGGGGCACACCCACGCGCAGAACGCACGTCCAACAATTGCGATACCCACAACCGCCAGCAGCAAGCTGATAAGGGCATGGGGCACAAGCGTCTTCGAGGCGATCATCGTGCTCAACGCACCCACGGGGCAAAGCAAGGCGATATCGCGCCATCCAATGGCCGACAATTTTCCCAGCCCCACATGGGCCACGTATGCAATGCCCGCTGCCGCCAGAACGATTACGGGCATGAGCACCCTGAGTTTCTTCCTATTCATTGCACCACGCGCCTTACTCGACGAATTGCGATTCGGGAACCACGACGATAGCCCTGCTGGTAGCGCCTTCGGAAAGCGAACCCTCCTGCATGCTCACGCAGACGCTCTGGCAGGCTCCGCAACCGTTGCACGCATCGGGGATGACGTACGGTCGACCCGTCTCATCAAGCTCGATGGCGCCATAGGGGCACGCATCGTAGCAGTAACGGCACCCCGTAAGGCGGTACCCCAGGCACCATTCACGCACGATAACCGCCTTGCCCAGTACCAGGCTCTGCGAAAGAGGCTTGCCTGCTTCCAGGCTCGAGCGCAGCGAAAGCGCACCCGTGGGACAATGAAGCACGCACAGGGGGTCTCCCCCGTTCTCCTCTTCGCAGAAGTCGCACCATCCCCGATCGAACGAAGCAACGGGCGTGCGCACCGTAAGCAGGCCATCTTCGACATGTTGCGCTGCGATAGCCCCCTTGGGGCACGCCTCCACACATCGTTGGCATCGAATGCATGCCCCCACCAGGGCATCCTCATCCTGGCCTCCGGGAGGGCGCACATGCGCAGACTCGGGCACGAACTTCAACGTACCCAACGCCAGCATACTCGCGGCCCCTACCGCACCCGCGCAAAGCATCCTGCGCGAAAGCGTTGCGCCACCATTCGACAGAGAATCAGCCATTACCGCTCCTACCGCTACGACGCCAGCACTTCGCCGACGAACTGCCTATCAGCCTCCAGGAACCCGTCGGTCACATCCGCCAGACCGCGATACAAGTCAGTCTTCGCGAAACGACGCATGTCGGACGTGAGCATGGGCGTCCACACGAGCACATGCTCATCAAGGAACGAGCGTTGCTTCTGGAGCAGAGCTGCGGCAACGTTTTCGTCTCCCTCTTCGAGCGCCTGCGCAATGCGCTCGGAGAGCACTTGCAAATATTCGAGCTCCAGGGCGATATGATCCTCGCCCTCGCGCCAGTCCTTCTGCTTCTCAAGGCCAGCCTGACGGTAGATTTCGAGCACCTCGTCACGAGCCTCCTGCATGAGCAGGCGCTTCGGGCTCGTGTACACGCTCTCGAAGGGATGAGCTGCCGAATAGCTATCCACCCCCACGCCGTAGAAGACGTTGAAGTAGTCAACGGCAAGCTCGGTAAGGGAGCCATCCCACATACCCGCAACGTACGACGCCATGCGGGCGTTGCCCTCGTCAATCGCGTCGCTTCCCGTCTTCACGGGGAAATGCATCTCCTTGAGCTGCCCCGCGAAATCCGCGTCCACTTCCACGCGGAACAGACGAGACAGGAACCCATACGTCGCTGCACGCTCCTCGTTTATTTGTATCATCTGGGCATATTCCTGCTGGGACATCGCTATCGCGCTCCTTCCGTCATAGGCTCCGCCTGGCATGCGTCATCGATATCGCGAAGCGCCTTCGCCCCCAATTCGGTGGCAAACCAGGCCCCGCGCCATTCCAGCGCATTCACGTCATGGAGACGTTGCACGAACAACGTGCAACTGCGCTTCGGACGCTGCAGCAGCGGATCGCGATCGAGCGCCGCCATAAGCGTGGGAGCCTTCACGCCCTCTTCGCGACTTGCCATACGCAAGACGCTGCGATAGATAGGCAGGTATACAGCGTCGGCTTCGAGCAATTTTTCCAGCTCAGCCGAGTAGTTTTCACTTGGAATGGCAGCCAGCCCATCGGGCGTGGCAAGCCAGTACGCATCTTGTTCGGCCGAGGCGCGCAGATAGCGCGCATCGCCATCGCTCACTTCCTCGAGCGTTTCATCGGGGTCGTAGGGAAACCCCCGCTCATCCACACGCTCGAGCGCGCCCGCTCGCTGGAGCAATGAACACAGACGTCCCGCGTCGAACACCGATGCATTACCCCGCTGGGCTTCTTCCACCACCTCGCGTACGCGCTCGTACGGAGCGGGCTCGGCGCATGCACCCAGAATTCCCAGGCACGTGGCACGCTGCGAACCCAGGCGGTCGAGCAACTCGGCAATGCGGACCGAAGCCGGACGCGTATCGTCGCGCGGAACGGAGATGGGGTTGGGATTGTAGTCATGCCTTTGGGGGACCTGGTCCCCGCCGTCATCTTCGAAGACGTCGGCTTCGCAGGCAAAGGGATCGAAGCCGGTTTCAAGGGACTGTTTGGAAACAGCCATATCGCTCATATGCGCTCCTCCTTCAAGAAGCCCAAGCGAACCGCACCCGAAGGTGCCAAAACGGTTACTGCCATATGGGCCGTTCGCACCACGCGCCAGAATGACGAGATTGGCGAGAGCGGACCATGCCAACGAAACGCAAGCGCCGCTGGTTGCTTGGAGTTGGTTGTAGCGGCGCTTGCCGGATTTTTACCCTGCGCCCCGGGGAGGGGGTCGGGGCGCAGGCGGGAGAAAAAGGGCCTAGTAGAACATGAACACGCTCATACCCGTTTGGTAGAACACGACGCGCAGGCAAATCGCCCCGACGAAGGCAGCCGCCACTGCGATTGCGCCCCACGTCTTCCAGTCGCTTTTCTTCTTGCCCAGCACGGCGCTCACAATGGGCACCAGCAGGCCAACGGCCACAACGCCTAGCCACAGGACCGCCGCGCTTTCATTCGCAAACGGGCTTGTGAAAGACTGGAGCTCTTTCATGGGATGCGTCAGGTCGAAGTAGTGCTCCACCTGAACGAAAAGCCCGCCAATCGTTGAGAGGAAGACCAGGTAGGCTGCCGAGCAAACGGCGTTTACCACCGAGCCGCCAAATACGAGCGAAGCGCAGAATTCATCAGACTCGCCCTTCAGGGCCGCGAAGAGCGCCATGGTGGCAGGGCCCAGAATGCAGGCGTTGCCCAGGACGGCGCAGATCCACAGCAGCGAATTCCACGCGGGACGCGATGCCATCACGTAGCTATGAGCCATCACGATAACCAGCGCAGCCGACGCAACAACGGACAGAATGCACAGCCACGAGGGCAGCTTCGCCTCCTCGGAGCCAGCACGACGCAGCAACACGAAGTAGGCAACCATTAGCACGGCCACCACAACGATGGCGATAAGCTCTTGCGTAATGCCGCTCGTGATGTGGCCGAAGCCGTTGAAGATGCGCTCCCAATGCTGCAGGTGGAAGAACACGGCGATACCGCCAATCACCAGCAACGCGGCGGAGGTGGCAAGCGCGGGAACCTGCGACTGGGACGCCCTGCCCTTGAAGGCAAGCAGCGCCTGCGTCGCAAACAGCCCAGCAGACCACGCCACGAACACCGTGAATAGAATCAAAGGCCATTGCAGCTCCATTACTCTTCCCCCTTCCAGTCACGGTCGCGCAGGATGTACAGGAGGTTCGGGCCATTGCCCACATCGGGCAGATGATGCACCTGGTCCTCGGTAAACGATTCGGCGAAGTCGCCGAGCTTCACGCGGTTGCCCTTGTACAGGCTGTCGTAGCTGCGGTCGACGTCGTAGCCCACAGCCGGGGCTTCGAAGGTCTCGATGCCCTTGTCCAGGTCACCGAAGAAACGCGCCCTGCCACCGCATTGGGCGACGCACTGGGGCAGGCCACCCTGCGCGGTAATCTGGTCGCACATGGTGCATTTTTCGACCACGCGCTCGGATTCGTTCAAGTAGCGCACGTTGTACGGGCAGGCCATAACGCAGAACTGGCAGCCAATGCACTTGGACTTGTCGATTTGCACGGTGCCGTTTTCCGTCTTATGACTGGCCTGCGTGGGACATACCTTCACGCATTCCGGATCCTCGCAATGCTGGCACTGCACGCACAGGTAGTACATTTCCACATCGTGGTCGTCTTTGTAATCGGCCTTCTTCGACGGGCCAATGCGCAGAATCTTGTTCCAGTAGCTGCCCACGGGCACGCCATTCGCCACTTTGCAGGCGACCATGCACGCCATGCAGCCCACGCACCGGTTCAAGTCGGTGACGATTGCATTTCGAGCCATCTCTTACGCCTCCTTCCGGATGTCGTAGTCGGGAAGCCACGCCTTCAGACGCGGATCGCTGCTATCGCAGATGATCTGCGTACCATCTTCATCGGCGCAGGGAATGGGATTGCCGTTGGGACTATTCTCCGCCGTGGCCTTGTAGATCTTCGCAGGCACGCCACGCATGTGGCTACTGCCGATGAACTTGTCCTGCCCATGCGGATCCCAAATGCATTCGATGTTGCTCAAATTGAACCCATGGGTGGGCGCGGGCAGTTCGGGGAACCACCAAGCATGCTCGGCGTTCGCCCAGCCCTTGCGGATGCCGTAGTACAGGTCGACACACTGGCGCACCTTGCCCCATTCCGTTTCGACCCAGGCCCAATCGCCCTGTTCCAGACCCAGTTCCTTGGCATCGTCGGGATGCATTTCCAAACGGGGCACCGGCCACAGCTCGCGACACCAGGGAAGCTGTCGATGCTCGCTGTGGAAGTACACGGGAATGCGCCTGCCCGTGGTAAGCAAGATGGGATACTCCTTGCGGTCGGGGCCGCTGAAGCTATTCGCCTCTTCGTAATGAGGCATCATCTCGTAGATGACATCGAACTTGCCGGGTTCAAATTCGTTTGCCTTATCCAGGCAGAACGTTTCGAAGCCCATCGACCAGAACTCAACGAGCGCGTTAGGCGTGGGGCACCCGAAATTCGCAACGGGCTTGCCCGTTTCCTTGTCCATGCTCCACGGGGCGGCCGTACAAGCGTCCTTGCCCATGCGCATGTAGCCCGTTTCGAAGCGACGATACGTGCCCCAACGGTCGGGCTCCACCACCTTGGCATTGATCCAGCCGTTTTCCTGGAAGTCCTTGCGGAAGTCCTCGTAGTGTTCCCACTTGCATCCGGCATAGCGCTCGGCGAAACCGCTCTTCTCATTATGGGCCTGGAACCAGTCTTCCAGGCGATCCAGATGGTGGTACGCACCAGGGCCCTTGCCCGCAATGTCCGTCCAGATACCGTTGATGTTGCCCTTCTTCTCCATGCCTTCCCACAGAAGACGCAGGATGTCGTAGTCGAACTTGGTATCGGCGGGAGGTTCGATGGCCTGCTGGGTAAGGCCAATGCCACCGCTGGCACCCTGGCTCACGCGCACGCACGAAAGCTCGAGCCAGTGCTGGCACGGCAGAATAATGTCGGCCATTTCGGTACCCGGATGGTGGAACATGTTGATATCCACCCAGAAATCCAGCTTCGAAAGGGCTTCCCAGGCCAGCGTGGCGTTGCTCTGGTTCATGAACGAACCGCTCTCGTTGATGCCGCCCTTGATGGGGTACGGCTTCTCGGTAAGAACCGCTTCCCACAAGCTCGTAGCGTCGGCCCATTCGTTGTAGTACGCCGTGATGGGGAACTTGTCGGCGCCCACCATGTTGTCGAGCACTTCGTAGCGATCGGGAATGTTGGTGGGATCGACCTGCGCATCGGGCAGGTACGGAATGGGCATGCCCAGACCCTTCAGCTGCCACTTCACCTCTTGCGGCATATTCGAACCCGGGGCAAACGACGATTGCTCGTCCACGGGCGTGCGCGTAAGACCACGATTGCCCGCGGGCCCGTCGAAATTGCCCGTGATATACGAAAGATGCAGAATAGCGCGTACCGTCTGCGAGCACGTACCCTCCTGGTCGATGGAAAGGCCCAGGTGCAAACCGCCATTGCCATACGTCTGGCCCGCGGGACGCGTAGCCCATACCAGGCACGCCTCCTCGATTAGGCTCGCATCGCAGCCGGT
Organism: Eggerthellaceae bacterium; assembly: GCA_024691475.1. Taxonomy (GTDB): domain Bacteria; phylum Actinomycetota; class Coriobacteriia; order Coriobacteriales; family Eggerthellaceae; genus Denitrobacterium. The sequence goes on from JAILNP010000092.1 coordinate 15,514, forward strand.
CTTCTCCTCGGCCCATTCGGGCGTGCAGTCCTTCACGCTCTCCACCAGGTAGCTCCATACGGGGCGTACCTTATGCGTAGTGCCATCGGCCAACGTGATGGTGTGCGTACCTTCCATATCGAAGTCGATGCCAGCATCTTCCAGCTCGTGATACGAAAGCGGAGGCAGGTAGCCTTCCTGGCTCGTGCCCTTGTATACGACTTCCATTTCGGAACGGTCGGGCGCCACGTGGTTGCAGCCTTCCCACTGGGTCGTTTCCACGTCCCAGTACACAAGACCACCCTCGCCGTTGTTCGCTTTCTTATTCCACGCATAGAACTTGTAGGGGCTGCCACCCTCCACCAGGTCGCTCTCCTTCAGCAGGCGCGTCTTGAGCTTCGTGCCCGTCACGAATGCCGGAGCCGCGGTGAGCGGAGTGGAAAGATCCCAGTAGCGGCCGCCCGTGGGCTCCATATCCTCAACCACAAGCAGGGGTGCATCGGTCCAGCGCTTTACGAACTTCCAGTCCACGAGGTCGTTCTTGATGACCAGGTTGGTCCATGCCAAGGCGATGGCACAGTCGCTGCCCGGACGCACGTTCAGCCAGTAATCGGCTTCCTTGCCCGTACCCGAAAGACGCGAATCGATGCAGATGTGCACATCCGCTTCGGTCATCTTGTCGACGATGTTGCGGCAACTGTCGTCGTAGTTGCTGTTTTCGGGCGACGTGCCCCACTGCACGTACACGCGCGGTCCGTCGCGCAGGGCCATCCACGGCGCGCCATCGACCGAGGAAATCCAACCCATCAAACGGCGTGGACCCTTGCAGATCTCGCTTGCCACATGGGCGTTGGGCGTATCGAACAGCCACTTCAACGTTGCATACGGGCCGTACACCCACTGGCGCGACGTACCGCACATGTTGAAGATGGACTGCCCACCGTACTGATTGATAATCTCGGTGAACTTCTCGGACATCGTCTCGATGGCCTCGTCCCAGCTGATTCGCACCCAGCCCGGATCCTCGCCCTTCGGGTTCGTGCGCTTCAGGGGATGATAGATGCGGGCGGGATGATATGCCGCCTGCAAGCTTGCCTGTCCCTTGCTGCAGTGATTGCCCGAAGACTGGAACGAACTCTGGTCTCCCTCGGTTTTCACGGCACGACCGTTTTCGACGGTCACCCAAACGCCGCATTCCATCTTGCCGCAGCCACGGCAACAGGAACGTATGCGCTTGACCTCGCTCGCCGCGCCCGACTCCCCCGAGCTTTCCGCAAGCGCACTGCCGGCGGTTGCGCCACCCGACAGGGCAGCCGCCGCCCCGGTAATCGCACCGAGCTTCGCGAAGCTACGCCGTGACATGTTGAGTTTGCCCATCTCTCCTCCTTCTCCTCTCTCGGCGATTGCAAGACGCTCATGCGCCTTTGCTGGGAATTCTGAAGAAAAGGGCCGAACGGCGAATCATGCACGAACGCGTATATCGAGGGAGAAGGCCCCATAGCCCAACGTCAGGGCATCATGCATTACGCATGATTATTGCAACGACCCTGCGACAACGCGATTTTGACCCAGGGGAGTCTGCTGCGTGCGGAAAGAGTCGTGCTATCATTCTGCGACGGGAGAAGAGGGGCGTTATTTCATGCATATCGCTCGATTGCAGACACGTAAAGCGACAAATGTGCGCTGCGCTATGCGCGCCATTATGAACGTGCGGTCTATTGGATTCGCGCTCAACAGGTCATGGGTATATCTCATGTTCCTGAACACTGCCTCGCTGCTCTTCATGGCAAGCGGCGGCTCCTGGATCACCTACGCCAACATCGCGTCTACCATCACGCTCACGATTACGCTCTTTGCGCTGGCTGCCTTTGGCCGGCCTTCCGCCATGCAGCGGCACAGCAAGTGCACGTTCGCCCTTGCGGCGGGCATTACCTGCGGTGGAACCGCCTGCATCGTTGCCTCGGGAATAGCCGGGGGCCTTGCAATTCCCCTGGGCATCGTAGGCGGCGTGCTTACGGGCGTGGGCAGTGGCGTAATCGACATGGGATACGGCGAACTCTACAGCCGCCTAGATTCGAGCATAACGAACTTCGAAGTGCCCTTCGCCTTCTTTTTGGCCGCCACCTTCTTTTCGCTCACCATGCAACTGCCGCCCTACTGCGCGGCCATCGCCTGCTCGCTCATCCCCATCGCAGCGGCGCTCCTGCTCGTCAACAGCATGGACGCAGCTTCCCCAACAAGCAAGGCGGCCCCAAAGGCCCAAATCGACATCATCCCGTTCACCTGGCGCATTGGCGCATGCTCATGCCTCGTGGGCATTGGCGACGGCATCGTGCGCGCCGCCTGCCTGGCCACGCCAGGCCTCTCGATGCAGGAGTTCTACACGCTGCCCCTGGTAGCTGGCTCGGTGGCCACCATGGCCATCATCTACCTCTGCTGTCTGATCACGCCACCCGAGCAAGGCGAGGGACTGCGCAAGGTCTACCGTTCGAGCGTATTCGTCATGGCAGTGTTCTATTTGCTCCTGCCCCTCATCCAGGGGTTCCACTTCCTGGAAAGCACCATGGCGCTCACCGGGTATGGCACGTTCAACGTGCTCATCTGGCTGCTACTCGCCGAGACGGCCCACCGCCACAAGCTCGCACCCCACGTCATCTACGGCATCGGCTGGGGCATGGTTACGTTTGGCGTGCTCATTGGCGGCGTTGCCGGGCAGCTGCTCATATCGCAGCAGCCATCTATGAGCGTCGTCTCGCTCATAGCCACGCTCTGCATTCTCACCTCGTACTTGTTCGTACTGAAAGAGCATGATTTCGCAACCATGGTTACGCCCATGGCGCAAGCGCTCTCCCCCGAAGCAAGCGGCTCGGCAGAAGCCGACGCCCATGCGACCTCCGGCAGCAATAACCCCGAAGATACCGATCGGCCGCGCAAGGCACGCTTCATGGACCGCTGCACGGCCGTCGCGGAAGCATATGGTCTCACCCCGCGCGAAACGGAGCTCATGATTCTCTACGCGAAGGGCCACACAAGCGCGAACATCCAGCAGGAGCTCTTCCTCTCACGCGGCACCGTAACCACGCATCTGCGCCACATTTACCAGAAGATGGAAATACACAGCAAGGCCGAGCTCATGGAAATCATCGACCGTCGCGACGCCGACGGGCAATAGGGCCGCGAAAAATGGTCACGCAACAGAAAAGGCCGGGCGCAAAGCGCTCGGCCTTTGTATTCCTGGTGCCCCCGATACGATTCGAACGTACGACACCCGCTTTAGGAGAGCGGTGCTCTATCCCCTGAGCTACGGAGGCGCACAAGGCATTCTACCACAGAGAACGCGCAGGATGCGCTACCCTACAGGCTAAATGGCTCCCCTCATGGAAAGCGTATCAACCAGCTTGGCCGCAGCCTCGCGTACCGTAGTGCCATCCGTGTCGATGGTCACCTCAGCGTACTTCTCGTATAGGGGAATGCGCTCCTCGTAGATATCCGCCAGACCGCCCATGCCGTCCTTCATGACGACGCCGCGCTCGTGCAGGCCGCCCAAACGCCCCATAAGCTCGTCGAGCGATACCTTCAGGTACACGATGGTGCCGATTTCGGAAAGGTGCTTCATAGCGTCTTCGGAGTACACCGCCGAACCACCCGGGGAAACCACCGTGCGATGCACGTCGATGCCGCACAGCACCTCGTTCTCCACCTGAATGAACCCGTCGGGACCCATGGCGTCGATGATCTTCTGCAGCGTCTTGTCGCTCTGCTTCTGAATGAGCAGGTCGGCATCGAGGAAGTCGTATCCGATGATCTTGGCCGCAACGATACCCAGCGTGCTCTTGCCCGCGCCGGGCATGCCGATAAGAATCACGTTGTCTTTCTTTACCATGCGCGCTCCTCTCTCTATCGGTATGTTCAGTTCACTATAGCGCAATGGAGCAAAACCGAAAGACCGGCACGCAAAAGCGCGAAAGCCCTGCACAGAACTCGCCACCCAGCAATCAGACGAAGCCGCTGGCCGCGAGGCACAAAAAAAGGAGCGAGGTTTCCCTCGCTCCCCGTAATTCGCATGGCGCCGAAATAAGGCTAACGTGCCCCGCCGCCACCGCCGCCGAAGCCGCCGCCACCGCCACCGGAAAAGCCGCCGCCGAAGCCGCCGCCCGACGAGCTAGACGAAAGCGCCGAGCTGACGATGGATTCCGTATTCGACCACGTGGTATCGAATACGCTGGCAAACGAATCGCCATGACGCGTACCGTACATGGCATACCAGGGCACGTACCAGCTGTTCTGACCCATAAGGTCGTCGTCTTCCTGGAAGATCTGGGGGACGGCCTTACGCAGCTGGGCAAGGGCTTCCTTCGCCACGCCGAAGATGTAGGCGTACACCATGAACTCGCCCCACACTTTCACGTCCGTGGGCGGACGCTCGTCGAGCGCCGAGAATTCACACAGCCACCTACGCAACGCCTTACAGCGCATGTAATCGTCGAGGCCCTTCTGCGTGCGTCGCGTCATGAAGTTGGACAAGGCAAACAGCGCAATGCCCGTAACGATGGAAAACACGAGCGGAATGTAATTCTCCACGATGAAGAACGTAATCAAAAAGCAGATGATAGGATAGCCCAGCGCCACGCAGATGAGACGGCCCTGCCACTTGTTGCCATCCTCCTCGAAGTAATCGGCCTTGTTCTGCGCAGCGGTAACCTTGCCCTGCCACGCTTCCACGGCATTGTTGAACGCCGAAGGATGGGCCTTGCCATAATCGCGAATGGACCCCAACCAGAAGGGATTCTTTCCATTCGAAACCTTGCGAAGAAGTTTGATGGCTTCCCTGTCGATAGGATCGCTGAGCGCATCGGCCTCTTCGTCTTTGATGGTGATGTAATAATCTTCGACGGTCTTCTTGTTCTTTTGGTACGTACCCTTCGCTATGGTGAGCACACCCGCATGCGACAGGTACATGATTGTGGCCATGAAGTCGTTGGAATCTTCCTTGCCGAAACGCCACAGGCGCCCGATGGTGGCAGGATGGACGTTGCGATTGGGCACGTCACGCCAGTAGTCCTCGGTGAACGTGGGCTTGTGCTCCTTGCCATGTCGGAAGTACATCACGACAGCCCACACGATGAGCGCCACCGAAAGCAACGCCCAGAACAGAATGTAGAGCTGGGAGTACATGCGCTGGTAATTCGCCGCGTCGGCCCATTCCTCTTCCGACTGCAGGATGCTATCGAGAAATGCCGTGTCACCCGTGGATTCCAGGGCGTCGGAGCTAATGTTCGTAAGCCACGTACGAGGGAACACCACGCGCGCTTCGGCGTATTCCCCCGGCTTCACCTTGTCGACCTTGTACGTTACGGCCGTAGCGGAATCGTTGAAGGCAAGCGTACCCGTAAGCGGGCCATGACCCCAGGCATACACGTCCGAGCCAATAACGGGAGCCGCCCCAGCGGGAACGGGCATCGTGATGGTGCAGGTAACGTTCTCGTTCGCAACCGCCCAATCGGTGCCGATGTACTGCCAGTACAGGTCGGCACAGTCCTTATACGGCGTGACGCCCGCCTTCACCGTGTAGTCGATTTGAATGACGACATCGCAATCGCTGGCATCGAAGAAAGCGTAGACCGTGTTCTTGCCCGTATCGACCGAGTACGAGGTATAGCCAGGGCCGCCCGCATCGCGCCATGACAAATCGAAACCCACGCTAGGCATATCTACCAGCGAGACATCGCCGTTGCTATCCACCTGGCCGATTTGAACGCTATTTACCGTGAAACTGCCGCTACGCATGTTCCACCAGATGCAGGAAAACGTGCCATCGAAGCTGAACGTGCGCTGCTCGACAACATGCAGCGAGCCATCGCTTTGCGCATCGGCGGTAATGTCCACCTTCGGAATAGTGTAGTCCTTGGCATAGGCATGCGAAGGAGCAATCACGCACGCAAGGAGCACCACTGCCATGAGACATGTAGCAAGAACAAGCAAGCGCGGCGCATGGGTTCCCATCCCCCACGTGGCCGCCGTGCGCCCCGCACTGGCGCATACGGGCCCATCATTACGACGCATTTGCGACAACATGAATCGCGAAAGCATCCTATTCCCCTCTCTACGTGCGATTTTGGTTCAATTTGGCCTGATTATACCCGAAAGCGCAGACCCTATGTTTTACGCAAAGCGAATGCTTGCATGTTTGGAAATGTCACGGTATCATAGCGTACCGCGTCTAAGACGCATCCGCGGAGAGCTGACCGAGAGGCCGAAGGTGCTCGCCTGCTAAGCGAGTATGCCCCAAAAGGGTATCTGGGGTTCGAATCCCCAGCTCTCCGCCACGACATTTAAGCAGGTCCCGAAAGGGGCCTGTTTTTTTATTATTCGGGATCCGTTACTGGGGATTCGAACCGATGAGGTGGAATTCCGTTAAGAAAGCCGTCCAGTGGACGGCTTTTAGGAATTCGCCCGACCGAGCCTGCGAGGGAGGGTTCGGGGTTCGCGAAGCGAACGCCGGAATCCCCAGCTCTCCGCCACGAAACTAGAGCAGGTCCCGAAAGGGGCCTGCTTTTTGTTTATCCGATCGCAGCCGCCCTGCCGGTGATGCTCTTCAGG
>JAILNP010000094.1:0-4493 GCA_024691475.1 Eggerthellaceae bacterium
TAGACGATCCGCCCGACGTAGAGCACCCCGCCAACGCAAACACAGCCAAGCAAGCTGCGAAAGCAAGGGTCAACGCCACCTTCAAATGCTTTCCCATTATCTTCCTCCCATGTTACGGATTACTTATATGTAACATGCGCATAATAGCACCGCGCACGCACGGGAAGCGTGACATTTGCAATTATTCGGTAGCGAATGGCAACGGGCGGCGTTCGCATTGCCTACGGCCCCTTGCCGCAGAGGCTCGCAAGCGAAGGCGACGACAAGCGCTCCCCTGCGTCACGGCAAGGCGAATAGCTACTTGATCAGGCGAATTACGCTGCATAGCGCAAATGCCGCCACATCGAGCAGCACAATGGTGGGGCCGACGGGCGTTCCGGCCAAAATGGACGCCAGCATGCCCGCCACGGCGCAGAGCACGCCAATGCAGGCCGAGATGATCGTGACGTTGCGGAACGTGCCCGCTATGCGCATGGCGGAAAGCGCCGGGAACACCACGAGGGCGGAAAGCATCAGAGCGCCCACCAGGTTCATGCCCACCACAATCACGAGCGCGATCATGATGGCGATCACCATGTTGTAGCGCCCCACGGGCATGCCGCACGCGCGGGCGAACGTCTCGTCGAACGTCACCGCGAAGATGCGGTTATACAGCAACGCGAACCCACCCACCACGGCAAGGGACATAAGGGCGCACAGCCCCACATCAAGGCTGGTAAGCGTAAGAATCGAGGTAGACCCGAACAGCGTGGAGCATACGTCGCCCGCAATGTTGGAACGCGCACCAAACACGTTCATGACCAGGTAGCCGAAGGCCAGGGCCGCAACCGCCATCATCGAGATCGCAGCGTCGCCCTTCACCTTGGCCGTGCGGCCGCGGCGCAGCAGGATGACCGCCGCCAGCACGGTAACGGGGGCGATGATGAGCATGTTGCGCGTTATGCCCGCAACCGAAGCCACGGCATAGGCACCGAACGCAACATGCGAGAGGCCATCTCCAATGTAGGAAAGGCGCTTCATCACGAGCGTCGTGCCCAAAAGGGACGAGCAGAGCGCCACAAGCGCGCCTACGACCAGCGCGTTCACCACGAACGGATAGGATAGGTACGTTGAGAGAACTTCCAGGGGACCCACTACGCGCGCTCGCCTCGCTTCCACGCATCGGCGGCCATGTAGCGCGCCGAGCCATTGCGCACTTCGAGCACATGCGTCGCATGAGGCAGCGCCGCACCTAGGTCGTGCGTAACGCACAAGATGCCCGTGCCGTTATTGCGCAGGTCATCGATCGTCGCATAGAGCGATTCCGCCGCTGCGGGGTCAAGCCCCGTCGTGGGCTCGTCAAGCACCAGCAAGCTGGCTTCGGAAGCCAGAGCGCGCGCCAACAGCACGCGCTGCTGCTGGCCACCCGAAAGGGACCCGAAAGGCTCGCCCTTCAGCTCCAGGGCATCCACGCGTTGAAGTGCGGCTTGCGCAACCGCGCGGTCCTCGCGTCCGTAAAATGGACGAAAGCCCAGGCGGGAAGCGCGTCCCGAAAGCACGATTTCCCAGGCGGACGCAGGGAAATCCTCCTGGGATTCCCCCTTTTGCGGCAGGTAGCCCACCTCGCATGCGGGCGCTCCCCCGCACAGCGACATATCGCCCGCAAGCGGCGGCAGCAGGCCAAGCACGGTCTTCAGCAGCGTGGTTTTGCCAGCGCCGTTTTCGCCCACGACGAACAGCGCGTCGCCTGCGTTCACGACGAAATCAACGCCCGACACCACGGGGTTACCAGCATATCCCACCGAAAGGCCCTTACATGCGAGGTAGCTCATCTGCGCTCCTTAGGACAACGCGGCCGTCAGGGAAGTCAGGTTCCCCTCCATGGCGCCCAGGTAGGTCTTGCCCGAGGCAATATCGCCCGCCGTTACCGACTGCAGCGAATCCATCACCAGGATGCCCTGATTCTTGGCCTGCGTATTGGCGATAACCGTCTTCGCGATGGCCTCATCCGAGTTCTCAATAACGAGTACGTTGGAAAGCCCCGGCTCATCGACTTTCTGAGCCAGGAAGGCAATGGTCTCGAAGCTTGCCTCCGTTTCCGCAGAGCAACCCACGAACGCTGCGTAATACCTCAGGTTGTAGTCATCGACGAGATAGCGGAACGGGAAGCGATCGGCAAACACCACCGTCTTCTTCGCCGCGGCCTTCACCGCGCTCTCGTACTTCCCATCCAGTTCGGCAAGTTTGGCCTTATACGCAGCGGCGTTCGCAGAATACTCGCTCGCATGATCAGCGTCGGCATCGGCAAGCTGGACCGCAATGGCGTCTACCAGCTCCTGCGCATTCTTCAGGGACAGCCACACATGCTCGTCGCACTCGGGCTCTTCCTCGCCCTCCGCAGCGGCCTCGGCTTCTTCCTCTTCAGCCTGCATGCCCTCGACAACTTCCTCTTCCACGGCGCTATCGCCCAGCACCTCCATCATGTTCACGGTACGCAAGCTGCTGTTCGAGGCAGCCTTCACGGCGTCCTCGGCCCAGCCATCGGATTCGCCGCCCACGTACACGAACAGGTCGGCGTCGGAAATCTTCGCGATGTCCTGCACGCTCGGCTGATAGCTATGCAGGTCAACGCCACTATCCATCAGGTAGGTAATCTCGAAATCGTCAATGCGATCGCCCGCCACCTGCGTCACCCAGTCGTACGCGGGAAACGTAGCGCACACAACCTTGATCTTGTGCTCCTGGGCATCGGCCGATGCAGCCTGGTTGGTATTCGCGCATCCGGCAAGCAGCCCAACACACAGCACTGCCGCCACCAAGACGGCACGTAGCATATTCTTCATGATGTCATTCATCCCTTCGCGGCCTAAGCCGCCTTGCAGTCTTCCCTTTTCGCAAGCGGGCGCATGGCGCGCCCGGGGATGAATCCTAGATGCGCAGGCAGACGCCGCTGCGCACGGGCGTTTCCGCGATGCGCGCAAGAGACGCGCAGCCAACGAGGGAGGAAACCGCACGCGCGACGACAGAGGCGGAAAGCCCCAGGCGCGACGGATTGAACACGAATCCCAGAACAGTTTGCGCCAAGGCAAAGCCCGCGCACACCACCAGCAGCGCATGGGCGCATGCGGCGATAAGGCACAGCACGCATCCATCGCCCGTGCATTCATGCCCCTCGAGCAGCTCGCTTACCGCGGCGGCAAGAAGCGCAAGCATCACGAGTATCGCGACAGCGCGAGGGCGACGAGCACGCGCGCCACCCATGAAGAGGAATGCGAACTGCCGCATTAGACGCCCCGGCACGATTCGCACAGGCCGTACAACACGGTGCGTGCGGGGTCGATGCGAAAGCCATGATGTGAGAGCACATGATCGGAAAATTCCTCGACCATGTGGCAGTCGAGCGCGAAGGCCCGGCCGCACGCGAGGCACACGAGCTGGCCCGTAGCGGAACTGCTGGCTATGCGATAGCGCGCTTCCCCGCCAGGCGCGGTAGCCTTCAGGGCAGAGCCCTCGGAAGCCATGGATTCCAGCTTGCGGTACACCGTGGACCTACCCACGCGACTGCCCGCCGCAACAAGCGCCGACCACACTTCGTCAACGCTCAGGTAGCTATCGGGGCGTTCCGCCAAATACGCGGAAACCGCCTCGCCCTGTTTGGTCTTGTATTTGCGCTGCGTCTCGGCCACGTGCTTCCATTCGGTCTAAATTGAAATTGAAATTTGTTTTCAAATCGTAGCGCAAGAATTATCTCTGGGCAACTTGCTTTTCGAGGAACGACAAAGCGCACATATCACCAGTTCAGCTGGTCGCACGACGCAAAAGGACCCCGCATGCTGCAGACATGCGGGGTCCAAAATGCCTATCGCGCCGGGAGGGGAATGGCGCGTGGCCACTCGTATGCTAGATGTCGGCGCTGGCCGTGTTGCCGGCGAGTACGCCGCTGGCCAGGGAGAAGCCATTGCAGGAACCGCCCTGGAAATACGGGACGCTCCAGAAGTCGCCGTCGACGCCGGCCACGTACAGGCCCTTGATCACGTCGTTGTCGGCGTTCACCGCGCGGCAGAAGCCATCGGTCTTGATGCCGCCCAGCGTGACCCATGCGCCGGGATTGTACTCGAACACGTAGTACGGCCCCTGGTTGATGGCATGCATGTAGTCGGCAGGCAGGAAGAACTCGTCGTCATAGCCCTTGGAGCAAGCATCGTTGTACGCCTTGATGGTTTCGGGCAGGTCGGTGAGGTCGAACTTCTTCGCAAGCTCCTCGATACTGTCGGCCTTCGCAGCCCAGCCCTGGCTAATGGCCTCGTCGATGCTCTTGTCGAAGTCGGAAAGCGTAACGTCCTGGAAGCCCATGAGCAATGCCGGACCCATGTTCTGCTTCGTGCCGGCCGTGAGGAAGTCGAACACGGGGCTCGACTTTACGCGGTCGACATATGCCTGGTCGATAATGGTGTAGTAATACGGATCGCGCAGCAGGGGCTCGCCCGAGAACATCGTGAGCTCGCACATCTGCT
>JAILNP010000108.1:0-8803 GCA_024691475.1 Eggerthellaceae bacterium
TTTACCACGTTTCCTGGCTCGAGCGTGATGACGAAATCCTGGCGGTTCATTGCGGTGGGCGCGAGCATGGCTGCGTTCATGGCGGATACGAACCATTCTGGCGCGGCGTCTACGCCTTCGCCTAGCTGGTAGCACTTTTCCGCTGGCTTGCTTTTGCGGGGCGATCCGTGCGTTTTGCCGTATCCCAGCGCGATGACGCAGTAGAGTTTTTCGCCCTTGAAGATGGCGCAAGCGGCGTTTCGCTTGTTATATGTTCCCGCAACCCAGCAGCTGTCTATGCCCATCGCGCGTGCGTTTAGGACGATGCGCTGGCCATAGTACCCAATGCGCTGTTCTATGTTTGGTTCTTTCTTGCCGACGCAACATATATATGTGTGCACGTTTTCGAAGTGTCCGTATTTGGCGAGCACTCCCTTGAAGGCTACGGGATTGTTGCGTACGAGCTGAAAACGTAGGTCGCCCTCTTGGTTCGCCTTTTCGAGTTGCTCTTGTAGGATGTCGAGTGTTTTGGTGTCGATGGGCGTCTCTGTGTAGGATCGCACGGAGTGGCGCTGCTCGACTGCTTCTATGAGTTTCATTGCGTCTCCTGTTCTTTTTGTACAAGTGTAGGGGCGCCTTTCTGCTTTTCGCCTTTTGTCACGGTCATGTTGATATGTCGAACGGATAGGGTTACTTGCTCTTCATGCCACGAGCGAAGGGAGGGTAGTGGGGGTGTAATGCGCGGCGATTTCGCGTTTGCATATCCCACGCTTACGTATGCAGAAAAATTGCCTATTAGTCCTTTTGGAGGGGCGAAAATGGGGCGAATCGCATGAGATGGGGGAAATATGCGAAAGGGACGTATATTGACAGCCTTAGGGTCTTATGATTGTGAAAATACTACCTGTCTAAACGTATAAATCCCCTGATGAACGCTTAGATTTCAGAGGAGCTTCCTGGCTTTAGAATTCCTGAAAACCCGAAAAGTCAATAGCCGTCCGCCGACTATTACCTACCGTTTATCCCGCAAAGGAAACGTTTTTTCAATACTTACAAATTCTCCTTGCATTTCGTTTCCGGGCATGCAATGGTTTGCTCGTTCCGCTTAAACGGGTCTACGGGTAAGGGCCTACCGCGGAAAATGCATATTGCAAAACGCACGAGAGAGAAAAGGAGGGCGTTCATGACCGGAGTCAACGTTAAGAGCGAGATTGGACCTCTAAAGAAGGTCATTCTCCACCGTCCCGGTAACGAGCTTCTCAACCTCACCCCCGACACACTCGAGCGTCTGCTGTTCGACGATATTCCGTTCCTGGAAATCGCTCAGCAGGAGCACGACGCCTTTGCGCAGGCTCTGCGTGATAACGGCGTCGAGGTGGTCTACCTCGAGGACCTCATGGCTGAAACCATCCGCGACAACGCGGCTCTGCGCAGCCAGTTCATCGAGCAGTGGATCGAGGAGGCGAATGTCCACACCGAAAAGTGGCACAAGATCCTGCACACGTATCTCGATTCCGAGTATGCCGATGCCAAGGCTCTGGTTGAAAAGACCATGACCGGCATCACGCTCGACGAGCTCGATATCGACCGCACCAACAGTCTGGTCGACCTCGTGAGCAGCCCCACGGAAATGGTCTGCGACCCCATGCCCAACCTATACTTCACCCGCGACCCGTTCGCGATGGTGGGCAATGGCGTAACCATCCACCGCATGTACTCTGTCACGCGCAATCGCGAGACGATCTACGGTCAGTACATCTTCGACAACCATCCCGATTTCAAGGGCACCCCGCAGTACTACAGCCGCAAGGAAGCCTTCCACATCGAGGGTGGCGATGTCCTGAACATCAACGACCACGTGCTCGCCATCGGCATCAGCCAGCGTACCGAGCCCGACGCCATCGACACGCTCGCTCAGAGCATCTTCCACGACGAGCGCTCCAGCATCGACACCATCCTGGCGTTCGACATCCCGAACAGCCGCGCGTTCATGCATCTGGACACGGTGTTCACCCAGATCGACCACGACAAGTTCACCATCCATCCGGGCATCCTGGGCCCGCTCACGGTGTTCGAACTCACCAAGGGCGCCGAGGGCAAGGTCAAGGTCAACCGCCTCGACTCCGACCTCGAGAGCATCCTCACGAAGTACGTGGGCCAGCCCGTCAAGCTGCTGCAGTGCGGCGCCGGCGATCGCATCGCCGCCGAGCGCGAGCAGTGGAACGACGGCAGCAACACGCTATGCATCGAGCCTGGCAAGATCTGCGTCTACCAGCGCAACAACGTTACGAACGACTTCCTGTACAAGAACGGTCTTGAATTGGTCGTCATCCCCAGCTGCGAGCTGTCTCGCGGCCGTGGTGGCCCGCGCTGCATGAGTATGCCGGCCTGGCGCGAAGACCTGTAAGGTCTCGCCCTTCGAACCCGTAGGGTTCGTGCAATTGCTTACAAACGCCTGGAATGCCAGGCGACTTATGAAAGGAACTACATTATGCCTACTAGCCTGAGCGGTCGCGACTTCCTGAAGCTTCTCGATTTCTCCGCCGAGGAAATCAACTACCTGCTTCGCCTCTCCCGCGAATTCAAGAACCTGAAGCTCACCGGTACGCCTCACCGCTACCTCGAGGGCAAGAACATCGTTCTGCTGTTCCAGAAGACCTCCACTCGTACGCGTTGCTCCTTCGAAGTTGGCGCTATGGACCTGGGCATGGGCGTGACCTACCTCGATCCCGGCAGCAGCCAGATGGGCAAGAAGGAGTCCATCGAGGACACTGCTCGCGTGCTCGATCGCTTCTATGACGGCATCGAATTCCGCGGCTTCGCCCAGAGCGACGTCGAAGAGCTGGCCGCCAACGCTTCCGTGCCCGTGTGGAACGGCCTCACCACGGAATGGCATCCCACCCAGATGCTCGCCGACATCCTAACCATGCAGGAAAACTTCAACTACGACATTAAGGGCAAGACGCTGGTCTTCATGGGCGACTGCAAGAACAACGTTGCTCGCTCCCTCATGGTCGTTTGCGCCAAGCTGGGCCTGAACTTCGTGGCCTGCGGCCCCGAGTCCTGCATGCCTGCTCAGGACGTTATCGACGCCACCAAGCCCTTCTTCGAGGAGAATGGCTGCACCTGCACCCTCACGCAGGACGTTGCCGAGGGCGTCAAGGGCGCACATGCCATCTACACCGACGTTTGGGTATCCATGGGCGAGCCCGACGAGGTTTGGGAGTCCCGCATCAAGGAACTCACCCCGTATCGCGTAACCTCCGAGGTTATGGCCATGGCCGATCCTTCCGCCATCTTCCTGCACTGCCTGCCCAGCTTCCATGACACCAACACGGTCATCGGTGCTGAAAAGGCCAAGCAGTTCGGCATCACCGAGCAGGAAGTTACCGACGAGGTCTTCGAAGGTCCTCAGAGCCGCGTCTTCGATGAGGCCGAGAACCGCATGCACACCATCAAGGCCATCATGTACGCGACCCTGTCGTAAATCGCCGTACCATTTGCTAGATTTTTCGGGGCCGGCCTTCTCGGCTGGCCCTGCCATTTGAAAGGACATACCATGCCTTATCAGAAAGGTGAAGGCCCTTCCGTAGTTATTGCGCTGGGCGGCAACGCTCTGGGCAATACTCCCGAAGAGCAGCTCGAGCTCGTGAAGAACACCGCCAGCCATATCGTTGATATGGTGGGCGAGGGCGTGAACACCATCGTTACGCACGGCAATGGCCCCCAGGTCGGCATGATCAACAACGCGTTCGATGCCGCTTGCAAGGATCCCGCGAACAAGGTTCCGGCCATGCCTTTCCCCGAGTGCGGTGCCATGAGCCAGGGTTACATTGGCTACCATCTGTCCCAGGCCATTCTGGGCGAGCTGAAGCATCGCGGCATCATGCGTTCCACCGCCAACGTGGTTACGCAGACGGTCGTCGATCCTAGCGACCCGGCCTTCGAGAACCCCACCAAGCCCGTGGGTGCCTTCATGACCGAAGAAGAGGCCAAGGCTCTGGCCGAGAAGACCGGCTGCACGGTTAAGGAAGATGCTGGCCGTGGCTGGCGTCGCGTGGTGGCTTCCCCGAAGCCCCAGCGTATCGTCGAATTCGACGCCGTGAAGGACCTCATGGACGCTGGTTACATCGTCGTTTCCACCGGTGGCGGCGGTATTCCCGTCATCGAGGCGAATGACAGCTACCATGGCGTTCCGGCTGTTATCGACAAGGATAACTCCGCATCCATGCTGGCTGCTTCGTTCAAGGCCGACATGCTCGTCATCCTTACCGCCGTCGAGAAGGTTTGCATCAACTTCGGCAAGCCCAACCAGGAAGAGATTTCCCACATGACGGTTGCCGAGGCTGAAGAGTACATCGCTCAGGAACAGTTCGCCGCCGGTTCCATGCTGCCCAAGGTTCAGGCTTGCATCAACTACGTGCGCCGCTACCCGCAGGGCAAGGCTCTCATCACGAGCCTCGAGTGCGCTGCCGCTGGCCTGGAAGGCAAGACGGGCACCGTTATCACGCTCGACTAACCGGGTTTATCTTGGTTGTAGGGGGAGCCGCATCCGTTCGTGGATGCGGCTCCTTTTGTCTAGATTGCTCTATCTGTACTTTCATTTCCCTACGCGGGTGCTAGAATAGCCGCAATGTGCATTCGTATTAGGAAGTGACGGAAAACAACCATGCAGATTCGCGAACAACTTGAACAGCTTGTTGGCCAGGGTCTTTCGGCTGCTGTTGCCGATGGATCGCTCGCCCTCGACGAGATTCCGGAAGCTGCTCTCGAGCGACCTCGTGACACGAACAATGGCGACTGGGCTTCTACGGTTGCCCTGCGTCTGGCGAAGGCGGCCAAGAAGAACCCCCGCGAAATCGCCCAGATCATCGTTGATCACCTTCCCGAGAACGGCATGATCGCTTCCTGCGAAATCGCCGGTCCTGGCTTCATCAATTTCACGCTGGCTCCCGAAGTGTTCCAAGGCGTCATTGCCCAGGTTCGCCAGGAAGGTGCCGATTACGCCAAGGGCACCATCGAGGGTCCCAACTACATCAACATCGAGTACGTCAGCGCTAACCCCACGGGTCCGTTCCATGTGGGTCATGGCCGTTGGGCTGCGCTGGGCGACGCCACGGCGCGCGTCATGCGTCATGCCGGCTACAAGGTGTACGAAGAGAACTACATCAACGACCATGGTAGTCAGATGGATAACTTTGGTCGCAGCGTTGTTGCGCGTTACCTGCAGGAGCTTGGCCACGACGTTCCGCTGCCCGAAAACTGCTACGCTGGCGCCTACGTTATCGACATTGCCAAGTCCATCATCGAAAAGGATGGCGAAAAGTGGGTCGACGCCGATGAGGAAGAGCGTCTGCTGAACTTCCGCGAGCGCGCCTACGCATACGAGCTTGCCGAGCAGCATCGCATTTGCGACACCTTTGGCACCACGTTCGACAAGTGGTTCAGCGAGCGTACGCTGTACGTGAAGGACGAAGAGGGCAAGAGCCAGGTCGACCGCGCTCTGGCTGCTATGGACGAGCGTGGCTACCTGTACGAAAAGGACGGCGCCACCTGGTTCAAGAGCACCGCGTTTGGCGATGACAAAGACCGCGTTCTGCAGAAGAGCAACGGCGAGTACACGTACTTCACCAGCGACGTTGCATACCACTACAACAAGATGCAGCGTGGCTTCGACCACCTCATCGACCTGTGGGGCGCCGATCATCATGGCTACATCGCCCGTTGCGAGGCTATGCTGGCCGCTTGGGGTTACCCGGGTGCCCTGGAAGTCATGCTTGGCCAGCTCGTAAACCTGTTCCGCAATGGCGAGCCGGTTCGTATGAGCAAGCGTACGGGCGAAATGGTCACGTTCGAAGAGCTCATCGAAGAAGTGGGCGTCGACAGCACGCGTTGGCTCATGCTTTCCCGCGGTGCCGATCAGACCATTGACTTCGACATCGAAGTGGCCAAGAAGAAGGATGCGTCCAACCCCGTGTATTACGTGCAGTACGCACATGCGCGTATCTGCTCCATCCTGCGCAAGGCTGCTCCTGCTGAGCTTGCTGCCAAGGCTGAAGCTGGGGAAATCTCCATGGAAGAACTCGTTGCTCAGGTGCTTCCTGCGGAAATCGACCTTTCCGTGCTCATCGACCCCAGCGAAATTGCTCTTGCTCGCAAGATCGAAACGCTGCATGACTTCGTTCAGCTGGCTGCACGTGACCGCGCTGCGTTCCGCATGACGCACTTCTGCCAGGATCTTGCCGGCCTGTTCCATGGCTTCTACACCAACTGCCATGTGAACGTGGAAGACGAGAAGCTGCGTAACGCCCGCCTGGCGCTCTGCGACGCTACGCGTATCGTTCTGTCGCTTGGTCTGGGTCTTCTGGGTATTTCGGCTCCCGAGAAGATGTAGCAGATACCAACAGATCTAGTTGTCTACGGCGGGGTTTATCCCCGCCGTTTTTCTTCTGCGCGTTCGTTTTCTGCAACCGTTGTAATGCTGCTGATGACGTTCAGGATGTTCTGGAGCCCGCCGCAGAATAGCTCGAAGCATATTGCCAGCGCAATGGCGATATCGGAATTGAGATACGTCAAGATAACCAGCATGCCAATAAGGATGGATCCTGGCTGGTTGGGTGCTCCAAACGAGAGGAACATCACGATAGCGGCTATTACGGTGATGTTGAACCATGATACTTCGCAATTGGCAATGAAGATGTAGATCGAAGCGAGCAGCATGAGAATGAAGCAGTTGCCATCAAGGCTGGTCTGCGCCAATATTGGCAGTTCCTTTCCGAGCCGTTCTCGAGAGATGCCAAGCTTCTCCGAGCAGTAGCGCATATTGTAGGGCACGGCGTCGATGACGGACCCTATCACGTAGTTCTCTTTAATGAGTGGCCAGGCCTTTCGCGCAAATTCCCGTATCTTGATTCCTCGGGCTTTCAGCCTCAGGGCGTATAGGGCGAGTAGGGGGATTGTACTTGCAAACGCGATAATGCCGATGAAGAGGATTTCCAGGAAATGCGAGACGCCATCCTTTGCCAGCAGGACTTCAAGGAACAGCAGGAAGCACGCAACAGGGAAGGCTTTCATGAGTATGTTGAGTATGCCGGAGAACAGGTTGTAGCAGGCGTCGATTGCCGTTTTCAATATATCGAAGTTCTTGCCTATCGAATTCAGCGCGCTCACGATGAGGAGCGCTACGAAGATCATCGGAATAGGGGAGATGGTTTCGAAGGGCTCGATGATGCTCGACGGTATTATCTGGTCCACCGCTGAAGCAAGCGACCAATTGGCAAACCCTATGTCGACTCGCTCTGTTATGCCGCTGGACGATAGCGCCCACTGGGCAAATACGAAGCCCATGACGAGAGCTAGAGCGACTACGCTGACGGACGAAGATATCGCGTTGATGAACAGCCTGCGCGATGACGAATTGTGGTCGGCAACGATGAAGGAATCGGTTACGTTCTTGAGCAACGAGAAGAGCGTAACCGGCGCGCCAATCATAAGGACGGCATTGGTGAATAGCTTTTCGAGGGGTGAAACCCATTCGGTTGCCATCGTGTGCAGCCCAGCTTCATCGACGGTGAATTCGAGCACGATACCCACTATAACTGCTCCGATGACGGCGATGAGGTTTGGAAGGATGATGCTCCAGAAGCTTCTGCCTACTGAAATGGTGATGACGTTATAGCCGTTTTCATACGAGCAGGAAAACTTATCCGAAAAGGCATCGATGATTTCCGCCTGGGAATCCGCTGACGCGTTTTCCTCGGGAAGCAGGAATCGCTTACCCGCGAATTTTATTGTAATATCTGTGCTGCCTAGCGAGACGATGCTACTAATTTCGAGTGTCGCTTCGCTGTCGTCAACGTGCGACGTGGCATGAAGGAGGAGCGTCCTGAAGAGGGCCATCCATTCATGTTTGCTGCAGGCGGAGATACGGCGCCCCGTAAGGGACCTTTCTGCGAAATCGCTTGCTTGCGAGAGGCCTTTTTCGTCCGCTGTTACCTGTACTGTTTCTGTCTTAGCCATGGGGTATGCTCCAGAAAACTGACGTGACCGTCTTTTTACAAGGCTTGCTGCGGCAAATGCCATGCGCTATATATCATTATAATATCGTTACACGCTGAATACGGGATATTTGAGGTCATCAGGGGTTGATATGGAATACAGAAAGTTTGGCGAAGCCTACTATGTACGACTTGATCGGGATGACGAGATAATCTCGTCGATTCTCGAAATTTGCAAGGTTGAGCAAATCGCATCGGCTACGTTCAGCGGTATTGGCGGCTGCAAGGAAGCCCAGATCCAGACCTTTGTGCCCGAATTAGGCGCGTTCGAAACTCAGGTTTATTCTGGCATGCTCGAGCTTGTGTCGCTTATGGGTAATGTTATTTCGGGTGATGATGGCGAACTGATCAGCCACGCTCATGCCTCGTTCGCATACAAGGATGGAGACGAGCATTGCCTAGCGGCGGGGCACGTCAAGTTCATAACCGTTCTCTATACCGCAGAAATCGAGCTACGGCCCGTTGTCGGAGGCGTTATTGGGAAGAAATTCGATCCGGATACCGGCACGGGTTTTTGGGAGTTTCAAGGCTAAGCGCGTCTGACTCAGCGCACCCATGCAGAAGATGCTTTGTGCGCCGAGTATGATTTTAGCGCTCACAAAAATGGTGGCACTTCCAAAGTGTGAACATATGAAGGGGGAGAGTGCTGGATTCGAGCCCCCGTCATCCGGACATGAAAAAAGCTCCCAATAGGGGAGCTCTACAATTCAGATGGTGGACCGTCGGGGACTCCTGCGTTCCTGCGGAACGCCGAACCCTCCCTCGCA
>JAILNP010000110.1:0-7696 GCA_024691475.1 Eggerthellaceae bacterium
CGATTTGATTCTGCGTCATGACGACCCAATGTACCTTTCGCGCTTCTGCTTTTGGAAACACCTATTCTAGACCGCTGCGTCTAGCGTGTAGCGCCTATCACAACATCTGCCAATTTGCTTGCCGCCTCATTCGTCCGAAACGAAGCAGCCGCCGCATGCATGCCCTCGCGAACCGAGGCGTCGTCGACGAGTTTCGCCAGCAAGTCGGCAAATTCGGGAGACTCCACCTGATCGTCGGCAATCATATACGCCGCACCGGCATCGACATACTCGCGCGCGTTAGTAGTCTGATGATCGGCCGTGGCATAAGGGAACGGAACGAGCAGGGCGGGAATGCCCAGCGCGGAGATCTCGGCAAGCGACGTAGCGCCCGAACGGGAAACAACGCAATCGCACGCGGCAAGCACGTCGCCCATGCGATCCTCGTAACCCACGACCGTCCAGCGATCCTTCAGCTCCTCGGGAATATCGAGCTGTTCGCACACGGTGTCGTATTCCTTCGGTCCCGTAATGTGACGCACGTAGAGATTCGGGCGCTTCAGCAGTTCGCGAGCCTGCTGGCAAAGCGCGGTATTGATATGGCGCGCACCCAGGCTGCCGCCGAATACCACGAGCATAAGGGCGTCCTCGGGCACGCCCGCATACGCACGACCCGCTTCGCGCGTGGCGTCGAACACCGACGAGCGCACAGGATTGCCCGTAACCACGAGCTTGGAAGCGTCCCCTACTGCATCGCCGGCAACGCGGTACGTAAGCGCCACGGCTGCGGCCTTCTTCGACAGGTACTTATTCGCCAGGCCCATGATGGAGTTCTGCTCGTGCACTACCACGGGAATGCCTAGCTGCTCTGCAGCACGGCCCACGGGAATGCACACGTAGCCGCCAAAGCACACCACGCAATCGGGCTTCACCTCGTTGAACCAAGCGCGGGCCTTCTTCGTGGAGGAATTCATGAGGCGCAGGGCCTTCACGATGGTGGCAGGATGGTTGCGGTTGAACCCCGTGGCGGGAAACGCCGTGAACGGGATACCAGCCTGGGGAACCAAGCGGGACTCCACGCCTTGGGGCGTACCCGCGAAATACACGGTATGGCCACGACGCTGCAGCTCATCGGCGAGGGCAAGCGCGGGATTGATATGGCCGGCGGTACCACCGCCGGAAACGACGATGTTCATTGTCTATCTCCTTCTACGGGACCGCTGCGTTGAACGTGAGGAGCGCGAGCTACTCGTATTGCGCGGCCTTGTCGATGAGGAACGTGGACGTTCGGAGGAACGGCGGGGGCGCTGCGAGGAGCGAGAAGACGTGCCACGCGACGAAGACGTCGGGGATTCCGCGCGCACAACGCGCAGGCTCTCGCGACGCTTCTGGTACAGCCCCGATTCGCTGCCCGACGCGAACGATACGGAAAGAATCATGCCCACGAGCAGATACGAGCCAATCATGGACGAACCGCCCGAGGAAATGAACGGCAACGGCTTGCCCGTAGTAGGCAGAAGGCCGATGACGCAGCCAATGTTCAGGAACGCCTGGAAGACGAGCATGATGGTGCAACCGCCAGCAATCATGGTGCCGAACAAATCGGGGGCATTACGCGCGATGCGCAGGCCCGCCCACAGCACGCAAATGAACAGCGCAACAATGACCACGGCACCCACCAAGCCAAACTCCTCGCCAATGATGGCGAAAATGAAGTCGGTCTCGGCTTCAGGCAAATACAGGTACTTTTCCGCGGAATTGCCCAGGCCCACGCCGAACAAGCCACCTTCGCCAAACGCATAGAACGCGCGAATGAGCTGGTAGCCAGATCCATACGGGTCGGCCCACGGGTCCAGGAACGCAAAGCGGCTGGAGCGATAGGCTGCCGAGGCGATACCGAAAATGGCAACGAGCACAATGAGGATGAGGAAAACCACGAAGTAGCGAATCGGCACCTCGCCTAGCCACAAAACGGCGACGATGCCCACCAGGCAGATCATAGTAGTACCAAGGTCGGACTGCGTGACGAACAGAAGCCCCAAGGGCAGGACCACGAGCAAGCCAGCGCGAATGAGCGCCTGGCCCAAGTCTATTTCACCCTCAACGAGTTCGGCGTACACGCGAGCCGCCATGGCCAGGAAGGCGACCTTGGCGAATTCCGACGGCTGGAAGCTAATGGGGCCAATAGAAAGCCAACGCTGTGCACCCAGCCCCACCGTGCCAATGAGGGCCGTGAGCAAGAGCAAGACGATGGTGCCAAGCATGAAGGCATCGAGCAAACGCCCACGCCAACGGTAATACGGAATGAAAATCGACATAGCCGCGCACATCACCAAGCTGAACAGAACGATGCCCAGCTGCTTGAACAGATAGCTCGTTACGCTCGCATCCTCGTTTATGGCTTCAATCGTGGAAGACGAGAAGACCATGATCAGGCCGAATACCGTCAGCACGATGACCGAGGCAACCAGGGCCACACGCGGAATGACAACATCACGCGAACCGCCGAACAGCACCGACGAAGAACGTCGTGCACTGCCGGCCTGGGATGCAGGCAAAGAAGAGTTTTTCCTATCGCGCGCCATCTGCTACCTATGCTTGGGCCCGCTGGGCAACCATCGCCTTGAACACGCGGCCGCGCTCCTCGAAGCCCGAGAACTCGTCGAACGATGCGCACGCAGGGGAAAGCAAGACGATATCGCCTTCCTGGGCGTGGCTCAGTGCCTCGTCAAGGGCATCTTCCAGATGGTCGGCCAGATAGACCGGAATGGTGGCAGACTGAAATGCTTCGGCGAAACGATCGCGCGATGCACCAAACAGCACCACGGAGGCGCAGTGCTCGTTCGATTGAGCTACCAGCTCGTCGAGCGCGGTAAGCTTGTCGGTGCCGCCCAGCAGAACGATGGGACGACGCGGATCAAAAGCGGCAAGCGCCTTGAGCGTGGCATCCACGTTCGTCGCCTTCGAATCGTTGTAGCAGGATACGCCATGAATCTGCCCACAGCCCTCAAGGCGATGCTCAAGCGATGAAAACGTGGCGAGCCCCTCGGCAACCGCTGCGGGAGACGCACCTGCGGCAAGCGCGGCAGAGGCGGCGGCAAGCGCGTTGGACACGTTGTGCTCGCCAGGAATAAGCAGGTCGGAAGCCTTGCAAAGCGCATGCTCTTCCCCACCCAGGGCAACCACGAGCATGCCGTCTTCGCGCAGGAACGCGGCATTCTCGCTACCGCACGCAGCGCGCATGTCACCCGCGATGCCGCTGGCAGTTCCCACGGGAACGTAGGCAAACCCGCGTTCCTGGGCAGGCTGCGCCTTCAGCGAGCGCACCGTGGCACGCACGGTATCGTTTACGGCGTCGAGCACCGCGGTGGCATTCGGGGTGGCGGAAAGGTTGGCCAGCACCTTCAGCTTCGCATCGACGTAGTTCTGATGCGTGCGATGCCAGGTAACGTGATCGGGCGTAATGTTCAGCAGAACGGCAACGTTGGGCGCAAAGCGCACGGTGGAAGCCAACTGATACGAGCTGACTTCGGCAACGTAGACATCGGTTTCGCCCAGACGCACGGCTTCCAAACAGGTATCGCCAATGTTGCCCACGGCATTCGCCTTCATGCCCGCATGTTTCAGCAGATGAGCGATGAGCGACGTCGTGGTGGTCTTGCCATTGGTGCCCGTAATGGCCACCCACACGGAGCTTTCAGCGCTTTCGCGCCACGCAAATTCAACTTCGCTGATGATCTCGGTGGAAGCCGCCTTTGCAGACAAATAGAACTCGCTGAACTCGGAAATACCAGGCGAGGCAATGCACAGGTCGTACGAGCCGGCAATCACCTGCGTGTCAAATTCAACGGTTGCGCCCGCCTCCTGGCACGTGCGCGCAAAGGCGATGGCATCCTCGTTCGAGGTGCCACCCGCAATGTGCAGCGACTCGACGCGCGTACCCATAAGGCTCGCACAATAGGAGGCTGCAGCCTTGCCGCTCTTGCCAAGACCCAAAATGAGAACGCGCCCCAGATGTGCCGGGGCGCTCTTACGACCGGAGATAAAACTTGAACCCATGCGTTTACACTCCCATTTCCACGAGGGATTCCGCGAAATAGATGATGAAGCCAATGGCTGCCAGCGTGCCCGAGACGATCCAGAAGCGGATGACCACTTTCACTTCGCTCCAGCCCTTCTTCTCGAAATGATGATGAAGAGGCGCCATGAGGAAGATGCGCTTCTTGGTGCGCTTGTAGTAGAACACCTGAATCATGACGGAAAGAGCCTCGGCCACGAACAGGCCGCCCATGACCAGGGAAAGCACTTCCGTCTTCGTGAGTACGGCCAGGCAGGCAAGCGCCGTGCCCAGAGCCAGCGAACCGGTGTCACCCATGAAGATGTCGGCGGGATACGCGTTGAACCACAAAAAACCAATGCAGGCGCCGCACAGAGCGCCGGCAAAGATGGACACATCGAGCATGTCGGAACGATACGCGATGATGGCCATGAACAGCATCACGACCATGACCGTGCCGCTAGCCAGGCCATCCAGACCGTCGGTGAGGTTCGTGGCATTGCTCATGCCGGCGATGAGCACCGTCACGAACAGCACGTAAAGCCACGGGATGGAGATGCCATCGCCAATGGGCAGCACCGTGGTAAGCACGCCCATGTCGATGTCGGCCACAAACGGAATGCTCACCGTGGGAGCAACGCCCACCCAGTTCACTGCAGCGATAACGAACACGATTGCAATGAGGAACTGAACGGCCAGCTTCCCCTTCGGGGAAACGCCTTCGGTGTTCTGAAAGCGAACCTTGGAATAGTCGTCGATGAGCCCCAAAAAGCCCGTAAGCAGCGTGGCTACGAGCAGCAGTACCGTAGCCGGCGTGAAGTCGTTGATGAGCACGACGGCAACGAGCAAGCCCACGAGCATGACAAGACCGCCCATGGTGGGCGTTCCCTGCTTGATGAGATGCGTCTGGGGGCCATCGTCGCGCACCTGCTGGCCAATGTGGTCGCGTTTCATAAGGCGAATGAACGCGGGCATGGCCACCAGGACGACCACAGCTGCCACCACGGTTGCCAGGAACAGCTGGAACGACGGATAGGGAGCGTAAAGATTCAGCATACTAGGACACCAGTCCTTCAACGACGACTTCAAGGCCCACGGAATGCGAAGCCTTCACGAGTACGGCGTCACCCTCATGGAGCGAGCCTTCAAGCTGGGCAAGCGCGGAAGCAGCATCGTCAACGCACGAGATGGCGCTTTCCGCTAGACCCTCTTCGGCAGCCGACTGCGCGATGATGCGCGCCAGCGGCCCCACGCAAATGAGGCGGTCGAGACCCACCTGGGCAGCAAGCTTGCCCACGCGACGATGACCGTCTTCGGCAAACGAGCCAAGCTCGCCCATATCGCCCAATACGGCAACGCGACTACCCTGCGTGCGCATGGCGGCAAATGACGTAAGCGACGCGCGCATGGAATCGGGGTTCGCATTGTACGCATCGTCGATGACGATAACGCCCGAGGGCGCGGTAATGACATTCTGCCTGCCCGTCTGCGCCTGCGCTTCACCAAGCACGCGCGTGATGAGAGCAGGATCTATACCCGCGCTTACGCCGCACGCGGCAGCCGCGCAGGCATTGTGTACGTTATGCACGCCCGGCACTGCCAAAGAGCACGGCGCACTGCCCGCGGGCGTGTGCAGCACGAAGGAAGCGCAGCCATTGTCGGCAACCTGAATGTCGGACGCCCACACCGAAGGACGCAGCGACTCGGGGCGCTCTTCAGGTGCGCAACCCGAGCCGTCAAAGTGAACGAGCGTTGCGCCATGCTCGTTCACCTGGCCATATTCAGCAAGCTGCACAGCGTAATCATCACTGGAGTTCACGAAGGCCAAGCCACCTTCGGGTACCGCGAATAGGGCCTCGGCCTTCGCATGGGCAATGCCATCGCGGCTGCCAAGCAGCTCGATATGGCTTTCCCCCACGTTGGTGACGAGCGCCCAATGCGGCTTCACGAACGTGCAAAGCTCCTGCAGTTCGCCCAGGCCACGCATGCCCATTTCCACGACAACGAACTTCGTGTCCACGTCGGCACGAAGCACGGTAGCTGGAACACCCAGCTCGTTATTCTGGTTGCCCTGGGTAGCCACGGTAGAACCATGCGCCGAAAGGACGTCACGCACCAGGTTCTTCGTGGTCGTCTTGCCCGAGGAGCCCGTTACGGCGATAACCGTGCCCTGCAACTTGTCGCGCCACGCAGCAGCAATCTGCGTAAACGCAGCTTGCACGTTGGGAACGAGCACAAGCGCAGCGCCAGCCTGCGCAATCTGGGCTTCCTCAGCTTCGGGAAGTCGATGCTCCACCAAGCACGCAACGGCACCAGCCTGCGCGGCGGAAAGGCAGAACGTATGCCCGTCGACACGCTGACCGCTAATGGCAATGTAGAGCGTCCCTGCTTCGACGTGGCGGGAATCCCACGTAAACGAGGTGCAGGTCGCCAGATCCTGCACCCCATTGCAAATGCTTCCGCCCGTTACGGCGGCTATTTCTTCGGGGGTAAAACGCATGAAAACCTACTTCTGGCCAAAAGCCCTCTCAAGCTCTTCCGCCACGACTTCCGCGTCGGAGAAATGAAGCGTCTTGCCGCCAACGAGCTGATAATCTTCGTGACCCTTGCCAGCAACCAAAATGCTATCGCCGCTATTCGCTTCCGCGATAGCACACGCAATGGCGCTGCGACGGTCGGGCTCCACGCAGAAGCGACCTTCGCCCTCGCCCATGCCGGCCACGATGGCGTCGATGATGGCGTTGGGGTCTTCGGTACGGGGGTTATCCGACGTAACAACGGCGTAATCGGCGGCAAGCGACGTGCGGCCCATAATGGGGCGCTTCGTGGCGTCGCGATCGCCACCGCAGCCAAACACCACGATGGTGCGACCCGAAGAAAGGTTCTTCACGGCCGAAATGGCCTTTTCAAGGGCGTCGGGCGTATGCGCATAGTCGACGAATACCGACACGCCCCCGTCGTGCTGCGCGGAAATGCGCTGCAGGCGACCGGGCACCTGCGGAGCGGACTTCAGGGCATCAACAATGGTGTTCGCAGGGATGCCCAGCTCGAGGCCAATGCCAAACGCAAGCATGACGTTCGAAACGTTGAAGCGGCCAACAAGCGGATAGGTAAACGCATAGCGATTGCCGCGCACGTCGAGCTCGATGTCGGTATGCGTGGTGGCATACGTAACGCTCACGGGGTGAATGAGCGCCTTCTCGTCGAAGCCCGTGGAGATGACCTCGTCACCCGCAGCGGCGCAACGACGCAGCAATTCCTGCCCCCAGGCGTCGTCGATGCAGATGACGCGCTTGGCAGGATAGTCGGAAGAAAAAAGCAGCGCCTTCGCCTCAAAGTAGGCCTCGAACGTCTTGTGGTAGTCGAGGTGGTCCTGCGTGAGGTTCGAAAACGCGGTAACCGCGAAACGGGTGCCCCACACGCGCTTCAGGTCGAGTGCGTGCGAGCTAACCTCCATGGCAACGGTGTCGCACTTCGCATCGCGCATCTTGGCAAACAGCGCCTGAAGATCACACGATTCGGGCGTAGTGCGCTCGGCGTGTTCGAACTGCTTGTCGATGCGCACGCCCACCGTGCCAATGACGCCCGTGCGCGCAAGCGCGGTGTGGGCGATATGCTCCACCAGGTAGGTGGTAGTGGTCTTGCCATTCGTGCCGGTAA
>JAILNP010000123.1:0-3102 GCA_024691475.1 Eggerthellaceae bacterium
CCGGGCTGGCGGATGGAGCCACCCGTGTCGCTACCCAGCGTGACGCAAGCCATGCCCGCGGCCACTGCAGCCGCGCTACCGCCGCTACTGCCACCGGGAACGCGCTGCAGATCCCAGGGGTTCTTCGTGGTACCGAAGGCACTCGTTTCCGTAGAGCTGCCGAACGCGAACTCGTCCATATTCAGCTTGCCCAGGGGTAGGCCACCCGCATCGAGCACACGCTGCACGCACGTGGCCGTGTAGGGCGACACGTAGTTTTCGAGCATGCGGCTGGAGCACGTGGTATGAGTACCCAGCTGGTTCATGTTGTCCTTGAAGGCGACGGGCACGCCAGCCAGCGGACCCAGCTCGTCGAAGGTGCCCGCGGCGATGGCGGCGTCCACGTCACTTGCAGCCTGACGCGCGGCGTCGGCCGTGACTTCCAGGAACGCATTCACCTGAGCATCGACGCGCTCGATGCGCTCGAACGAGCTATCTGCAATCTCGCGCGCGGAGAACTCACCCGCACGCAGACCCGCCTGGATTTCGGCGATATTCATGCTAGAAAACGACATTTTAGGCCTCGCCTCCCAGAATCGAAGGGATGCGGAAGGAACCGTCCTGCTGCAAGGGCGCGTTGGAAAGCGCCTGTTCCTGCGTGAATCCGGGCACCTCCACGTCTTCGCGCATCACGTTGGAAAGGTCGCCAATGGGATGGAACGTAGGCTCCACGCCATCCAGGTCGTATTCCGTGATGGGCTTCAAACTCTCGATGATGGCATTGAGGTCCTGCGTCATCTGCGGAAGCTCCTCATCGGTAAGCCCGATGCGCGCATATTCCGCAATGGCGCGGACGTCTTTTTCCGTGACATGCTGGGTCATAGATGTCCCTCCGATGCAAATTACATTCGGTGGAAACTATAGCAAAGAGGGCAGCCCAACGCCGCAAATCCAGCGAATCGCCCCAATGTGGGCACCTTACGCAAACGCAATGCGGTGCGACCGGCAAAGGCAGGACGCTCAAGCGGCGCACGAGGCACGAAAACGGGCCGCCCAGTGCGTTGCACCAGACGGCCCGAAACCAGGCATTATACGCGCTTTCGTGCGCTTACACGTTGAATTTGAAGTGCATGACGTCGCCGTCCTGCACCACGTAGTCCTTGCCCTCCTGGCGCAGACGACCCGCGGCACGGCAACCGGCTTCGCCACCCAGCTCGCTGTAGTCTTCGAAGCTAGCGGTTTCGGCCTTGATGAAGCCGCGCTCGAAATCAGAATGAATAACGCCTGCGGCCTGGGGCGCCTTCGCGCCAACGCGCACCGTCCATGCGCGACTTTCGGTTTCGCCGCTGGTGAAGAAGCTCTGCAGGCCCAGAAGCGCGTATGCCTCGCGCACCAAACGTGCCAGGCCGCTTTCGGAAAGACCCATGGCCTCCAAGTATTCGGCGGCTTCCGCTTCGTCGAGTTCGGCCAGGTCGGCTTCCACTTTTGCGGAAATGGGCACGGGCACCGTGCCGTCGATTTCGGGCAGCTCGGCATCGAGGGCATCTTCGTCGACGTTGGCGATGTAGAGCATGGGCTTCATGGTGAGCAAGCACAGATCGCGGATGCTATCGGTCTCTTCGTCGGAAAGGCCT
The DNA here is from genome assembly GCA_024691475.1 of Eggerthellaceae bacterium. Classification (GTDB taxonomy): domain Bacteria; phylum Actinomycetota; class Coriobacteriia; order Coriobacteriales; family Eggerthellaceae; genus Denitrobacterium. Next base: position 1,614 of record JAILNP010000123.1, read on the forward strand.
AGCGTACGCGCACGATGCCCCTCGTTCAGGCCCTCGTAGACCTTCTTGGCCGTTTCCAGGCGCAGGGCCAGGCTCTTGTCACGCTTGGCTTCCTTTTCCAGGCGGCTCATGGCCTTTTCCAGCGTGCCCATGTCAGCCAGAATGAGTTCGGTCTTGATCGTTTCCACGTCGCTAGCTGGGTTTACCTTGCCAGCTACGTGCACGACGTCGGGGTCGGAGAAGAAGCGCACGACCTCGCAGATGGCATCGGTTTCGCGAATGTTCGCCAGGAACTGATTGCCCAGGCCCTCGCCCTGGCTTGCGCCCGCAACCAGACCGGCGATATCGACGAATTCCACCGTGGCGGGCACGATGCGCGCCGGATGGTCGATTTCGGCCAAACGATTCAAACGGCTATCGGGAACAGGCACGATGCCAACATTGGGCTCGATGGTGGCGAACGGGTAATTCGCGGCAAGACCGCTCTGATTGGTAAGCGCGGTAAACAGCGTGGATTTGCCAACGTTGGGCAGGCCCACGATACCGATGGAAAGCGACATGTGTACTCCTCTGTTGAACGCAATGCGCCCATGATAGCACGCAAAACGAGTGCACGAGGATTCCGGCGCGTCTCCTGCGCGCCGATCACACGGATTCGGATGAAGGGTGGCCGCGCGGCCCGTCCGCGCCGTCTATCAGCTTGGCGCAAGCGCGTACCAAATGGAGGCACCGGCGCGCCAGCCAATGCTCAGCAGATAGTCGTTTTCCGTCTGAGAGACCGTGTAATTGAATGCTCCCACATCTGCATTGGGGTTGACCTGGCATAACACCTCGACGCCATGTGCATCGTCGGAATACCAGCCAATGCCCTCATCGTTGCAGCCCGCAGCGATATACGCGTCGCGATCTGCCGTGCTCGTAGTGTAGAAGTGCTCGCCTGCCGTAGCATCGTACAGGCGATATACGGGCGTGGCGCTCGAATTGGGCGCCGTCCAGCCAATGCCCTCGTACGTCCAGCCCGCAGCCTCGACATCCGACGCTTCTTCAGCGCTGATCGTATAGAAATGCTCGCCCGAGTTGGGATTGTACAAACGATGTACGGCAACGGGTGTCGAGTCGTATTCACCTGGGGAAATGATTTGGAATTGCCCCTTCAACGTGCCCGTGTAATTGTCCTGACCCGTAGCCGTGACCGTAGCCGTTCCAACGGCGTTGTTACCCGAGAACGATAGCTCGAAATCGGAATCGCCCAAGGCGCCCAATTCGCCGTCGGTAATGACAACATCCGGCGTTAACGCAGATCCGGCATACGTTTGGGGAGCGATGGTGGCCATGGTGCACAAACCAATGTCCCTAGGCGATACCGTGAAGGTCAGCTCTTTGGCAGCAGTTGCCGCGGCACCTGCTTGACCTGCCCAAACGTAGCCTTCATCGAGTTCCGCAACCAACGTGTACGAACCAGCCTTCACCGCCGTGGCATTGCCGGCATCGTCAAACGCGAGCGTGGCGT
>JAILNP010000139.1:0-9657 GCA_024691475.1 Eggerthellaceae bacterium
CTGTCTGCAGAAGAGCGGCCTTTCCCTGTATAAGGACAATCTTATTCGTCTGGGCCTCGTTATGCAGCGCGTCGATCCATTTGATGCGCGTCGTATGGTTCTTCGCTGTACGCCGAAGGGGGTGCGTTTGGCTTCGAGCGCACGTGATGAACTCGATGCCGTTACGCAGAAGGCCCATTGTGGGTTGAGCGAGTCGGGCGAAGTCGTGTTGGCTGCGTGGTATACGCGCATGCACAGTAATCTGCGTCTGTCTTCCCGAAAATAGGCATGCGACTGTAACTATCTGCGCCTTCCAATTTCTATACAACCCTTTCACCAGGCACTTCATAGCCACATATCCAAATTGATATAACGTTTTTTCGTTTCTACCATGTGCGTCATTGGTGGCATATACAAGAGAGGGTTTCATATGACGCAGGTGAAGATGGATCGTAGGGCGTTTCTTGCGGGGTCTGCAATGGCGGCGGTGTCTGCCGTGGGCTTGGCTTCGTGCGCGCCTTCTGCAAAGAGCGCGAAGACCAAGGAGGCGAGCGCCGAGGTGCAACGCGTCTCGCTCGACCCGCAGGCTGAATCGGTGGATGTGGTCGTGGTTGGCGCGGGCATATCGGGCTTGGCTGCGTGCGTGCAGGCGTCCGAAAACGGCCAATCGGTCATCGTTCTCGAAAAGGGCGGAGCCGCCGGTGGCAACGGCATGGGAACTGAGGGAATCTTCGCGGTGGGTTCCACGCTTCAGAAGGAACAGGGAATCGAGATTTCCGCGAGCGAAATCGTTCATACCGAGCTGAGCGAATCGCAATGGCGCAGTAGCGGCTCCCTTTGGTACGACCTGGTAAGTAAGTCGGCTGATAACTTCGCATGGTTGCAGAAGCAGGGCGTGCAGTTTAGCGGCGTGGTCGATAATTATCATGTGGGCCTTTATAACACCATGCATTGGTGGAAGGACAATGCGGGCGCGGTTGGGTACGTGCCGCCTATGCAGGCCGCTGCCGAAGCGAATGGCGTCGAGTTTCGCTTTAATTCCCCTGCGACGCAGCTCGTCGAGGAGGATGGCAAAATCGTCGGCGTCGTGGTCGATGGAAAGGATGGCGAGTACCAGATTCAGGCAAAGGCCGTCATCCTCGCTTCGGGTGGCATTGGCGCGAATCCGGAGTACCTGAAGGAAACGGGTTGGACGCAGGAAAAAGTCGACGAGATGATGATCGTCTGCTCTCCCAATGTGGCGGGCGATGGGTATCGTATGGCAAGCGAAATGGGAGCGAAGAGTTTCCTTTCCGATGCTGCCATTCAATCGTTCCAAGGCGTAACGGCGTTCGGGAACGACGAGACGGTTCCCTACAACAGCCCGTTGAATGGTGGTAATGGTTTGGTTGCCCTAGGCCCTGCGCTGTGGGTTGACCAGGACGCCAATCGCTTTTGCGATGAGTCCATTGCAGTGGTCTACAACATGGCGGCCAACGCCTGCGCTTGCCTGGGTAACAAGGAAAACTATGCAATCTTCGACCAGGCGTTTGTTAACGGCCTTGGCTTGGACGAGCACGACCAGGCCATCTTGGACAAGGCTACGGCGGGAGAATATCCCGAAAGCGTCTTCAGCGCGAACAGCATCGAAGAGCTTGGTAGTCATTTCGGGCTCGATACAGCGCAGCTTGCGCAATCGGTCGCTCGCTATAACGAGCTGGCCAGCGCAGGGTTTGATGCCGATTTGGGGAAGGACGCCTCGTTCTTGGCCCCCATACAGACGCCTCCGTTCTACATTGCCAAGATCGTGAACAACATCGTCGTCGTAGATGGCGGCATCACGACCAACATTCGCTGCGAGGCGCTTGACGAGGACCTCAATCCCATTCCCGGCCTGTATGCCGTGGGGCTGGATGGGGCCATGCTTTGGCGTAACGTGTATACGCAGAACATGCCCGGTACGGCCGTGGGCAATCAGGTGAACACGGGACGCAATGCGGCAAACGCGGCGCGTGACTACATTGCTTCCCTGTAGGTGCCCACTCGGCACGTTGGAAACTGAGCCGTTAGGCCCCGTTCTGCAGACGCATGCATTGCATGCAGGGGTTTCGGAATAAGATGCCACCCTCCGGCATCGAGCGATTGGCGTCCAGTAGGGGCGCCAATCGTTTTTTTATGCGTGCCTCGAATATGGGCTCCGTGGGTTTTTCCTTGCATCCGCATCTACGTTTGGTACTATTGAACCGTTCGCGCAGCGCATGTGTCGCGAGCAGTTCCCATTTCCACATACATCATTCCGATGTATCAGCGCGTTTCGCGCAGCTATTCCCACGTTAAGGAGGAAATCCAAGTGAAGTTTTTCTTGGACACTGCCGACCTGAATGAAATCGAGGAAGCAGCGAGCTGGGGTGCCATTGCTGGCGTTACCACCAATCCTACGCTGTATTCGCGTATCGGCGGCAAGCTGAGCGACTTCCACAATCACATCAAGCGCATCTGCGACATCGTTGACGGCCCCGTTTCGGCCGAGAGCGTTGCCATGACGCGCGACGAGATCGTGCGCGATGGCCTGCAGCTGGCCGAAATCGCCGACAACGTGGTCGTGAAGGTCCCCACCATGGTGGAAGGCCTGGCCGCCACCAAGGAGCTCGCCAAGCATGGCGTGCCCGTGAACATGACGCTGTGCTTCAGCGTGCCGCAGGCCGTTCTGGCCGCTCGCGCTGGTGCTCGTTACATCAGCCCCTTCATCGGCCGCTTCGACGACATCTCCGAAGATGGCCTGGAGCAGGTGGCCAACATCGTAACGGCCATCAACAACTACGATTTCACCTCGAGCACCGTCAACGGCGAGCAGGTCGAGATTATCGCCGCTTCCGTGCGTAGCGCCAATCACGTTACCCAGTGCGCGCTCATGGGTGCCGACATCGCTACCGTTCCGTTCGGCGTGCTGAAGAAGATGGTTCAGCATCCGCTCACCGACCGTGGCCTCGATTCCTTCATGAAGGACTGGGAGAAAGTGCAGAACGCATGAGTGAAACCGAACAGCAGCCGGTAGCGGAAGCCGCCGAAGCGCCGAAGCGCAAGCCTCGAGCTCGTCGTGCTTCCAAGCAGGTTGATACTCCCGCGCTCGAAGGCGCTGAGGCATCGAGCCAAGCTGAAAAGCCGAAGAAGACCGCCAAGGCAGCCAAGGCGGAAAAGGCCGATAAGGCTCCTAAGCAGGACGATGCTCCCGCGCAGGCTTCCGACGCCGCGAAGCCCGCAGAGGGCGATTCCTCTTCCGCGGGTGAGCGCACGCCGCGCCGTCATTCTCGCGTGCAGACGGGCTCTCGTTCCCAGAAGCAGCAGAACGGCAAGAAGGGCAATGGCCAGAACAACGGCAACGGTCAGAACAATGGCGGCAAGAACAACAACCGCCATCAGCGTCGTGGCCGCAATAACCGCAACGAACGCCGCGAGGTCGCGCCCAAGACCAGCCTCGAGGAACTTTCGAAGCTGAAGGTGGCCGAGCTGCGCGAGAAGGCTGCCGAGCTCGAGATCGATCCGAAGGGCTTGCTGAAGGCCGATCTGGTTCAGGCCGTGTATGATGCCAGCGTGAAGAAGGAGGGCTTCGTCGAGGTCGAAGGCGTTCTCGACATCCTCTCCGATGGCTATGGCTTCCTGCGCACCGAGGGCTATCTGCCCGGCGAGCACGATTGCTACGTGGCCACCTCGCTCATTCGCCGCAACCATCTGCGCAAGGGCGATTACGTCCGTGGCCAGGTGCGCCCTGCGCGCGAGAACGAGAAGTTCGCCGCCATCCAGCATATTCATGCCGTGAATGGCGTGCCGCTGGAGGAAATGGGCCGTCGTCCGCACTTCAAGGACCTTACGCCCGTGTATCCCGACGAGCGCCTGAACATGGAACATGGCCGCACGACCACCACGTCGCGCGTCATCGACCTGGTCGCTCCCATCGGCAAGGGCCAGCGTGGCCTGATCGTGTCGCCTCCGAAGGCTGGCAAGACCACCGTGCTGAAGCAGATTGCTGCTGCTATCTCGGCGAACAATCCCGAAGTGCACCTTATGTGCCTGCTGGTCGACGAGCGCCCCGAAGAAGTTACCGACATGCAGCGCTCCATCAAGGGCGAGGTTATTGCCTCTACGTTCGACATGCCCTCCGACAACCACATCGCGGTTGCGGAAATGGTCATCGAGCGTGCAAAGCGCCTGGTGGAAATGGGCGAAGACGTCGTCATTCTGCTTGACAGCATCACGCGTCTGGCGCGCGCCTACAACCTGGCGCAGCCCGCCAGTGGACGCATCCTTTCCGGTGGCGTTGACTCCACGGCTCTGTATCCGCCCAAGCGCTTCCTGGGTGCTGCCCGTAACATCGAACACGGTGGCAGCCTGACCATTCTGGCTTCCGCCCTCATCGACACGGGTTCGAAGATGGATGAAGTCATCTTCGAGGAGTTCAAGGGTACGGGCAATATGGAGCTCAAGCTCGACCGCAACCTGGCCGATCGTCGCATCTACCCGGCCATCGACCCGGTGGCCAGCGGCACGCGCAAGGAAGACCTGCTGCTCGATCCGCAGGAGGCGCCGCTCATCTGGGCTGTTCGCCGCATCCTTGCGAATATGAACAACACGGAACGCGCCATGGACATGCTCATCAAGTCCTTGAAGCAAACGGAAACCAACCAGGAATTCCTGCTGCGTACTGCCAAGAAGGCGCAGGGTCGCCGTTCCGACGACAAGTTCGAACTGTAGCGTTTCGTTATCCCCGCGTCCTCTGGGCGCGGGGATACGTGTGAGGAGTGCATTATGGCCGATCAATTCTATGCGAAGCCGGTCGCGCCCTCGTCGGCATCTGCTTCGCCCACGCCCCCAATGCCCGCGTCTTCGGGTGCGCCCGAGCCGCCTTTGGTAGCGTATGCCGAACCACCACGTAAGCGCAGGTGGGTGGTCCCCGTCATTATTCTGGCCCTGGTGGCCGTCATCGTCTTTTCCATTGCATCGTGCACGAATGCCCTGATGGGCGGAGGTGCTGTCGAGTCGTCTCAGCCGAACACGGTTGCCGTCATCGACTTGTCCGGCACCATTCAGTACGATGGCACGTCGTGCAGCCCCGAAGGTTTGAAGTACCTACTCGACCAGGCTGAATCCGACCCGAACATCGTTGCGGTCGTCCTGCGCGTGAATTCGGGTGGCGGCACGGCTACGGCGGGCGAGGAAATGGCCACCTACGTGCGCGAATTCAGCAAGCCCGTGGTGGTATCCAGTGCCTCGATCAACTGTTCGGCTGCCTACGAGATCTCGTCGCAGGCGGACTACATCTACGTGGCGCAGACCACCGAAATCGGCAGCATTGGCACCATCATGCAGTCCATCGATTACTCGCAGCTGCTCGAGCTGCTGGGCGTGGACGTTACGAACATCGCCAGCGCCGACAGCAAGGATTCCTCGTATGGCACGCGTCCGCTTACCGACGAGGAAATCGCGTACTACCAGGACATGGTCAATCAAATCAACGACGTGTTCGTGCAGAACGTGGTCGACGGTCGCGGCATGACCGAAGCAGAGGTACGCGCATTGGCCACGGGTTTGCCCTTCACGGGCACGCAGGCTATTTCGAATGGCCTAGCCGACGAAGTGGGCACACGCGAAGACGCCATTGCCTACGCCGCCATGCTCGCGGGCATTCAGGATGACTCGTATTCCACTAAGAACCTGCAGATTTCACAGGATAGCTTTTACGGCCTGCTTGACCTGCTATCATCGTCAAGCAGTAATACGTCAATTACCGCTGCGGATCTTGCCGCGGCGTTGAAGGAGCTGAACGATAATGACGGAATCGCCCAGTAGCGTGGAGTGGCCCCGGCGCGCGGTAGTTACCGCGGGCATGCCTTATGGCAACAAGCCGCTGCACTTCGGGCATGTGGGAGGCGTGTTCGTTCCCGCCGACTGCTTCGCCCGTTTCCTGCGCGATCGCATTGGCGCCGAGAACGTGCGCTTTGTCTCGGGCACCGACTGCTTCGGTTCGCCCATCAACGAGGGCTATCGCAAGCTCGTGGAAGCGGGGGAGTTCGAAGGCTCCATCGCCGACTACGTGCGCCGCAATCACGATGCCCAGAAGGCCACGCTCGACACCTATGACATTAGCCTCGACATCTTCGAGGGCAGTGGACTCGACCATGCGGGCGAAGTGCACCAGGAAATGTCGAATGACGTTATTAACCGCCTGTATCAGAACGGCTACCTGTGCAAGCAGGAAACGCTGCAGTTCTACGATGCTGAAGCCGGCACGTTCCTGAACGGCCGTCAGGTGCATGGTCGCTGCCCCGTGCAGGGCTGCAAGAGCGAAAACGCCTATGCCGACGAGTGCGATCTGGGCCATCAGTATTCCCCGGTCGACCTCATTGCGCCGCGTTCCTCCATCACGGGTGCCGTGCCCGAAATGCGCCCCGTGGTCAACTGGTACTTCGACCTGCCCGGCTTTGCCGATTACCTGCGCGAGCTGGTGCATCATGAAGAGCTCGACCCCGACGTTCGCTCGGTTGTCACCGAAACCGTGCGCGAGTTCCTGGTTCCGCCCATCATCTTCGTCAAGAACGAGGCCTACGAGGCGTATCTGGAAGTGCAGTCGCAGCTGCCCGCGCATACGTATCGTCCGGCCCAGGGCGGCAAGCAGAGCTTCGAGCTGGAATTTGCCGACATCGAAGCGCGCGATGCCGCACGCGACGTATTGGCTGGTGCGTCCATCCGCTTCCGCACGGGCAAGGCGCTCGTGCCGTTCCGCATTACCGGCAACATCGAGTGGGGTGTAAAGGCCCCCGAACTGGAAGGTACCGACGGACTTACCGTTTGGTGCTGGCCCGAAAGCCTGTGGGCTCCCATTTCGTTTACCATTGCCGCGAACGACAAGATGGGCCTGCCGCGCGACGAATGGCGCAGCTTCTGGTGCGACGACGATGCCAAGGTGTACCAGTTCATCGGCCAGGACAACATCTACTTCTACGGCGTTGCGCAGCCTGCGCTGTTCGCGGCCCTGCAGAAGGAAAACAAGCGCCTGCTGAATCCCGAAGACGACGACCTGCGCCAGACGCAGCTCATCGCTAACTACCACATGCTGCTGGGCGATAAGAAGGCTTCCTCTTCCAGCAAGGTGAAGCCCCCTACGGCCGACCAGCTGCTTGAGCATTACACGGTGGAGCAGCTTCGTGCGCATTGGCTTGCTCTGGGCCTCGACCAGCGTTCCGTGGGCTTCAAGCCCAAGGCGTTCGAGCCCGATGCCGACAAGCGCACCGACCCGCGCGTGTCCGACCCCGTGCTGAAGGAAGGCGCGCTGCTTACGCGCGTGTTCAATCGCCTGGCGCGCAGCTGTCTCTACGAGGCGAAGAACCACTTCGATTGCTACATGCCTCTGGGTGCGGTTACGCCCGAGGTGCGCGATCGTGCGCTCGAGGCGCTTTCGCAGTACGACGCAACCATGAAGAAGGTGGAACTGCATTCCATCCTCTCGCAGATGGACGATTTCATTCGTTATGCGAACAAGTACTGGAGCGATGGCATCCGCGTGGTGGAGGCAAACGCCGACGACGAGGCGCGTCGCCAGCTGCTTATCGATTGCTTCTACTTGCTGCGCATTGCCACGCTGCTCATGCATCCCGTGGTTCCGCGTGGCACGGAAAAGATTTGCGACTATCTGAACTTCGAGTTCGATGAGTTCTTCAGCTGGAATTACGATTTCGACAGCATGGAAGAGCTGTGCGGCACAGCAGAACTGGAAGAGAAGCGCCATCTGGTGCGCGAGCTGCCTCCCCGCACCGACTTCTTCGCACCGCATCCCTCGCAAATCAAGAAGTAGTTTTCTGCTGTGGGGGAGAGCGGGAACATGAGTTTTACAGCCAATGAGGCGGAAGACGTACGTGCTTCCGCCTCTTCGGCTGATTCTGGCACGTCTTCGGCGGGCAAGGCGGGGTCCTCCCTTGGTTCCGCTCCGCGCATACGCGCCATTCTGCGCGATTTCTCCTGGGCCTTTTTGGGGCTTGCCGCCGTTCGCATTTGGATTCAATGCACCATTTACGATCGCTACGCCTTCACCGATGCCGGTCTTACGAGCGTCGTCATCAACGCATCGCGCGTCATTCTTACGGCACTCGTTATCGCGTTCATCCTGAAGTGCGGCTTTCCGCGCAATGCGCGTCGCATTCTTTCGTGGTTCTCCGTTTCCGCGATGACGCTTGGTAGCGTGCTATTCCTGGTAGACGCCCAGCTGCATCCGGGAACGTTCGATGCGCTTGCTTGCATTCTGGCTGGTTGCGGCCTTGTGTGGGGTGGTGGTCAGTGGATGGAGTTCTATCTGCGGCTTTCGCCTGATGAATCGTTCTTCTATGCGCTGGTGTCACTTGCGTTGGGTTCGCTCGGCGGCATGGTGCTGGGATACCTGCCTGAACGCGTGGGTGCCATGGTGAGCGTTGTCATGCCCACGGTTTCGTTTGCCATGCTCGCGTGGTCACTTCGTCTTACGCAGGGGTGTTTGGAGGAGGGGCGGCTCGATCCTGCACCGCAAGATACGCGCTACGATGACGAACCCGCGACTACGTGGGTGCGCTTGCTTCTGGGCTTGGCCTTCATTGAATTTGCCATGGGTATTGCCCGTGGCTTTCCGCATGGTTCGTCATTCGAGCTTGCGCCTGTGTTCCAAACGCTGCACCAGGTAGGCGTGATTGGCATTTCGTTTGCGGGGCTCTACATCGTGCTCGTGCGCAATCGCTTTATGCGCTATAGCACCCTATGGCGCTTCATGCTCGTGCTGGTGGCGGTGGGCATCATCTTGCTCACGTCGCTGAACTGGTATGGGCTTTCGCTTGGCTCCACGAGCATTGCCATCGTGAATACTGTCATGCTTTCCGTGCTGTGGTTCACCTGCTACGACATTGCGCGCCATGCTAGCGTCATTCCGTACGTGTTCTTGGGCGTCGTTTGGTCGGTGTTCCTGCTCGCGCGTGAAGCGGGTCGCATCTTCGTTATGCTGGTCCCCCCGCACGACGACTTTGTCACGTTCATTGACGTGCTCATGATTCTGGCGCTCACCATGAGCATTGCCGTTATGTTCACCGATCGCATTCCCGTGAAGCGCGAGATGTTTGAGGGCCTGCGCTTCGATGTTGGCAAGCGCGTTCTCGCTTCCGGTGCGATCCCTGCGGTTGCGGCTGTCGATGGTCCCCAGCGCGTCGATTTGGTGCAGGTATATGGCCTTACCAAACGCGAGGCCGAGGTAATCGATTACCTCATGCAGGGCAAGAGCAAAGCCCAGGTGGGGCGCGAGCTCTTCATCTCCGAAAACACCGTGCGTGGGTACGTGAAGAATGCCTATAGCAAGATGGACGTGCATAACAAGGAGCAGCTGCGCGAGAAGTATTACCGTTCGTAGTTTCTAGGTTCTCTCCAACGGGGTATGGCGCACCGCTGTCGCGATCTTTAGCGGGGAAGCGGTAGAACGTTGCTGGATTTGAGACGGGCAATGACTGCTGGCGGCACGAAGAATCAAAATGTAATACGGCCACGTTCCGCTGCAGGGGAACGTGGCCGTTGTGCATGATCCGCAGAGGGGATGCGGCGTGATGCCGTAGCTTAGGCGAGTGCTTCGTTTGCGGCGTTGGCGCCCGCGAAGCGACCCGAGGTGTAGCTGAAGTTCAGACCACAGCCACCAGCCTG
>JAILNP010000172.1:0-9572 GCA_024691475.1 Eggerthellaceae bacterium
GGTCACGAACGTGCGGGGGCTCGTACGCTCAAGGTACTGCGCAGCCCACATCTGATGCTGGCCCACGTCGGTAACCACGATGTTCGAAACATCGCGAATAGCATCATTGAGCTTGCGCATAAGCCATTCGGGCCGAATGGCGCCATCGCAGCAAGCAGGGTCTTTCCCCTCGAGCGGATACTGCGAGCGCCATGAGGCAATCCGGTCGAGCCAAGCATCGGTGGAGCGCGCAACATCGCGCTTGTCGATCTCGGCACGCAATGCGCAAAGCGCAACGCGGGCATCACCCACGATGGGCACATCGGCATGACGGTTCTTACCGATTTCCGCAGGGTCGACATCGATATGAATGACGCGCGCATGAGGGGCGAAGGAGCTGGCCTTCCCCGTAACGCGATCGCTGAATCGAGCGCCTACGGCAACCAGCGCATCGCATTCGCTAACCGCAAGGTTCGCAAAGCGCGAGCCGTGCATGCCCATCAACCCCAGGTTGAGAGGATGGGCACTGGGAAGCGCGTCAAGACCCACAAGCGTGGTAACCACGGGGGCGCCAAGCCGCTCGGCCAAAGCGGCAAGCTCTTCCGAAGCCCCCGAAGCAACAATGCCGCCACCCGCATAGATGACGGGCTTGGTGGCATCGCAAAGAACATCGGCCGCTGCGCGCACCTGACGCCCATTCGGCTTCAACGTGGGACGATACCCAGGCAGCGAGCTCTCATCAGGGTAATGAAAGCTTACCTGAGCAGCTAGGATGTCACTGGGAACGTCGATAAGCACCGGCCCAGGACGGCCCGTCGTGGCAATATGGAATGCGTCACGCAGAGTGACGGCAAGATCCGAAGGATCCTTCACCAGGTAGCTATGCTTCACGATGGGCATGGTAATGCCGAAGATGTCGCTTTCCTGGAAGGCATCGGTGCCAATGCTGCGCGTAGGAACCTGAGCGGTAATAACGACCAGAGGAATGCTATCCATATAGGCAGTTGCAATGCCCGTAACGGTATTCGTCGCCCCCGGCCCGCTGGTTACCAGCACGACACCGGGATTGCCCGTGGCACGCGCATAGCCATCGGCCGCATGCGTTGCACCCTGTTCGTGGCGCGCAAGGACATGCCGAATGTTCGAGCTATCGTAAAGGGCATCGTAAATCTTAATGGCCTGAGCGCCCGGATAGCCAAACACCACGTCTACGCCCTCGGCTTCAAGCGAGGCAATGAGGGCTTGGGCGCCATTCATGACGCGCCCCTCGTATGCGGTATGGCTCCCGTAGCGTGGATACCCCCGTCGCTGTTCCAGCGTGGAATCAGGCATGGTAACGACGCCTCCTTTAGCTGCGCTTCCCTGTACGCGATTATATCTATCGTGCCACATCAGCTATAAGAAGCAACCAATGTGGAGCACAATTCACTATCGCATAATAAAGTATTTTAGGGCAAGCGTAGAACAGGTTAGCGGAATGGCCCACCATGCGTGCGAAGTGCAAGCAAAAGGGGCGCCGCAACGCGACGCCCCATGGATGCAAGCAAGTACAGCCAAAGCGCTATTCTTTGGCACCATACTGCTCGTAGTACGCATCGATGCTGGCCTTCATGGCGTCGTCGATGACCACGCGGCCCTGGCACTCACGGTTGTACAGGTATTCCGTGACCTCCGCCATGTCGACGATGCAGGCGGTGGGGAAACCATACTTGTCGGAGACCTCGTCGATGGCGGCCTTTACGCCGCCCTTACCCACTTCCATGCGGTTCAGGGAAACCATGAGGCCCTTCACTTCGATATTGGCAATAGAGGAGATCAGCGGATAGGTTTCATCGATGGACTTGCCCGACGTGGTTACGTCTTCCACCATTACCACGCGTGCTCCGTCGTAGAGCTCGGCGCCCAGCAGGCTGCCACCCTCGCCGTGATCCTTCTTCTCCTTGCGGTTCGAGCAATAGCGCACTTCCTTGCTATAAAGCTCGTGATAGGCCATGGCGGTGACCACCGACAGCGGAATGCCCTTATACGCAGGGCCAAAAACGATGTCGAAATCGTCGCCGAAATTGTCGTGGATGGCGCGAGCATAATAGCAACCCAGACGATGGAGCTGGTCACCGGTGACGTAGGCACCCGCATTCATGAAGAACGGGGACTTGCGACCACTCTTCAGGGTAAACTCGCCGAACTTGAGCACCTCGGATTCAACCATGAACTCGATGAACTCGCGCTTGTACTCTTCCATGCACGCAACCTTTCCGCGAACGTAATCTAAAGCGTCTCAACGATACCACGGATAAGCAGCTCGAACTGCTTTTCGCGCGTTTTCGCCAAAACCATGACCTCTTCTCCCGAAGGGGACGCACCTCCTGCGCCATCGACCGCCCCAATACCTGCAGCCATATTCGATACGAGCGAAATGCCCAGAACGCGCATGCCCACATGGCGAGCGGCAATGACCTCCTCGACGACGCTCATGGCAACCGTATCGGCACCCAACACGCGGAAGGCCCTGATCTCGGCAGGGGTTTCGAAGCTCGGACCCAGCAAGCCCAGGTAAACGCCCTCGTGAGCACGAATGCCACGCTCCTCTGCAACGCGCAGTGCCGTAGCTCGCAAGGCTGGGTCGTAGCAATCGGTCATGCTGAAGAAGCGCTCGGCAAGCGCAGCCGCATCGGGATTGGCAATGGGATTGCGCCCCGTAAGGTTGATGTGGTCGCGCATGACGCAGAAGTCGCCAGGACGATACTGCTCGTTTATGCCTCCGGCAGCATTCGTCGTGCACAGCGCGGGCACGCCCAAGCGCTGCATGAGCCAAATGGGAAAGGCAACCTGCGTGGAGGAATAGCCCTCGTACGCATGCAAGCGGCCCTGCATAGCCAGAACACTCTTGCCAGAAAGCGTGCCGCACACGAACTGACCCTTATGGCCCTCCGCGGTGCTTACCTGCATGCGGGGAACATCGCCAAAGGGAATGATGATGGGGTCCTCGATGGAATCGGCAAGCGGATTCAAGCCGCTGCCCAGCACCAGGCCCAAGCTAAACGAACGGGGGCCGATGATGCCCTGAATGTAGGATGCCGCCTCGTCGAGATGCTGGGAAAGAATGTTTTCGCTGCTCATGTTCTCCTCTTTCGAACGGAACCTGCAGCGGTAATCATACCGCTATTCGAGCGGCGCAGAGGCAACGAGCACGCGTGGACGACCCGCAAGGTCCACGGCAATGCGGCAGGCGGCGAAGCCAGCTTCCACTGCAATGGCACGCGCTTCGTCCAGGCACGTCTCATGCAGCTCGACCGCCAGCACGCCACCCGGAGCAAGCAGCTCCAAAGCAGCGGGAACGATACGGCGATACAAGTCGAGCCCGTCTTCCCCACCATCGAGCGCAAGCGAGGGCTCATAATCCATAACCTCATGGCTCATCTCATCCAAAACAGCCGTGGGAATATAAGGGGGATTTGAAATAACCAGGTCAACGAGGCCACTCCATGCAGCGGGAACGCCCTCGGCCAAGTCACCCCGAACAACGTCAACGCGTTCGGACAACCCAAGCTCGGCGGCATTCAAACGCGCGAGCTCGATGGCGTCATCGGAAATGTCTGTAGCCATGACCTGGGATTGGGGAACTTCCTTTGCAATGGAACACGCGATGCAACCCGACCCCGTGCAAAGATCCACGACGCGAAACGGCTGGGGTTCCGCAGGCGTGGAAGCATCGCCACCCTCCGCTTCGCCTTCCGAAGCGAGAGAAGCGGTTCTCAGCGAGGCGATACGGGGCTTGCACGCAGAAAGAGCCTCGCTCACCAGCACTTCCGTTTCGGGACGTGGAATGAGCACGCCCGATTTCACACGCACCGTGATGAAGCGGAAATCGGTGGTACCGGTAATGTACTGAAGCGGCTCGCCCGCGCCACGTCGGCGCGTGTAATCACGCAACGTGTCACGTTCGGCCATGGAAAGCGGACGGTCGAGGTCGGCGTAGAGCTGAATGCGGGATACGCCCAGAGCTTCGGCAACGAGCCATTGAGCGGAGAGCAAAGGATTCTCATCGCCCCGTTCGGACAGGTATCCGCTAATCCAGTCGAGGATCCTCTTGACCGTCCACGTTTCGGACATTTATACGGCCTGCTCCAGCTTACGCGCGCGGTCGGCAGCCTGCAAAGCCGTGATGAGCTCGTCGATGCCAGCGCCACCCGCATTGAGCAGAATGCCGTTGTACGTGCCGTTGTAGCCGATGCGATGGTCGGTCACGCGGTCCTGAGGGCCATTGTACGTACGAATCTTCTCGGAGCGATCGCCCGTGCCGATCTGGGCACGACGTTCCGCACCCTCGGCTGCGCGCTGCTCTTCGAGCATCTTGTCGTACAGACGGGCACGCAGAACGGCCATGGCGGCAATCTTGTTCTGCAGCTGCGACTTCTGGTCCTGAGACTGAACAACCAAGCCCGTAGGCAGATGCGTGATGCGCACGGCGGAGTCGGTGGTGTTAACGCACTGACCGCCCGGGCCGCCAGCACGATACACGTCGATACGCAGGTCTTCCTGCTTGATGTCCACCTCTACCTCGTCGGCTTCGGGAAGCACGGCAACGGTGGCCGTAGAGGTGTGGATGCGACCCTGGCTTTCCGTCTTGGGAACGCGCTGCACGCGGTGCACGCCCGATTCGAACTTCATTTCGGAATAGACGCGATCGCCCTTCACCTTGAACTGGATTTCCTTGTAGCCACCAGCCTCGGAAGCAGAAGCATCGAGCGTTTCGATCTTCCAGCCCTTCTCGTCGGCCAGATGGGAGTACATCTTGTACAGATCGCCCGCGAAGATGGCAGCCTCGTCGCCGCCAGCGCCAGCGCGAATCTCGACGATGATGTCCTTATCGTCGGCCGGGTCGGCGGGAATGAGCATGAACTTGATATCCTCTTCCAGACCGGGCAGCTCGGCGTCGATACGCGCGATTTCCTCCTGGGCGAATTCCTTCATGTCGGCCTCGCCGAGCATTTCCTTGGCTTCGGCCAGGTCTTCCAGGTCCTTCACGTACTTTTCCGCAGCCTTGGCAAGCGGAGTCTGGTTGGAGTACTCCTTGGCGAGGCGGTTGTATTCCTTCTGATTGCCCAGCACGGCAGGGTCGGTCATCTTGACCTGAATTTCGCGGTAAGCCTCGATAATCTTCTCGAGCTTTTCCTTTTCGAGCATAACTGCACCCTTCACATGTATTCACGAAAACGCGCCGCCAGCGCGACGCGTTTTCATATATCTTCGTTTACCCCGCTCGTATGCGGAGCCGCAATGTAACTGGGCTATCTTAACATGATGCAAGCCACTCTGCAGCGACCTCCGCAGCATTTGCACCATCGGAAACCGCCGTGGTCACCTGACGAAGTCGCTTGGTTCTTGCGTCACCTGCCGCAAACACGCCCTCGAGGGCGGTAACCCCATTCTCATCAGCCACAATGTAGCCAGACTCGTTCAGGGGCAGCGCCTGGGCAAAAGGCTCGGTATTCGGAACCTTGCCCACGGCAACGAACACGGCACTCGTAGGAATGACGCGCTCCTCGCCCGTTTCGACGTCGGCGATAACCACCTGGGAGACCTTACCGTCTTCCCCACGGATTTCGCGAACGACGGAATTCCACTCGAACGAAACGTTGTCGGCTGCTTCCATCTGCTGGAGGCTCGCAGCGCTCACGCGCAGAGCATCGCGCCTGTGAACGACATGCACCTTGTTGCACAAACGCGCCAGGTAGATAGCATCACTCGCAGCGGTTTCGCCGCCGCCCACCACCACGACGTCCTTGCCACGGAAAAAGCCGCCGTCGCAGGTAGCGCAATAGGATACGCCCTTGCCTGCATATTCGGCTTCGCCGGGAACCTCGAGCTTGCGGCTACGCGCACCCGGGGCAAAGATGATCGCACGCGCCTGATATGTACCCTGCGCGGTAACCACCTGCTTAGGCGAAGACGAGACGTCTACGGACAGCACGTCCTCCTGAATGCTCTGAGCGCCAAAACGCGTCGCCTGGCCACTCATCTGCATTGCAAGATCGAACCCGCTCACGCCTTCGGAAAAGCCCGGATAATTGTCCACCTGCCCGGTTTCGCCCATCTGGCCACCCGGCATCATGCGTTCGAACATGACCGTAGAAAGACCGGCACGTGCGGCGTAGAGACCTGCGGTAAGGCCGGCAGGACCCTGCCCAATAATTGCGATATCGTAAACACCCATGATATCGACCTCACAGATTCCTAGTCGAACAAGGCCAGGACAGAGGCTTTAGGCTGTGCACCAAGCGTCTGGTTCTTGATTTCCCCGCCCTGGAAAACGATGAGGGTGGGAATGCTCATGACGCCATAGCGCTGGGCGATGTCGGGGCATTCGTCAACATTCACCTTGTAGACACTCGCCTTACCAGCCATCTCGTTGGCAACCTCGTCAATCGTCGGCGACATCATCTTGCAGGGGCCGCACCAATCGGCGTAGAAGTCGACGAGCACGGGCTCGGAAGCCTGAAGAACCTTGGAATCGAATTCTGCCGAAGAAAGTACCTGAGCCATGATTACTCCTTTTCTTTGTGCGCAATGCGCTCTATGTATTGGAGACAACTATACTCCCAAATCCTCAACATGGAAGGAGAAGGGACGCATCGTTATCATTTCGTCACATCTAATTGCATGCAATTTAATTTCCCGTTGCAACAATGAAATGGCATCTATTTGCCGAATGGAGGCGAAAACATGGCGAGACAACCCATACAATAGAGAAAAGTGATGGGAGGAACCATGCGAAACGCCATACTCTGCGCCCTGCTTTGCGCAACGTGCCTCATCTTTGCCGGCTGCGCAAACAATGCAAATAGCACCCAAGAACCGCAGGAGACCAGCCAGGAAACCGCAAGCGAAAACGCTCAGAACTCGGATAGCGGCTCCGACGAATCCAAGGAAGCGGAGCAAAAGAAGTCCAGCAGCACTACCCCGCTTTTCGAATTCGACCTTTCGAAGGGCGAGCAGTCGGAATCGGTCACCATTCAGGAAAACACGAATCTGCAAATGGAAGCAGAGATAACCGCAGGCGAGGCAACGCTTACGATTTCCGAAGCCGGCGGATACGCCGCCTTCAGCCGTTCGCTTTCGGGCGAGGTATTCCAAACCATCGACGGGCTCGCACCGGGCACCTACACCGTTACGGTTTCGGGCGATGCCGAAGGCAACGTCACGTTCAGCCAGATTGCCGCTGGAAAGTAATTAGCGCCCGCAGCAGTCGCGATACTCCAGCCCGCTACCGCAGGGGCACGGATCGTTGCTACCCACCCTCATGAGTTCGCCGCGCTCATCGTAGAACATGCGGCGACCGGTAAGCCTCTCGCGCACTTCGCGCGGAGACCACCCGTTGTTTTCCCAGGAAGGCACGTTGTCATAGACGTTCGCCACCAGCTGAGGCAGGCGCGTCTCGTCGGCACAGCAGCCATCGAGTCCTAGCTGATGCGTATAGGCATGCATGGCCTGTACGTCGCCAATTTCGATGGCACCCAAAACGAGCTCCTCCACTACCCTATCGGCAAAGAGATAATCGTCCTGACCATCGGGTATGCGCTCGTCCAAGAACGAAATGAGCATCTGGACGCACGGGTTATCGAAAATGACGTCAAACGCGTCAGCATCAGGCGAATACGGCGGAAGTGGGCGCATCGAGAACTTCTCGTGCTCACGCGCCAGATAATGGCGCATGCCATCAAGGTTGCCCAGCTCGTCTTCGAGCATGCGACGAAAATCGGCAATATTACGCTCCATGGAGGCAAACGCCTTCACAGAGGTTCCCTCGGTGATGCGTTGCGCCACCTGCGCGGCAACGTATTCCTCGTCGAGCGTGAAGTGCATCGCATGCACATGCTCGCCTTCGACCCAGATAACAAACGGTGCTTCCTTGTCCTGACCTGCTCGAACGGCAAGGGTACGAAACTCGGATTCGCCCATGGGGTCCTTGACGCACGCGCAGTACTGGCGATACGCATCGGAAAGGCGGACGATGCCGCAATACAACGTACAAAGCCCGATGATGTTAAGCGCTTCGTCTTCCTTCGTTGCGGGCGGCGCAGGCTTCGATTCCCCGAAACGACGATCAAGGTCGCGCTCAACCGCCTCATCTCGCTCCTTGCCGGAAAGCCCCGCCAGCACGCCTCGATGAAAGCCCTGGGGCAGTACCTCGGGTTCCTGGCTCTGATGACGATCAAGCGAGTTCATGAACTTTTCGAATTCGAGCATGCTCTGCGCTTCGTGATAGGCGCTGGAACGTTGCAAGAATTCATCCGCCGTGGAGGCAACGCCCTGCTGGCAACGCTCCTCGAACTCGTCGGCAATGGCACGCGCACGCGCCTCGGGCACGTCGCCAATGGATAGGAAGCCATCGTAGATAATCGAACCCCCGAACGGAAGGAGCACGGCATCGACGACAGCAGGAACCCTGCCCAGCACCTCTTCCCAATCGGCTTCCACGCCCGAAACGCTGTAGACGCCCGATTCGTGCATGAGGATGGCATGCCCTTGCTGGTACCTCACGACGGTAAACGTACCCGAGAGCGCATGCTTCCACGATTGCGTGAGAGCCAGGTCGGCTTGAGGCAAATCGTAGGGGTTGTCGCGCACGAAGTCATCGATTACCGCAACGTTCTCCCATAGCTCATGCGCAATGAGCGCCAGCTTCGCTTCGATGAGAGGATCGCGATCGTCAACCTCGTTCGCATCGACTACGTTGAACCGCCCATTCACGTACGTGAGCAGGCAATCCATGACATCGAAATACCTATCGCACTGGGAATCGGTAAGATGCATCGAAACCCCTAGTGAGCCTGCGCCCAGTTTTCGCCCGACTGCACATCGACAATGAGAGGCACCGAAAGCTCAACCACGTTCTCCATGACTTCGCGCAACAGCTCGCTTACCGGCTCCACCTGATCGGCAGGAACGGACAAGTCGAGTTCGTCGTGCACCTGAATCATGAGCTTCGCATTGGGAAACTCGTGACGCAGGCGGTTTTCAGCTTGAACCATGGCGAGCTTGATGATGTCGGCCGCGCTGCCCTGCATGGGATGGTTCATAGCCGTACGCTCCGCAAACGAACGTTGCTGCGCGTTGCGCACGTTGATTTCGGGGATATGACGCTTACGCCCAAACATGGTCTGAGCATAACCATGCTCGCGAGCGAATTCCACGACGCCATCAAGGTACGAACGAACGCCCGGATATGCTTCGAAGTACTGGTCGATCATTTGCTGCGCTTCGGCAAAGGAAACCTTCAGGGTCTGCGAGAGGCCATATGCCTGCTGGCCATACACAATGCCGAAGTTCACGGCCTTTGCGCGGCTGCGCAGTTCGGGGGTGACTTCCTCAATAGGCACACCGAACACATGCGAAGCGGTAGCAGCATGGAAATCGGCACCGGAATTGAATGCGGCAACCAAATGCTCATCGCCCGAAAGATGCGCAAGCAGACGGAGCTCGATCTGCGAATAGTCCGCAGACATGAACACATGCCCCTCGGTAAGCGGCACGAAGCACTCGCGAATATGACGGCCAAACGCCGTGCGCACGGGGATGTTCTGCAGGTT
>JAILNP010000176.1:0-8448 GCA_024691475.1 Eggerthellaceae bacterium
CATCGTCGGCGGTTCCCTGCGCGCCGCTATCAGCTTGCTCGGTAACATCCGAAGCGTCATCTTGCCCAGACGCCTCGCCCGCTACCGTAGCGTTGGCGGAATCGCTACCCGAACCGCTTGTCGCATTCGCCGGGGTACTCCCCCCTTGCGATGAGCCGGAATCGGCGTCGTCGCTTCCGCTCCCCGTTCCTTCCGAGGAGCCATTCGTTGCCGGTGGGGACCCCGCCAAAACGATATGGATGGTATGAATCCACTTGATTTGCTTACTCGTGGTAGTGCCACCATCCTGCGTAGCGCCGAACAGCAGGCGGAAACGCGTTGCGTCGGAAAGCTCGTCGGCGGAATACACCGTGCACGAATTGACAGCCTCTTTCGAATCGATGGCAATCATAGGCCACACGGGCTCCGCCTCGGCATAGCTGCCAATGTCAATATTCGGATAGAAGTAACGCCCCGTCTCGCCCAGCAACGACCAGCTAATCGAAAAATCGCTATCGTATGCCTTTACCTGCAGGCTCTTCACGCCGCCGCTGGTATCCACCCCCGCGGCTTCCAGTACGTCATAGAGGTTCGGACCACGACCGGTAAGCGTAATGTAGGATCCTCCACCCAGGGCGGTATACGCCCTTACGCTCGTGCCAAGGACCTCGAGATCATCCACCGTAAACGTCCTGGAAATGGCAATGACGCCTGGCTGGGTCTCCCATTCGGCTTCGACGGTAAGCGTGTCCTGCGGGTGGGCGTCGCTACCCTGGCCGTTGTCGTTTTCATCGGGCATGATAACGGCAATGCTGCCAGTCACCACCGCCCCGCTTTCACCAGCCGTAGAGGACGCCACCACCTCATTCGTAGCAGCCACCAAAGGACGATATATGCCCTCTTCGCTTACGGTGCCAAACGCGCCCACCGTCACGCTCCACGTAAGATCGGGAAGCTCACCGCCCGTTTGCGAGGCAAGCCCCGACGCAGGCGTAACCTGATACACCGTGTTCAAGCCCGCAACGGGGTCATACACCGTTACCGCAGCCTGCAGGTCCAGTTCGGCCGTTGCCAACTCGGAGCCCTTGGGAAACGAATACGACCCATCAATGGGGACGCCGTCTTCGCCGCACACCACGATCTTCGTAACGAACGGCGCGGTGTCTTGCCCCGTAATGATCACATTCACCTGGGCTTCAAGCGTGGAGCCATTCGTCTCGCCCGGCTTCGTGGTAGAACAGGTGACCGTAACGGTGCCGTTGGATTTCGCCGTGAGTTCGCCGGAACGGGCATCAATCGTCGCCACGCTTGCGTCGTCCACGTTCCACGTCACGTTGGCATAAGCACCTTCGGAGGAACCATCATCCCAGATGGAAAGCGCATCGAAGTCAATCTGACCACCACGCGAGCTAATGTCGGCAGACCCCGCCTTGCTCGTGGCGTAGGCATACACCGTACGCGGGCTGTCGTGATCGTAGATGCCAATATCTTCGACGTAATGCGTCGTTGGCTGCGTAGACGAATCACCGGAATCGCCCGACGAGCCCGTCTCGCCCGATGCGCCCGAAGAAGTACCATCGCTCGCGTCGGAAGACCCAACAGCGAACGCTCCCTGCGCGCCCCACGTAAGCGAAAATGCCAGCACGAACGACAAAGCTATGCGGCAAATTGAAGACACCCTCATTAGTCGGCACCCGCCTGACGTTGCGTAAGCGCATCGTTCGACAGCCCGCTCGAGGAAGAGCCGCCGTGCGTGGCATCGCCCGAATACGTATACTTCGCCTGACGCCCCACGGGAGGATAGCTGTTCCCCAGCAGGTCGAGCGCCTGGTCGACGCTGATATCACACCAGTACATGCGGCTATAGAAGTCACGCGCGACATCCACCATGTCAACATCGTAGGCATCGGGATACAACATGTTGGCCAGCCATTGAATGCCGATGAAGCGATTGACCCCCGGCGGACGATCGAGCCACGCGAAGGGCGCATTGGGCATGGTGTATACGCGCTTGTTCTTCACCGCGCGAATGTCCGCCCACGTATCCTTCGTGCGAATGATTTCATCGGCGCCACCACGAATGGCATCGTCCCAAGCCACGATGACTTCGGGATCCCAGGCAATGACCTGCTCGAGCGACACGTTACTCATGCCCAGGCCCTGGTTGGCATCCACCGCAGCCACGTTCTTCGCCCCCGCTACCGCGAATGCCAGCGCATGCTGGCTTTCATCGGGCTCCGTTTGCAGGCCCAGCGGCCCTTCCGCGTAATACACGCTCACGCGCTCCGATTCCGGCACCGTAGCCACGGCGGAAGAAACGCTCTCGTAAACGTCTTCCAGATAGGTGGCCAGCTCCTCCGCACGATCAGCGCACCCCAGGATGTCGCCCAGGAAGCGATACGCTTCGGCAATGCGGCTGAAGCTGCCATCGATCAGGACTACGGGTATGCCCGTCTGGTCCTGCAGCTTTTCCGCTTCCGAGATATTCGACGCCGTAAGGTCGGTGCCCGAGATGCTGAATACCACCTGCACGTCGCGCGCAATGAGCTCCTCGCGGTCGATTTCCCCATTGGAAGACAGACTTCCCAAGTTGGGCAGGTTGGCCATGTAATCGGGCATCATGGCAAGCTCCTGCTGCGAAAACGTGATTGCCGTGCCTGCCTGGAGCTGCGGAATGAGGCTGAACACAAATACCTGCGCCAGGGCGCTCGTGAAGTAGACGCGCTCGAGCGAGGAGGCAACCGGCACCGTCACTTCACGCCCTGCATGGTCGGTAATGGCGCGCTCGCCCAACAACAGCTCATCGCCCACAGCAGAGCGACACCCCGTTAGCGTAGAAAGCCCACCTAGCGGCAAAGCAACGGATAGCGCAAGCGCACCGCCAAACTGAATGAACCCGCGACGCGACATGCCGCACGCGTTGGGGATACCCCCACCCACGCTGTTTTCGCTAACCAGAGACGCGTTCGCGTTCATCTCTCCCCTATGCACTGCAGAACTCCTCCTCGTCGGCAGGCACGCATACGCGCTTCAGCCGACCATCTTCCAAACGCACATCAAGCACATCGACCCTCGTCTGGTAGATGCGCTGCAGAACCTCCGTCGTAATCGTTTCGCCAGGCGTGCCCTCGCAGAGCTTCTGCCCCGCATCCATAACGACCACCTTGTTTGCGCAGTACAGCGCATGATCGGGGTCGTGAGTAACCATAACGACCGCCATGCCGGCACGCGCCAGCTTGCGCATACGCGCAAGCACCAGCTGCTGATTGCCGAAATCGAGACTGGCGGTGGGCTCGTCCATAACCAGCAAGCGCGGCTGCTGAGCCAGCGCGCGGGCAATGAGCACCAGCTGACGCTGGCCACCCGAAAGAGCCGTATAGTCTTCGCCCGCCAGCCCCTCTACGCCCATCTGGCACATGGCATCGAATGCAATGCGACGGTCCTTCGCGGAAACGAACGAAAGCCTGCTCAGGTAGGGGGTACGCCCCATAAGGACCACATCGCGTACGGCAAAGGGAAACGGCGGCGTATGCTCTTGCGGAATGTAGGCGAATCGACGCGCCAGCGCGCGCTCATCCATGGCGAGCACGTCTTCCCCGTCCATGGAAACGCATCCCGCCGTGGGGTGCAGAAGCCCCATCGTATTCTTCAGAAGCGTGGTCTTGCCGCAGCCATTCGCGCCGATGATGCAGCAGAATTCGCCCGCCTCCACGCTGAAACTCACGCCGTGCAGTATCTCCGCAGCACCATACGATGCATGCAGGTCTTTCACTTCCAGCAGGGCCATTACTTCCACCCCTTCATGTTATGGCGGAAGATAATCACGAAGAACGGCACACCCATAATGGCGGTCAGGATGCCAATGGGGATTTCCACGGAGAGCATCAATCGGGCGATATCGTCCACGATGAGCAAAAACGTGGAGCCGATAATCATGCTGGCAGGCAGAAGCACTCGATAATTGGGCCCCACCACGGCACGCGCCACATGGGGCACCACCAGGCCCACCCAGCCTACAATGCCCGAAACGGCAACCGAGCAGCTTACCACCAACGTGCTTGCGAAGATGACCACCAGGCGCACGAGGCGCGTGTTGATGCCCATGCTGCGCGCTTCCTCGTCGCCGAACGAAAGCACGTTAAGCTTCCAGCTTTCCAGCAACAGCAATGCGAAGCCGCCCAGCATGGGAAGGATAATTACGGCCAGCTGATCGGCGTCTTCGCTCGCAAAGCTGCCCATCAGCCAAAACGTGATGGAGGGTAGCTTGTCGTTCGCGTCGGCCAGCAGCTTTACGACGCTCGTGCCGCTCTGGAACAGGGTGCTCACCAGAATGCCGCCCAGCACCAGGCCAAGAATGGGGTCGTACCGCACGAGCTTGTTCAGCCACACCGCCAACCCCACGGCCAGCATGCCGCCACAGAAGGCGAAGAGCTGAACGTAGGCATTCGGCAAATCCAGAAGCAGCGCCAGGCACGCACCGAACGAAGCACCCGCGCTAGCGCCCAAAATGTCGGGAGATACCAGCGGATTCTTGAACATGCCCTGATAGCTGGCGCCGGCAACGGCCAGGGCGGCACCCACCAAGAGCACCACGCAAATGCGCGGAAAGCGTATCTTGAACAGCACGTTTTCCAACGTGCCATCGATAGGCGCACTTGAGTCGATAAGATGCACAAAATGAGCTATCACGCCCTGGAACCATTCCACGGGCATGACGGGGTACCTACCCAGCATGAAGCTGCCAAAGAACACCACCACGAACGCGGCAACGATCCCCAGCTTCACCCACGGCGAGAGCTTGCGATTGAGAGCACGCTCCGCCTCCTGGGCAAGATGTTCTTCAATGATACGTTCCTCTTGCGCGGCTACCGATTCGCCTCTTACTTCCGTCATTCAGAGGAACCTTCGCTCGAAGAGAAATCGCTGGAACTCGCACCGTCGCCGTCTTCCAACAAGTACAGCTTTCCCGTATGCGGATCCTGGTATACCGTGCCCTTCTGAATGTAGCCGCTTCCACTGCTATCGGAATCTTGCAGCTGCTCGATATCGGCATCGGAGACTTCCTGGGATTCGTCGATTTCGACTTGCGTAGCTGCGGAAATGTTAACGTTGTACGCCACCACCAGTGCAACCAGGATGCCGCACGCAAACACGAGCATGGCGTCGCTTAAGTTGGCAAGGCCTGCAAGGGGATCGCTTTCCGCGTGCATGCGACGCGTGTGCCGGAAAGAACCAGCATCGCCATAATACCCGGCCATTATGCCTGCGCCTTTACGGAATCGTGCGCCATTTCCTGCGCCAGAGGCTCTGCGTCGGGAACCCTGGATGCTCCCACCGCGCCATTGGCGAACACGATGGACGCAGCAGAACGATTTGCATCCATGGTCGTTTCAACGGGCTGTTTAGTAGCGTCGGAGAGCAAACCCGCTTCGCGCATATCGCCAATCTTCTGCAGCATGGTCGCCATAGCGGAATCGAGCGCCGTCATGTAGTTCTCGTACCAACCACGGCGGACCTTCGCCACGATCAGGCAAACTACAGCAGTGGCCAAGCCCGCAACCGTCGTATCGAACGCAACGATAATGCTCTGCGAAAGCGACGTAACGTCACCCGTTCCCAGCGCTGCAATGCCCGGACCCAGTGGAATAAGCGTACCCATAAGGCCCAGCATGGGAGCAACCTTCGAAGCGATATCGTTACGGCCCACCACCTTATCGCGGCGCGCTTCCTCCTCGGAGACAGTGCGACGAATAAGCGCCAGCAAACTATCCCCCGGGAGCGAGCGGTACTCGTATACGGTAAGCAAGGCGTCCTTCTGACGATTCAGAAGGCCCGACGTGCGAACCACCTGCTCGATTTCGTTAGGGGCAGCATCGTTGAGCGCAGCAAGAAACTGGGGCATCGTTACGTGGAAATGCCGCCTTTCGGTAATTCCCTCCACCACTACGCTTCCGATGCAAAACAGGGCATACCCCATAAACACCAGCAAGAGAACGACATCGGGCAGCAACAACGCCTGCGACGCATCGTGCAAAATAATGCCCAAATACGTCTGATTTGATACAACATCCATACTGTCTCTCGTCCATTATTCATCGCTACGTATAATGCACGTCGCAGTATATTCCTGTTTCTAGATAATGTCTATCATGCAATGCCTATGATTTCGGCGAAAAACGTCCAGCCATGAACAAGGGCCGCAGGGCATAAGGAAAGGGCCCCGGAGGGCCCTTTCCAAGGAAGGTACTCGTTCGTGCGATTAACGAGTGGTGGTTAGCTAACTACGGCAACAGCATACCAAGCAGTGCCCTCGTCACGCCAACCAAGCGAAACAAGTTGCTTATGTTCGCTTGCGCTGGTGGTGAAGTTATGCGAACCAGAAGTCGCATTCGGGTTGTACTCGCGCAGTACCTTCACGCCCATGGCGTCATCGGAGTACCAGCCGATACCCTCATACTTCCAGCCAGCCTTCTTCAGCATGTCGCGCTCGTTGACGCTGACGGTGTAATGATGGTCGCCGCCATTCGGGTTGTACAGACGATAGACCGGCGTATTACTGCTTGAAGGCGCATACCAGCCGATGCCCTCGTACTGCCAACCAACCTTCTTCAGGTTATCGCGCTCTTCGGTGCTCTTCGTGTAGAAGTGCTCGCCCGAATTCGGGTTGTACAGGCGGAACATCGGTACCGACTCGACGATCTTGAACGTGCCGGTAGCCGTGCCCGTGTAGTTGCCCTTGCCCGTTACGGTAATGGTAGCGGTACCCACTTCCTTGTTGTTGGAGTACTCGACCGTGTAATCGGTGTTGTACGTGAGCGTATCGGAACCCATCTTCACCGTGGCCGCAGGCTCCAGCGGAGCACCCGTGTAGGCCATGTTGGAAGCCGTCACCGTTGCCTCGGAAATCGGGGCCACGGCGATTTCGGTATCAAGCACTACCGGGTCAGTGTCATACTCGGAATTCGTGCCCTCCAAGCCATCAACCCAGCGATAATTATTCGTATCGACCAGCATGGCAATAACGGTGTATTCGTTAGCGTCAATAGCGGTAGCATCCTCGCCCTCGGGGAAGGTTGCGTCGGGATCGGGCAGACCCGTCATGTGAAGTCCGCCATCGTACACGCCAAGCGTATAGCCCTCGCCGCCCTTCACGAGCGTCTGGGCGGCGCGGTTGTATACCAGATCCTCAGCCGTCTTGGGCTTTTCGATGAGCTTGCGGGCGACGTGGATAGAGACCGTCTTGTTGCCCGTAGATTCATCGGACCACTTGTAATTGGCCACTTCCTCCGTGTTGTTCAGCTTAGCCACAGCGCCATAATCGCCAACATTGGTAACCCACAGCGAGCCGTCGGTCTTCACCGTGGGCTCGCCACCACCAGGCGTAAACGTATAGTAGTCACTGCCGGCATATGCCTGCTGGCCACCCGAGACATACTCCAGCTCTGCCGTAGCCGCAGGAGCCTCAACCGACATCTGAGCCATGGTCACATCGATGTCTTGATCGAAGTCCGTCCCAGTCGTCCATTCGTAGTTGGCCTTATCGTCCAGGCTTGCGGTCACGCGGTACGTCTTCGCATTCGTAGCGATGACGTCGCCCGTCGTTGCGTCGACCGTGGCACCCGCCTCGACAGCAGCCCCACTCGGAGTCAGCCTATAGAGTGTGCCACCCTCGATGATTGGCTGAGCTGCGCCCGTGTACTTAAGGTTCGCTACCTGCGTGGGAACGGGAACCTGGCCCTTGGCAATGGAAGTGATAATTTCCTTAACGCCGGTCGAACCGTCGTTCCAGGTGTAATTGTCGGGATCAATGAGCTGAGCGGTAACCGTGTAAGAATCAACATCTTTTGCTTTGGCATCCACGCCCGCATCGAGCCATTCGCCGTCGTCAATCTTCAGCTTATAGAATTCGCCACCGGGAACGATGGTCTGAGACTCACCGTTATATCCCAAATCAGCAACGGCCTTAGGAACGACAACCTTAGATGCGGAAATCTCAACGATGATGTTGCACGGATCGAGGTCGGGCTGGCTTGCCCACACGTAATTCGTATCGAGCGTGGCGGTAATGGTGTACTCGCCCACCTTGGTCGCATACGCATTGCCATCCTTGTCGATGGTTACCCCTTCGCCGAGGCTCGAAAGCTTGTAGCCTTCGCCAGCCGCAACGAGCAGCTGAGAATCACCGGAGTAGGTGAAGCTTGCCTCAGCCGCCGTCGGCTTTGTTACCGTGGCGGGATTGATCTTGGGATTCAACGTAATCTGAGAATTACCTTCCGACCACGTATGGTGTTCGTCGGGAAGGGCCGTAATGGTATACACGCCCGCATTAGTAGCGTACAACACGCCATTACCATCGGTCTCGTACTTCATGCTGCTCGGATACGTAATCGTGTAGCCCGTGCTCACCTTGGCGGTTACCGTGCCATCCTCAGCAGGGTCACTAGAATCGACGATCTGCCCGTGCAGGTC
>JAILNP010000034.1:0-49336 GCA_024691475.1 Eggerthellaceae bacterium
CGCTGTCGTATGAGCAAATGCGCCAGGCGCTCGAAGACGAATTCGGTGCCGAGCGCATGAACGAGTTGTTCGACGCCATCGACCCCGAGCCCTTGGGGTCGGCTTCGCTTGCCCAGGTTCACAAGGCTCGCTTGGTTAGCGGGGAAGTGGTGGCGGTAAAGATCCAGCGTCCGGGCGTGCGCGTGAAGATGGCGCAGGATATCGCCATTATGCGTACGCTTGCCCGCAGGGCCACGCGCATGGTGAAGGGCGACCAGATGCTCAATCTGAACGATGTTGTCGAAGAGCTGTGGTCCACGTTTCTAGAGGAAACCGACTTTCTCATTGAAGCGGACAATCTGGAGGAATTCGCACGCTTGAACAAGGACGTGCGCTTCATTACGTGCCCGAAGGTCTATCGCGAGCTCTGCAGCGAATCGGTGCTGGTCATGGAATACATCGAGGGCATTTCCATAGCCAATGTGTCCGAGCTGGAAAAGCAGGGCTACGAGTTGCAGGAAATTGGCGAGAAGCTGCTCGACAACTATGCTACGCAGATTCTGGATCATGGGTTCTTCCATGCCGACCCGCATCCTGGCAACATTCTTGTTCGCGATGGGCAAATCGTCTACATTGACCTGGGCATCATGGGCCGTCTTTCGCCACGCGATCGAAAGGGGTTCGGCGATATCATCCATGCCGTAGGCGTGCAGAGCTCTTCCGAGCTGAAGGATGCATTGCTGTCGTTTGCCGTGCAGCGTGATAATTCCGTAATTGACCATGCGCGTTTTCTGGCTGACCTCGATATCATGCTTTCCGATTACGGTTCCACGGAAGTGGCCGACTTGGATATTGGCTTGTTCCTGAGCGATGTCTTTGCGCTCACGCGCTCGTCGAAGGTTACGTTGCCCACGTCCATAACCAGCGTTTCCCGAGGCATCGTTACCATGGAGGGGACCATTTCCCCGTTCATCCAGAGCGGCAACATCATCGCCATTATCAACAATCACCTGAAGAACTCCCAAGACCCGCTTGTCACCGCGCGCGATGCGCTTGAAGACGCTGCGCTCGACATGCGTCGTGCGGCGAAGGGGCTTTCGGGTGCGGCCGCCTATTCGGGCGAAGCGCTGCGCATGCTCACGCGTGGGCAGCTTAAGGTGAACATGGAGATGCTTGGCTCCGAAGCGCCCATGACGCACCTTTCGAAGATTATCAATCGCCTGAGCTTGGCCATTATCGTTGCGGGCCTGTTCATCGGCTCGAGCCTCATGGTGTTCGTGGGTACGTCTGTGACCATCATAGGTGTGCCTGCGCTGTCGTTTTTTGGCTATCTGGGAGCCTTCGTGCTGTCCGCGTTCGTAGTTGTTGATATTATCAGGCGCGGATAAAACACGTTCTTAGGGGCGCTCATGAAAATCGGTATTATCGGCGCGATGGAAATCGAAGTCGAAACGCTTATCGGCCAGCTTTCCTCGTGCACACGTACGCAGCATGCGGGCATGGAGTTTTGCGAGGGCATGCTGGAAGGAGTGGCGTGCGTTATTGTTCGCAGTGGTGTTGGCAAGGTGAATGCCGCATTGTGTGCGCAGCTGCTCGTTAGCGTTTATGGCGTTACGCACGTCATCAACACCGGCGCCGCCGGCTCTCTTGATGCGAGCATCAACATTGGCGACATCGTGGTTTCCACCGATTGCGTGCAGCACGACGTCGATGCGACGATATTCGGCTACGAGCTTGGCCAGGTGCCTGGCATGCCCGTATCGTACGAGTCGAGCGAGCCCATGGCCGAGCATATCGTTGCCTCGGCGCATCATGCCGCAACCGATATTGGCGTTCATCGCG
This sequence comes from Eggerthellaceae bacterium, assembly GCA_024691475.1. GTDB lineage: Bacteria > Actinomycetota > Coriobacteriia > Coriobacteriales > Eggerthellaceae > Denitrobacterium. The sequence goes on from JAILNP010000034.1 coordinate 1,822, forward strand.
GTCGCATTGCCTCGGGCGATCAATTCGTGGGAAATGCGGATGCGAAGGAACGCATTATTCGCGATTTCGAGGCGCGGTGCTGCGACATGGAAGGCGCTTCCATTGCCCAGGCTTGCGCGCTCAACGGCGTTCCCTTTGTGGTTGTTCGCTCTATTTCCGACAAGGCCGATGGCAGCGATTTTGTGTCGTATGACCAGTTCGAACGTAAGGCGGCGCGTGATAGCGCGCATATCGTACGCGAGGCCCTTGCGGCTCTGTCTCGCGAGGCCTAGCGATTCTCTAATGGATTAGCGCCCCTTCGCCTGTATGTAGCGAGGGGGCGCTTTGCGTTGCGCTATAGCGTTTTCCGTTGGTATAGCCCGTTGTCGGCGAATCCTCGTTTGCGGTAATACTCGCGTGTTCCGATGGCGCTGATTACGTTAATGCGATCGTAGCCTTCGGCTGCTGCGATGCGGCATGCTTCCTCGATGAGCTTCTTTCCCAAGCCCAGGTGCTGCGCCGTGCCGTCGTGCCCGCTAATGTGCGCGGCGTTTCCGTATACGTGCACTTCCCTGATCATGGCTTCGTTTGGATGCGTGGGCAGGTCGTCGTTGCGATACGTTTCAAATGCGCTTTCGCGGGGGAGTGAGAGGCGCAAAAAGCCTGCGATGCGTCCATCGGGGAGCGTCCATTGAAGGAAGCGCTCGCTCGTGGCGTTCGTTTCGTACCGGTATTCGTCTAGCATGAGCTTCTTCGGGTCGATATCGCTTCCCGCAATCTCTCGATAGCGAATCTCGCGGACTTCGGCATTTCGGTCTTGTAGCTCGTTTTCGACCATCTGCCGCAGGTTGGTTTTCTTGTTGCCCGCCATGATGTCGTTCGACGAGAAATCGCGGATCATGCGTGATATGCGAATGAAGGGCGGCGTATTTACCACGTCCTGCGCCAGGACGTTTACGAGCGTCTTTTCGTCATATGGCTTCCAGGCGCCTTCTAGATAGAGTTGCTCTAACCTAGCGCCGGCAATGAGGGCGGTGGGGTAAAGCTTCACCTCGTCGGGTTGGTAGGGTGCGTCCGACACGAACGATCGATAGTCGTTGATGTCGCCTTCGGGCGTGGCCCCTACGAGGTTCACCATGAAGTGGGCGTGAATCTTGAATCCAAAGAGGCGTAGCAGATCGAACGCGCGCGCGATCGCTTCGGGCGTGAGGTTGCGATTGTTCGTTTTGAGTATGCCGGGCTGCAGGCTCTGCACGCCAATCTGCACTTTGGTGCACCCGTATGCGCGGAGCTTGCGCAACGAGTCTGCCGTAATGGCGTCGGGGCGCGTCTCTACTACCAGGCCCACCACGCGGTGCTTGGCGGTTTCGTTGCGCACGTGCTCGCATTCGAGCTCCTGGTAGGTTGCCGTTTGCCAGCTTGCGACGCTTTGCCAGTTGGCGCCTTTCTTGTATAGCTGCGTGGCGGCTTCGTTGAAGCTCGTCTGCCGTGCGTTGATGCTGGCTTGCGCCTCTTGCGTCTGAGTCGCAAGCTCTTCGTCCTCCCGGGCGATTCCCGCGTTTTGGTAGGCGCTACGACGGCTTTCCCATGCTTCGATTTCGATAGCGTGCTCGTTGAGCGCCCTAAACGCTTCCTTGATGAACCAGGTTTGGTATTCGCTTGGGTAGTCGGTAAACGTGCCTCCCAACACGATGAGCTCTACCTTATCGGTGGCGTGGCCCATTTGCACGAGGGCCCGCAGGCGTGCACCTACCTGCAGATATGGGTCGAAATAGGCGCGTTCGGCGCGTTGGCATGCGGGTTCGGCATGCAGGTAGCTCTTCGGCATGCGAATGTCGTTTGGGCAGTAGATGCAATCGGAGCCGCACGTCCAGGGCTTTGTGATTACCGTGATGGTTGCCACGCCCGAAGCGCTTCGTCGCGGCTTCATGCGCAGCGCGGCGAAGAGCGCCGTTTCCTCCTGCGGAGTAACATGCCAGGATTCCCAGAGCTGGGGCTGCGTGTTCTTTACGCCAAGGTAGTACGGGAGGATTTTCTTCTTTGCGTAGGTGCGTGACTGTTCGTGCGTGCGTGCGTTGAAGCTGCGCAGGAGGGCATCGAGCGGCTTTTGCTCCAGGCTTCCCGTTGTGCGCAGTAGTGCGAGTATTTCCGTAAAGAGTTCTTCCATGCAACGAGTATATGCGCTAATGACGTTGGGGCGTCATGACATGCAGCCAAACCAAAGAATGTATTGACTTGCGTATTCGCGCGCACTATTCTGATGTCATAACGTCTGAACAGATGTGCATATGTAGTAAGGATGAACATGGAAAACGATACCGTAAACGAATGCCCTCTGGCCGAAGGTGAAGTTCCCAGCGAGGAAATGCTCTACGACCTTGCGGACCTTTTCAAGGTTTTCGCCGACACCACGCGTATTCGCATTCTCTACGTCCTCATGGAACGTGAGCGTTGCGTTGCCGACATCGCCGAAGCAGTTGGCGTGTCGCAAAGCGCCGTTTCTCATCAGCTGCGCATTCTGAAGCAATCCCATCTGGTGCGTTTCCGCAAGGAAGGGAAGCAGATCATCTACGCGCTTTCCGATGACCATGTGTACACCATGCTGTCTCAGGGTATGTCTCATATTTGCGAATAGCGAAAGGAATAAGCATGCGTAAGGTAATCAAGCTCGACGGGGAACTTTGCTCGCATTGCGCGGGGAAGATCCAGAACCGCATCGAAAAGATTGACGGGGTGTCGAAGGCTAGCGTGAACGCCATGACCCTGAAGTTCACCCTCGATGCAGACGACGCCAAGTTCCAGGAGATTCTTGGTCAATCTGTCAAGATTTTCAATGATATTGAGCCCGATTGCGAAGTGCTAGTCTAGGCTCGGGATACTGTACATGGCAAAGAATCTGACCAAGAAACAAACGAAGCTTCTAAAGCGTATCATTGTTGCATTTTCCCTTTTCGTGGTGCTCGAGGTGCTATCCGTTGGGTTCCACGTGTTCGACGCTCTGCCATATGGACTGTGGATCCAGTTTGCGTTGTTCCTCGTGCCGTACCTCATTGCCGGTTACGACGTGCTTGCGGGGGCGTGGCATGGTATCACTCATGGCCAGCCGCTCGACGAGAACCTGCTTATGGTCATTGCTACCATTGGTGCCTTTGCGCTCGTCTTTTTCCCCGATGCAGAGCCTCATATGGCCGAAGGCGCGGCCGTCATGTTGTTCTTCCAGGTGGGTGAGCTGTTCGAAAGCTATGCCGTGGGCAAGACGCGCCGTTCCATTGCCGACATGATGGATATCGCCCCCGAATCCGCCAACCTGAAGAAAGATGGTCAGGTTGTTGAGGTTGACCCCGATACTGTCGAGGTTGGATCGCTTATCGTGGTCAAGCCGGGCGAGCGTGTGCCCCTGGATGGCGTTGTAGTCGAAGGCTCCTCACAGCTGGATACCAGTGCGCTTACCGGTGAGAGTGTGCCGCGCGTAGTTCAGGCGGGGTCTGCCGTCATTAGCGGTTGCGTGAACATGACGGGCCTTATCACCGTGCGTACTACTAGCGTGTATGGCGAAAGCACCGTGCAGCGCATTCTGGAGCTGGTTGAAAATGCCAGCGAGAAGAAGGCTCGCACCGAGAACTTCATCACGCGATTCGCCCGTTACTACACGCCCATCGTCGTTGGCCTTGCGGCTGTGATCGCGGTTGCCGGCCCGCTCCTCTTCGGCGAAAGCTGGAGCGCGAGCGTGCAGAGTGCATTGGTCTTCCTCGTCGTGAGTTGTCCGTGCGCTCTTGTCATCAGCGTCCCGCTCTCGTTCTTCGGGGGCATTGGCGCAGCGTCGCGCAATGGCGTGCTCGTAAAGGGCTCTAGCTACCTCGAGGCGCTTGGAAATGTGGGCATCGTCGCATTCGACAAGACGGGTACGCTTACCAACGGCACGTTTGGCGTGGTTGCCGTGCATACGCCCGAGGGCATCGACCCGGAATACGTTCTTTCGTATGCCGCGCATGCCGAGGCCAACTCGAATCATCCCATTGCCATTTCGCTGCGCGAGAGCTATGCGGGCGTGGTGGACGAGAGCTGCATCGAGCATGTGGAAGAGCATGGTGGCAAGGGTGTCTATGCACTCGTTTCCGCTCATAAGGTGCTCGTGGGCAATGATCGCCTTATGGACGAGGCACGTATCGAGTACCCGAATTGCGAGCTCGTTGGCACGATTCTCCACGTGGCCATCGACGGCGAATACGTGGGTCACATCGTTATCGCCGACGTCGTGAAGGAAGATGCGAAGGACGCCATCACGGCGTTGCATGCTTCGGGTGCGAAGCGCACCGTTATGCTCACGGGCGATCGCGAGGAGGTTGCGGCCGCCGTCGCCGATGAGCTTGGCGTTGCTGAATATCGTGCGCAGCTGCTTCCGCAAGACAAGGTGTCCATTATCGAAGAGCTTCTTGCGCAGGTCGAGGGCAAGGACAAGGTTGCCTTCGTGGGCGATGGCGTGAACGATGCCCCCGTTCTCATGCGTGCCGATATCGGTATCGCAATGGGCGCCATGGGCAGTGATGCTGCTATCGAGGCGGCCGACATCGTGCTCATGGACGACCGCCCTGCGAAGATTGCCTATGCTATACGCGTTGCGCGTAAGACGATGGGCATCGTGCGCCAGAACATCGTGTTCGCCATTGGCGTGAAGGTCCTCATCATGATTCTCGCGCTGCCGTTCATTGGCTTTGCGAATATGTGGCTTGCGGTGTTTGGCGACGTGGGCGTAAGCGTTCTCGCCATCCTCAACGCCATGAGGACGCTGCGCATGAAGCAGTAGCGCAGGAGTTTCTTGCAAGGTGAAACGCGGGGTGTGCCTTTGCATGCCCCGCGTTTTCGTTTTTCGGTCTGCATAAGGTCACATATTGGTGTCAATCAGTGGCCATGCTGCGCGTGCGTCTTCTTACCCTCTAGTATCTTCATGCCAATCAGTCTCAACGAAAGCGTTTGCGTGCGTTCCCTTAAATATTTAAAGCCCTATCTTGGCATTGCCGTCCTCATCGTCGTCCTTCTGGGCGTCCAGGCGGCGTGCGACCTTGCTATTCCAAACTTCACGTCGCTCATCGTCGACGTGGGCATTCAGCAATCGGGCATCGAGGCGTCGTCTCCTCAAGAGGCGGCCGAACTGCTTGCGGAATACCAGGCGCAGGGCGTCGATACACTCGCAATGCAACAGGGCTACATTATTCGCATTGGCCTCCAGATGCTCGGCGTTACTCTCTTGGGCATTGCCGCTGCCGTGGGCATCTCCTTTTTGGCCGGCAGGGCCTCCGCCTCGGTGGGGCGCGATTTGCGCGAGCGTCTCTTTGACAAGGTCGTTAGCTTTTCCAATGCCGAGGTTCAGTCGTTTTCCGTGGCATCGCTCATCACGCGTGCCACGAATGACATTCAGCGCATTCAAATGGTCAGCTACATGCTGCTTCGCATCGTTATTTACGCGCCCATCCTGGCCGTGGGCGGCATCGTCATGGTGCTGCAGGCGAATGCTTCCATGACGTGGATCATCGGGCTGGGCGTGCTTGTGGTCGTCGTGGTTATCGGCGTGCTCATGGTGGTTACGATGCCGCGTTTCCGTCGCATGCAGAAACTCATCGACAAGGTGAACCTTATTTCGCGGGAAATGCTCACGGGCATTCCCGTCATTCGGGCATTCAATCGCCAGGGCCGTGAGGAGGAGCGCTTTTCCCAGGCAAGCGGCGACTTGCGCGATACTCAGCTGTTCGTCAATCGCGCCATGTCGTTCATGCGCCCGGGAATGATGCTCGTCATGAATGCCATGGCTGTGCTTATCGTGTGGGTTGGCGCGGGTGCCATCGACGTGGGCAACATGCAAACGGGCGACGTCATGGCGTTCGTCACGTATTCCATGGCCATCGTCTCGAGCTTCATGATGCTTTCGATGCTCGCCATTCTCCTGCCGCGTGCCGAGGTGTCTGCCAAGCGCATCGACGAGGTGCTCGAAGCGGATATTGCCATTTCGGACCCTGCTCGACCGCGCGATGGCGAGCGTTCTTTGCGGCCAGGCGCTGAAATCGAGTTTCGCGACGTGACGTTCGCCTACGAGGGGAGCGACGAGCCCGTGCTCTCCCATGTGAGCTTTACCGTTCCCGCGGGCGGCTACGTGGCACTCGTTGGCCCGACGGGTTCGGGTAAATCGACGGTCTTCAAGCTCCTCATGCGGGATTGCGATCCCCAATCGGGGTCCATTCTCGTGGATGGGGTAGAGGCGCGCTTGCTTTCGCTTGCCGCCCTGCGCGGTACGTTTGGCTATGTTCCGCAAACGTCGTTCCTGTTCAGCGGATCTATCGCGTCCAATATCGCGTATGGCTTGGACGAGGTGGACGAAGCGGCGAATCGTTGGGCTGCCTCTATCGCTCAGGCTGATTCATTTGTTCAGTCGTTACCCGAAGGGTATGATTCCGACGTTTCCCAGGGTGGCACGAACCTTTCGGGTGGCCAACGCCAACGTTTGGCCATTGCGCGCGCCCTTGCGGTCAAGCCGCGTTGCTTCCTTTTCGACGACAGCATGAGCGCTCTCGATTACGCCACCGAGCTTGAGCTTCGAAGGTCCCTTCAGCGCGAGATGGGCTCGGCCACGCGTATCGTGGTTTCTTCCCGTGTTGCCACCGTTTCCGATGCCGATTGCATCGTCGTGTTCGACGAGGGCAGGGTTGTGGGAACGGGAACGCACGATGAGCTTCTTGCCTCCTGCGCTACGTATGCCGACATCGCCCGTTCCCAGTTTGCGCCGCAGAGCGAGGTATCCTCTGCGCCTGCTTCCTCTTCCCTGGAAGGTGGTGAGTAGCATGGCCTCTCGCGGTGAAGACCTGAAGCGTAGCGCCGAACGTCGACGCATGCCGCGCGGCCCGCGTGGCATGAACGTCGAGAAGCCTCGTAACGCTCGCGTGGCTTTCTCTCACGTTCTTGGATTGCTTGCTCCCTATAAGGTGCGCCTTGCGTTTGTGCTCGTTGCTGCCATTGCCTCGACGGCGTTTGCCGTGGCGGGCCCCAAGGTGCTTTCCCAGGCCACCACATTGCTCTACGAGGGTTCGGTTGCGCGCGTTGCCGGAACGGGCTCTATCGACTTCGCGGGCATAGCCGCAGTGCTCTTGGCGGCCCTCGCGCTCTATCTCTTTTCGGCGTTCGCCTCGTTCCTGCAGGGCTGGATCATGTCCTACGTAACGCAGGATGCATGCTTCCGCCTGCGTGAGCGCATCAGCGAAAAGATCAATCGCATACCCATGGGCTATTTTGAAAGCGCCTCCACGGGCGATGTGCTTTCGCGCATTACCAACGACGTCGATACGCTTGCCCAGAGCCTCAACTCCAGCCTTACCACGCTCGTTACGTCGGTGGTTACCATTGTGGGTGTGGTTGGCGTCATGCTCTGGATTTCTCCCATCATGGCGCTGGCAGTCTTTCTTACCCTGCCCATATCGGCCCTACTCCTTGGCGTGGTCGTTAAGCGCGGGCAGAAATACTTCCGCCTTCAGCAGAATGCCCTTGGTGAGATAAACGGGCTGGTGGAAGAAACATTCTCGGGGCACGAGGTTGTGAAGGCCTTCGGGCGCGAGCGCATGGTTGGGGCTTCGTTTGCCGCTGCGAACGAGCGTCTGTACGAGGCGGGCTGGAAATCGCGCTTCGTGAGCGGCCTCATGATGCCCGTAATGAGCGTCGTTACCAACTTGGGATATATCGTCGTCGCCGTATTGGGCGCGTATTTGGTTGTTGCCTCCGCCATTGCCGTGGGCGACATTCAGGCGTTCGTTGTGTACGTGAAGGATTTCACGCAGCCCGTTCAGCAGATTACCCAGGTCGCCAATGAATTGCAGTCCATGGCTGCGGCTGCGGAGCGCATTTTCGAATTCTTGGATGCGGATGAGGAAGTCGAATCGGGCTCCGTGGAGCTTTCGCAGGTTGCGGGCGATGTCGTCTTCGATCACGTACGCTTCGGGTACGACGAAAGCGTGCCCGTGATTCGCGATTTCTCCGCGCACGTACGGGCGGGGCAGACCGTTGCCTTGGTTGGCGCCACGGGGGCGGGGAAGACCACGCTCGTGAAATTGCTGATGCGCTTTTATGACGTGAATGAGGGGTCGATTTCCATCGATGGCACGCCCATCACCTCTATCGATCGGGGCAGCCTGCGTGCGCACATCGCCATGGTGCTGCAGGAGACGTGGCTGTTCAATGGCACGATTCGCGAGAATATTCGCTACGGAAATCTGACGGCTACCGATGAAGAGGTCGAGCAGGCGGCGAAGGCGGCCTATGCGCATCATTTCATCATGTCGCAGCCGGGTGGCTATGACATGGTAATCACCGAAGACGCTTCTAATATCAGTGCGGGGCAGCGCCAGCTCATTACCATCGCGCGGGCCATACTCGCGAATCGTTCGATGCTCATTCTGGACGAGGCAACCAGTTCGGTGGATACGCGCACGGAGGGCCAGATTCAGCTCGCCATGGAAAACCTCATGCACGGACGTACGAGCTTTGTCATCGCGCATAGGCTTTCCACCATCCGCGATGCCGATCTCATCCTGTGCATCGACAAGGGCGACATTGTGGAACAGGGCTCTCACGAGGAGCTTTTGCGTCTCGATGGCTACTATGCACGGCTTTACAACGCTCAGTTCGCGAATATGGCGTAGGTCTGCCTTGCGCCGTATTCCGCGAACGCTATAATACTTCATTCGAGTATTAAACGACTATCGTGGAAGTTGGAGCATGGAAGACACGGCAACGGTTTCGCCTACGCCAGTTGAGCTGGTGCTTTATGATTTCGACGGAACCTGCATCCGCGGTAATTCCCCGGTGCTCCTGGTGCGCTACTTGTTGCTCCGCCGCAAGCTCAATTTCTTCAGGGCGTTGGGCATTGGTCTGTGGGCCGTTGCGTACAAGCTGCGCTTGCCACAGAACGAGAGCTGGGTGCGCTCTCAGGTCTTCACGGCGTTCGTGGGCCAAAAGGCCAGTGAGGTCGATGACTACCTCATGAGCTTTTACGACGAAGTGATTGCCGAGCGCGTACGCGAAAGCGCTATCGCCAGCATGGAAGAGCATCACGCAGCGGGTCGCGTTGTCGTCATCGTTTCAGCTACGTGGGAAGCCATCGTGCGTCGTGCCATGGATTTTCTGCCCATCGACCATGCTGTCTGTACGTGCATGGAAATCGACGATGCCCAGTGCTACACCCGTATTGTGAAGGGTTTGCCTGTTGAAGGTGCCGAAAAGGTGTCAGCCTTGCGGCGATATGCCGATGATGCTTTTGGAAAGGGTACTTGGATGGTATCGTATGCCTATGGCGATCATCATTCCGATGTTCCTATGCTCGAAATGGCGCGGCATCCCGTGGCGGTGACACCCGATTCCACGCTCACCCGGGAAGCGCGTCGCAACGAGTGGCAAATTGCCCACTGGCAAGACTAAGGAGATGGTGGTGTGTTTGGTAGAACCCCCAGCTCGGGAAATACATCAGGTCAAGATAACGAAACGAGCAGCGCGCAAGACTTTTTGCGCATGGCCGGCCGCGCCTACGACGACGACCTCCTTTCGCAGGCTGCTCATTTGTATATAGCTGCATTCGATTCGGCAAATCAGGTTTCCGGCGACGTCGAGCCCCAGTATGTAGAGGGCTTGCGTCGGGCTTGGAACGTTGCGTGCAAGCTGAAGGAGCGCGCTCTCGCCGAGTACGTCTTCGAGAAGCTCGAGCCCTATGCCACGGGCGAGGAGACGGCACGCAATGCCGAGGCCCTGCAGAGCATGGCGCTCGAAAAGCTCGAGGAATTCGGCTTTTCGCACGACGAGGTCCAGGATATGTCGGAGCTGTTGGGCGTCGAACCCTCTTCCGACGACGATTCCTCTGCTTCCGAATCGGAGTCGTTCACCTATGCCGACCTCATCGGCTACGACAAGACAATCAAGAAGATGCGCGAGCGCGGAATCGGCATGGGCGATGATGGTGAGTTCTCCGAATTCATGGAGATGCTGCACAAGCGTCATGGCCTCGAGTCCATTCCATCGGTCGAGACGATCCTCTTCCGCTCCAAAGCGCGCGAAGATGCCAATCGCTTCATGGTTGCCACGGCTGGCGAGCTTGGCTTGCCCGTGGTACGTATGTTCATGGACGAAAGCCCCCAGGGATATCCGGTCCTCTGCATCATGACGTCGCGTGAGTTCCGTGGCAAGGCGCGCTTTTCGCGCCTTGGATTCCAAGGCCCTGCCGTGCTCATGCTCGAGAACATTGATTTGTGGGGCGCGCCGGTTTCCGTCGACTCCGAAGATGGCGAAGCATCGTTCACTCAGCAGCTTACGCGCGGTGCTCGCGAGGCCGTGAACTTCATTCGCGCGTCGGTAGAACACCCCGATGTGTGGGTTCTTGCTTCATGTAGCGAAGAAAAGGACCTAGAAGCCTTTTTCTATGATATTCTCGACCCCGTTGATATCGTTCAGATCGATACTCCGGGAAAGCGCGAGCGTGCCGCGATATGGCAACATGCATGTGCGTTGTTCCCCTCGCTCCGTTTCCTGGATCGAGATGAGCTCATATCCTATTCGAAGCACATGACGCGATTCGATATGTACACGGCTGCACGCCATGCCGTCGAGCAGGCGTACAACGAGAGCATTCGCAAGCGTGTGTACGTTCCGGTTACGCGTGAGAACCTGTACGAGAAGATTGCGTCATATCAGCCGCTCGAATCCAAGGAATATCGTGCCTTGGAAGATACGCTGGTCGACGCGCTTCGGGTGGAACTAGACAAGAAGGAATCCGACTTTTTGGGTAAGGATGGAAAATAATGGAGTTAACACGTCGTTGCGATTATGCGTGCCGAATTCTTCGCGCTGCGTATAACCACAGAGACCAGTATGTTTCCATTGCCGAGATTGCTGAAGAGGAAGATATCCCCTACGCTTTCGCGCGTACCATTCAGCACGATTTGGCAAAAGCTGGCTATGTGCATACGACGCGCGGCTCGCGTGGCGGCTTGAAGCTCGCCCTCGATCCGAACAAGGTCACCATTCTCGATGTCCTCTGCGCTCTGCAGGGTCCGGTGACCATCTCCAATTGCGCTGCCGACCCCGAAACGTGCACGCGTAGTGGTCGCTGCGCCTTCAATAAGGTGTGGCAGGCGGCTGACGAGTTGCTGAACGCCCTGTTTGCCTCCATCACGCTGCAGCAGGTGTTCGACGGCGGCACGAAGGATGATTTCCTCCGCTACGTGCACGCAAACGTCGCCAACGCCGTTGGCCTCGACCTGAAGGCTCTTGCGGCTGACGGCGTCAAGCAGCCCGAGGATTTCATGGGCATTCGCAGCCTTGCCGAAGACCAGATGTCCCATCCGGGCAAGTTCAGCAATAACTAGCATTTCGCATTTCGTTGCTCTCCATAGCCGAATTCCAGGATCGCGTATACGAAGCGGGTCGTCTCTACGAACGCGAGGGCTTGCCGTGGCGTTACATAGACGATCCCTATGCGGTGTATCTTTCCGAGGTCATGCTCCAGCAAACGCAGGTCAAGCGCGTGCTGGAGTATTGGCCTCGCTTTTTGGATGCGTTTCCCACGGTGGAGGCTCTTGCTTTTGCCGAACCTGCCGTCGTGCTGGGGCTCTGGCAGGGGCTTGGCTACAACCGCCGCGCGCTTTCGCTTCTGAAATGCGCAAAGGAGTGTGTCGAGCGCTTCGATGGCATGTTGCCCACGCAGGAGCGTGATTTGATTTCCCTTCCGGGCATTGGCCCGTCCACGGCTGCGGGCATTATCTCGTTTGCCCACAATAGGCCCTCCGTCTACATAGAGACGAACGTGCGCACGGTATTCATCGACCAGTTTTTCCCCGAAGAAGACGAGGTGCACGACAAGCAGATCGAGCCCCTGGTGCGTGAGTCGTGCCCGCAAGACGATGCTCGCAGGTGGTATTATGCGTTGCTCGACTGGGGTGCGCATATCAAGCAGACGAAGGGCAACGCTTCCCGTCGTTCCAAGTCGTATACGCGCCAGAGCAAGTTCGAGGGCTCCCGAAGGCAGAAGCGCGCCTTCGTGGTGCGTGAGCTTCTATCTCATCAGGGCATTCCCGTCGAGCATATGAAGCGCTCCCTCGATGCCTTCGAAGTTTCCGCAGGTAGGGAAGCTACGACGCAGGAGCTCTTCGATGGCATCGTAGGCGACTTGCAGCGCGAGGGATTCCTGCGCGTGGAGGGTGGAAGGCTCTTTTCCTAGGCTACGGGGTAGCAGCCGAGTACCTTCACCTCGCGTAGCTTCAGGCGCAGGCAGGAAAGGGCCGTTTGCACGTCGGGCTCGTAGATTGAGCCATCGATGTTCACGAAGAACATGTAGTCACCTAGGCCCTGCTTGGTGGGGCGCGACTGAATCATGGAAAGGTCGATGCCCGCGTAGGCGAACTCCGAGAGAATCATGTGCAGCGTACCCGCCTTGTTCGCGTTGAGGAACAGGGCAAGCGACGTCTTGAACTTCGTTCCCTGGAATACCGGTTGCGTCCCGCGACGCCCGATGAGCGCGAAGCACGTCTGATTGCCGTAATGGTCTTCGATTTCTCGTTCCAGAACCATTGCGCCATGCAGCTTGGCTGCGAATTCGTTTCCAATGCCAGCTACGCCCTCCGTGCTTGCCGCTAGTCGGGCACTTTCCGCAGTTGAAGAGGTCGCGATGGTCTGACAGTTGGGAAGGTGCGCATTCAGGTAGCGACGGCATTGCGCTAACCCCTGAGGGTGTGAGTACACCGTTTTGATGTCGGCCATGGTGGTGCCGGGTGAAACGAGCAGGCAGTGGTGAATCGAGAGCACTTCCTCGCCTAGGATGACGCAGTCGCTGTTGAAGGCGAAGTTGTCGAGCGTGCTGGTAACCGATCCTTCGAGCGAGTTCTCGGTGGGTACTACGCCGTAATCGCATTTTCCCTGGTCAACGTATTCAAATACCGTATTGAAGGAGGGGAGTGCTACGAATTCCGCTTCGACGCCCAGTCGCCTTGCGAATGCGTGGGCTGCCTCGTCGGAATAGGTTCCGGCGGGTCCGAGAAACGCGATGGTTACAGATTGAGACATCGTTGACGCTCCTTGCTCGCTTGCATTATTCTGCATATTACTATAAAGGCAGGTGGGTGCACGTAAGAGAAGGGAATGCACATGGAATTGAAGGGGTCTCAGACCGAAAAGAACCTCATGACCGCCTTTGCGGGCGAATCGCAGGCTCACACCAAGTATCAGTATTACGCCAGCCAGGCGAAGAAGGACGGCTACGTCCAGATTCAGAACATCTTCCTCGAGACGTCCAAGAACGAGAAAGAGCACGCCAAGCTCTGGTTCAAGGCGCTTCACGATGGCGGCGTGCCCGATACGCTCACCAACCTGGCCGACGCTGCCGATGGCGAAAACTACGAGTGGACCGACATGTACGCCGAGTTCGCCGAGACGGCCCGTGCCGAGGGTTTCGATTCCCTGGCCGAGCTTTTCGACGGCGTGGGCGCCATCGAAAAGGAGCATGAAGAGCGCTATCGCAAGCTCATTGAGCGTATCAATGCGGGCGAGGTCTTCGAGCGCGATGGCCTCTATGCGTGGAAGTGCAACAACTGCGGACATATCCACATTGGCAAGAATCCGCCCGATGTTTGCCCCGTCTGCAATCATCCGAAGGCGTACTTCGAGCTTCGTTCCATGAATTACTAGAATCCTGCTTTAGCGATTCGGGGCCAGTCCAGTAGGGCTGGCCCTTTTGCCGTCTGTCTGTTTTCTTCCTCGCACGCCTTTTGCGCGTCGTAGAATACCCCTCGTGCGCTTATTCGAATGTGCGTGCGGTGTTCTGCGCCCGCATGCTTCGGTAGCTTCGAATATTCTGCTGTTTCAGATGCAATCCCTCCATATCCGTAGCAATTGTTACGGCGAATTCATTTGTTAACATATTTGTGCCTTTTATTCCTTATTAAGCGCATTTGGCGTATCAATATGAGAGATATCCTTTATTTGGTGACAAAATATGCACGGTTTGTGCAGACGAATAGTTATTGCAAGGAGGTGTGCACATGGAGAAAGAGGCCACATACTCGGAGTTGGAGAAGATGCTAGAGGCGCGTGGGGTTACGCGTCGTAGCTTTATGAAACTCTGCGGTGCAGTGGCGGCCGCCGCGGGCGTGTCTTCGCTTACGGTAGCGCAAGTCGCTTCGGCTCTCGAACAGTCCGTGATTGGCGCAAAGGAAGGTAACCTCTATCCGGTTATCTGGATCGAAGGCGCTTCGTGCACGGGTTGTACCGAGGCTTTCGCTCAGATTGACGAGCCCGATCCCGCTACGGTAGTGCTCGAGCTCATTTCGCTGAACTACAGCGAAACGCTTTCGGCTGCTGCTGGTTACTCCATGGAAGAAGCCAAGGAGCAGACCATCGAAGCTGGCAACTACATCCTCGTTTACGAGGGTGCCGTGCTCGAAGGCTGGGACGGCCAGGCCCTGCGCGTGGCAGACAAGCCCGGCACGGAGCATCTGGTCGAGGCGGCCAAGAATGCCAATGCCGTTGTTGCCCTGGGCTCCTGCGCCACGAATGGTGGCTGGATGGCTGCCCATTCCGCGGTGAGCGCCGAGGTTGGCGCCACGGGAGTTCAGAAGTACCTGAAGGAAGTAGGCATCGACACGCCCGTCATCAACGTACCTGGTTGCCCGCCGAATCCCGAATGGCTCGTTGCCATCCTGGTCGACGTTGTGCTTCTGAAGGTTCTTCCGGAACTGAACTCGGAAAACAAGCCTGCGGTCATCTTCAACCAGACCATTCACGACAATTGCCAGCGCCGCGGCCACTTCGAGAACGGTGAATTCGTTTACCAGTTCGGCAGCGAAGAGGAAAAGAAGGGCTACTGCCTGTACGCCGTGGGTTGTCGCGGTCCTCAGACGAAGTCCAATTGCGGCGTTGTTCGCTACAACCATCGTCGTAGCTGGTGCGTGGAAGCTGGTGCTCCCTGCATCGGTTGCTGCGAGGCGAACCCGAACGATCCCGGCGATAACTGGGTCGAGGTCAACACCCCGTTCTTCAAGCGCCATCGCGATCTGCGCATTGGCGACTGGATGGTGCAGCCCGAAACCATCGCGGTTGGCCTTACCGCCATCGTGGCCGCCGGTATTGCCGTTCACGGCTTCGGCATCAAGGCTTCTGGCCGCATGAAGGGCAAGGTCAAGTTCGAGGCCAAGCGCGCCGTCGACGCTAAGCGTCCCGGTACGTCGGGCGCCGACTACGACCAGGAGAAGACCATCCTCAACGCCGATGGCACCACCACTACGCTTTCCGCCGATGAATTCCAGCAGAAGATGGAAGCCGATTACCAGGCGAAAGTTGAAGAGCTCAAGAATAGGAAAGGGGGCAACTAAAACATGGCACGTACAGTAATCGACCCGATTACCCGTATCGAGGGTCACCTGCGTGTGGAAATGGAAGTCGAAGACGGCGTCGTTACCGACGCATGGGTCTCCGGCGGCTGCTTCCGCGGCATGGAGCTGGTTGTACGCGACCGCGCTCCCGAAGATGCTGCAATGATCGTGCAGCGTATCTGCGGCGTTTGCCCTGTCTCTCATGCGCATGCTTCTACGCTTGCCGCCGAGAAGGCATATGGCATCACCATTTCGAACAACGCCCGTATCATCCGCAACCTCGTCGAAGGTGCCCAGTTCCTGCATAGCCACATCCTGTGGTTCTACAACCTGGCTGCCCTCGACTACGTGAACCCGCTGCATGCCCTGGAAGCAAACCCAGCCGATGCCTGGGATCTGGCCACCGCTGCCGGTACTTCCACGAACACCGACTTCAAGGCCCTGCAAGAGCGCCTTACCACGTTCGCGGAAAACAAGCAGCTGTCCATCTTCAGCGGCAACTGGTTCGATTCCGAGAACTCGCAGGGCTACAAGCTGCCCGCCGAGCTCGACCTCATTTGCACCGCGCATTACCTCGAAGCCCTCACCATGCAGTCGAAGGCTTCCGAGATTGCCGCGCTGCTGGGCGGCAAGATGCCGCACATCATGACGAGCACGCCTGGTGGCACGATGTTCTATCCCACCGAGGAGAAGCTCGACGACCTGTGGTCCCTCGTCAACGAGGTGTACGACTGGGTCAAGGCAACCATGATTCCCGACACGCTGGCCATCGCTCCCTATTACGCCGACGCATTCAACTTCGGCAAGGGCTGTGGTCGCTACGTGGCATGGGGCGTTTTCGAAGATGCAAGCTTCGATATGAATAAGCGCTACCTGCCTGCTGGCGTTCTGGGCGACGGTCTGAAGCTTTCCGACGTCGACGAGTCCAAGATCAAGGAATATGTTGGCCATTCCTGGTACAAGGGCGATTCCGACCTCAACCCGCTTGAGGGCGTTACCGAACCCGAGTTCACGGAATACAACACCGATGATCGTTATACCTGGTGCAAGGCTCCTTCGTACGATGGTCAGTGCATGGAAGCCGGTTCTTTCTCCCGTCTGCTCGTTGCCTACAAGCGCAATGTCAGCTTCATCGTCGACCAGATCGACGGCCTGCTGGAAACGCTGGGCGTTCCGGGTCAGCTGGAAATCCTGCAGTCTACGCTTGGCCGTACGGCTGCTCGCCAGATCGAGACGCTCTACATCGCTGGCCTCATGAAGGAATGGGTCCAGGAGCTCATCGAGGCCGTGAAGGGTGGCGACTCGGAGTACTTCCGCACGCCTTCCACCACGACGGGCCAGGGTACGGGCTTCTGGGAGGCTCCGCGTGGTGCTCTCTACCACACGGAAAAGGTCTCCAACGGCAAGATCACCGATTACCAGATCATCATTCCCACGACGTGGAACATCGCTCCGCACGATGCCGACGGCGTTCCCGGTCCCATGGAGCAGGCCTGCATCGGCGTTCCCGTGGGCGATATGGAAAAGCCCATCAACGTGCTGCGTACCGTTCACAGCTTCGACCCCTGCACCGCTTGCGCAGTGCACATCACGGAGCCCAAGACGGGCAAGACCTTCAAGACGGTTACGAGCCCTTGGGGGGTGAAGTAAGATGGCCGAACTCGCACACTACAAGGACGCGCATCCGCTGCCGTTCGTCATCACGCACTACGTGAACCTCATTTCGATGATTCTGCTCATTCTCAGCGGTTTCATCATTCATTTCCCGTACCTGCCCGCCATCATGGGCATTTGCCGCGGCGTGCATATCTTCTGCGGCATCGTGCTGGTTGCGAACTGCATTGTGCGCGTTATCCTGGCGTTCGTGCTGGATTCTGCTCCCGTTGGCGGCACGCGTCAGAAGGTTAAGGACATCAAGTCCTTCCTTCCGCAGGCCGACAACAAGGGCCAGCTCATCCCGTGGATCAAGTTCTACCTGTTCATTCAGAAGGACCATCCGTTCTCGGGTAAGTTCAACCCGCTGCAGAAGATGGCGTACGATCTCATTCCGCTGCTCATCCTGTTCATGGGCTATACGGGCTTCTGCCTGTGGTCGGTTACGGCTGACATGCCCATCTTCGCTGCGGGCACTGCAGCCATGGGTGGCCTTATGAGCGTTCGCATCATCCACTACTTCATGATGTTCGTCTTCATCATCTTCATGATCATCCATGTGTACATGGCCGTCATCGAAGGTGGCAAGCCCCTCATGAAGCTCATGTTCGCTCGCAAGGAGCATGGTGGCCTTACTTACGATATCAACGTTCACGATATCTCGGGCGAGGATCACACCGTCTAGGATTTTCTCCTGGATGCTTTCTTGAAGGGAGCCTTCGGGCTCCCTTCTTTTTCCAGGCGGCTGATATTCTGTCTGCTAGGTTACGACGCGAAGATAGGGGGTTTGCCATGAGCGAATACGAGGGCCTTACCGACGAGCAAGTGGAACGCGAACGCGCTCTGCTCAAGGGCGTGCCCGTTTTGAATCTGGGGGCCTTGTTTCTGCCGCCCATTTGGGGTCCTGCCCATGGCATGTGGTGGACGATCGTGTTCTATCCCATTTGGGCGCTTGCCGACTCGTTGTTCTACTACGCCTACGCATCCGTTTCGGGCGTGGGGGAGAGCAGTCCGCTTGCCGTTGTGGCTGCCGTCGTTGTGCTTCTGCTGCTCACTGCCTTTACCTTCGCCTTTGCGCGATTGGCCCAGCCTGCCGCCCTGCATCGCGCTTTGGAGCATAAGGGCATGCGTAAGAGCGAGTATCTTCGCCGCGAACGCATCTGGGCGGTGGCCTCCGTGGTTGCGGGATGCATCCTGCTTGCGTTGGCTACGTACTATAATGTCGTTGTGAAAGTATCTCTGTAGGGTTTGCCATGAAGATTGCCGTGTTTTGCGTTGGTAACAAGCTCATGCTTGATGATGGCATTGGGCCTGCCGTGTATGACGAATTGTCCACGTACGAGTTCTCTTCCGATGTGGAGTTGTTTGACGTTGGCTGCATGAGCATGGACTATCTGAATGCCGTGCAGGCGTTCGACTTGATCATCACCGTTGATGCCCTTGATGGAACGGGCGGCGAACCGGGTACCATCTTCCGCTTCGAGCCCGATGATATGGCTCCGCGTCCGTTTGGGGCGCAGTCTCTTCACGACTTGAAGCTATCCGATCTGTTCGAGACGGCCAAGCTGTTGGGCTACCAGGCCCAGGGCGTGTGTCTGGGCATGCAGGTGACTAACGCCGAGCCTGCCGAACTTACCGTCGGCCTTACTCCCCGCGTATCAGAAAAGCTTAATGACCTGGTTGATTGCGTTCTCGCGGAACTCGTTCGCGCAGGGCAGGTCATTCGACTGCGCGAAACGGGCCAGCAGGTTGTCCCAGGCTGGCATCATACGAGCGTTTCTGCGTAGCGGTTACGCCTCGCAGCTGGGGCAGAGGTCCCGCACGGGGCAATCCGCGCAGAGCGGGTTGCGCGCACGGCAGAACTCCCTGCCAAAGTGCACCCACTGATGGTTGATGAACAGCCAATCGGGTTGCTCGTATACGCGCATGAGCGCGCGTTCGGTCTTTTCGGGCGTATCGGCCGAAGGTCCCGCTAGCTTCAGTCGGTGAGCGATTCTGTAGACGTGCGTGTCAACGGCTATGCCCTGGGGGTTGCGAAACGCCTCGCACATGACCACGTTGGCCGTTTTTCGTCCGACGCCGGGGAGCTTCTGCAGCTGCTCCATGTCGTTGGGTACGATGCTGTCGAATTCGGAGGCTAGAATCCTTCCCAGTTGCACGAGGTGCTTCGCTTTGGAGCGGAAGAACCCCAGCGAGTGAATGATTTCCTCGACGCTTTCGATGGAAGCGGCTCCAAGGGCCGCAGGTGTGGGGTATTTCTCGAAGAGGGCGGGCGTTACCCTATTCACGGCCGCATCGGTGCATTGGGCGGAAAGCACCACGGCGACAACTAGTTGAAATGGGGTTTCGTAATCGAGTGAGCATTCTCCGTCGCCGTAGCGCTCATGCATGCGCTCCTCGATGAGCTTTGCGCGATCGCGTTTCGCTGCCATTGTCTCGCGTGGCATGGCCATCCTTTCCGCAGTTCCATAGGTTTATTGTACGACGGCTCTATGGGCTTTGCGGGGTGTCGGGCATTAATCGCCGTCCACGATATAATGGGCATGCCGCATATGCGGCTTTTTCAGGTTAGTCGAAAGGCGCATCCATGCTCATTGACGCACTCGTACATCCGCTTTCCCGTTGCGAAGATATTCAGCAGTTCTGGGGCAAGCTCGATTCGGGCGAAGATGCGGCTCTGGGCATAGCCTCTTCTGCCAGGCCCTTCATGGTGGCTTCCCGCTTCGCGCGCACGCCACAGCCAACGCTCGTCATAATTGCCGGGGAAGAGGCTGCCGACGACTTCGCTCGCAACCTTGGCGCCTACGTCGGGGAAGAACGCGTGCTTCGCTTTCGCGAGCGCGATGATTATCCCTTCGGCGAAAAAGAAGCGGATGCGCGCAAAGTGGCCCAGCGGATGGAATCGCTCTGGTCGCTTGCTCATGGACGCGAATGCATCGTCGTCGCCTCCGCGCGTTCGCTTCTTCGAAAGATGCCTCCGGCGGGAAATCCCTTCTACGAGCCCATCGAGCTTTCGGTGGGTGCCGAGGCTTCGGCATTTCTGCGTGACGAGTCTGCGACGTTCGAGAGCTTCCCGTTCGCGTTGGAAACGGCTGGCTATGTTAATACAGGCGATTTGGAGGGGCCTGGCACGTATGCCGTGCATGGCGGCACTATTGACGTGTATCCGGGGAATCTCTCCTTTCCTGTTCGCATCGACTTCTTTGGTGATGAGATAGACGAGATTCGCCGTATCGTGCCTTCTACGGGGCAGACCATTGCCACGTTGGATGATGTTCGCATTTTCCCCATTCGCGAATACGCTCCCAGCAATCGTGCCATTGCTCGAGCCCGGAAGGCGCTTCTGAATCCCGCGAAGACCAATCCGGTGCTGCGTGAATTGCTCGACAAACTCGAGGGCGGTGTTACCGACGCCCAATCGGCGGCGTTGCTGCCGTATCTCTATGATCGAACCGATACGCTCGGTGCGTTTCTCGATACGACGTGCCTGACGGTGCTCATCGAACCGCGTTCGCTTATCGATGACGCCCTGCATGCCTATGACGATATTCTCGCCCGTGCGCAAGGTTCGTCTATTTCCACTGATGGGTTGTATTGCCCTGCAACAAAGCTCAATTTCGGCTCAAACCAGCGATGCACGTATCAGTCAATCATGCGCATTGGCCAAGAGCTCGATGCGCAGCTTCCCGTGAAGCGAACCGATGTGGCGGGGAATTCGGAAAAGCTCTTTGGCAAGCTCATGAGCTTGTCGAATGCCGATTTCACGGTCGTTTTCAGCGTGCCCAATTTCCGAGCCAGGCAGGATATGAAGCTTGCCCTGGTGGATAGGGGCATTCCCATCGTGGAGACGCTCGATGCCGATGACGCCAACGTCGAGCGCCTGAAGCGTGGCGTGGTGAACGTGGTGGACGTGGACATCCCGCTGGGGCTGATTATCCCCAAGGCGAAGCTTGCCCTGGTGAGCATTGCCGATACCCAGGGCGCTGGTTCGTTGCGTACGCATAGGCGCATCGACATCACCGAAGTCACGTTTCCCTTTAAGCCAGGCGATTATGTCGTGCATTCGGCGCATGGCGTCGCCTTGTTCAAGGAGCTCGTGCGTCAGGAGGTCGGTGGCGTCCTGCGCGACTACCTGCTGTTGGAATACGCTGAAGACGACAAGCTCTACGTTCCCGTGGAGCAGCTCGACCGCGTTACCCGCTACGTGGGCCCCGAGGGTAGCAGCCCGCGCTTGACGCGTCTGAACACGAGCGATTGGTCGCGGGCGCTCAATCGCGCGCGCAAGGCGAGCAAGAAGCTTGCCTTCGACCTGGTGGATGTCTATACGCGTCGTGCGGCTACGCAGGGGTATCGCTATTCTGCCGATACTCCCTGGATGCGCGAGATGGAGAGCGATTTCCCGTATCAGGAAACGCCTGATCAGCTTGCGGCTATCGCCGACGTGAAGGCGGATATGCAGTCAGCGCGCCCCATGGACAGGCTCGTGTGTGGCGACGTGGGCTTTGGCAAGACGGAAGTCGCCCTGCGCGCCGCATTCAAGGCAACGCAGGACAAGAAGCAGGTAATGGTGCTTTGCCCCACAACCATTTTGGCGCAGCAGCATTACACCACGTTCAAGGACCGCTTCGACGCATATGGCGTTACGGTAGAAGTGCTTTCCCGATTCCGCACGCCCGCACAGCAGAAGGCGGCTCTCGCAGGATTCGCCGATGGCTCGGTGCAGGTGCTCGTGGGCACGCATCGTCTGCTCTCGCGCGACGTGAACCCTTACGATCTGGGCTTGGTTATCATCGACGAGGAGCAGCGTTTTGGCGTGGGGCACAAGGAGCAGCTGAAGAACCTTCGCGAGAGCATCGACGTGCTCACGCTCTCGGCTACGCCGATTCCGCGCACCATGCAGATGTCGCTTTCCGGCGTGCGCGACATGAGCCTCATTCTTACGCCTCCCGACGACCGTCGTCCCGTTGAGGTGCATGTGGGCGAGTGGGACCCCGACGTGGTCAGCGATGCCATTCGGCGCGAAATGGCCCGCGGTGGCCAGGTGTATTACGTGAGCAACCGTGTGCGCGGCCTCGATGATGCCGTGGCACGCGTGGCTCAGGCCGCTCCCGAGGCGCGGGTGGGAGTTGCCCATGGGAAGCTCACCAAGGAGCAGCTCGAAAGCGTCATGGAGGATTTCGCGGCCGCGGAAATCGATGTTCTCGTGGCTACGACCATCATCGAGAGCGGCATTGACAACCCTCATACGAACACCCTCGTCATCGAGGATTCGCAGCGCCTTGGCTTGGCCCAGATGTACCAGCTCAAGGGCAGGGTTGGACGTAGCAACCTGCAAGCCTACGCCTACTTCATGTTCCCCGAGCATATGACACTTACCGAAGAGGCCACGGCGCGCCTCGAGGCGATCAACGAGCATCAGGAGCTTGGCAGTGGCATGCGCGTCGCCATGCGCGACCTTGAGATTCGCGGTGCGGGTAGTTTGCTTGGTGCCGAACAGAGCGGCAATATGAGCGCTGTCGGCTTCGACTTGTTTGCCCAGATGCTTGCCGAGGCGGTGAACGCCACGCGCGAAGGCAGGGTGGAGAAGAGTGATCTTCTGCCGGCCGCCCTTTCCGACATTACCGTCAACGTGCCCGCTCATACGTATATTCCCGAGGAATACATCCCCGATGCCGACGAACGCGTGATGCTGTATCGCAAGGCGGCGTTTGCAGAGGAAGTAGAAGTCGTCGACGAGCTCGAGGAGCAGACGCGCAAGCGTCACCCCGACATGCCGCAAGCGACCATCAACTTCTTCATGAAGGCGCGCGTGAAGGCGCTGGCGAACGACATGCACGTGAAGACGGTCTCGGTGGTGGGCGGCAAGCTCAACGTGGAACCGGTCCCCAAGCCCGAAGGCGATCTGTGGCTTTCGCTTCGTCGTGCGAAGGCGCGCTACGTTACGCAGACGAGCAAGCTCCAGGTTCCCATGAAGTACTTCGCGCTTTCCGACGACGTAGCCTTGCTTGATGCCGTGTATGCGCTTTTGCGTGATTTGAGAGGTCAGCGTCGCGCTTAGTACACCCGCTGGTTTATTGTGTCGGCTCCCGCTGGGCTTTTCCATTTCGGGTCGGTTACGAACAAGCCTGTTGCCTGGGGAAATGCTACAATGACCCCACGCGAAAACGCGCCCCTTAATTCTATCGAAAGGATTATCATGGCCATCTTCCAGCGCATTACCGACATCCTGAAGGCGAACATCAACGATATGCTCGACAAGGCAGAGGACCCCGAGAAGATGGTCAAGCAGATCATCATCGAAATGAGCGAACAGGTCGATTCTGCTACCGAGGCGCTTGGCCAGGCCATGGGCTCACAGAAGCTTGCCGCTCGCCAGCTTGAAGAAGCGAAGCGTGCTTCCGCCGATTGGCAGCAGAAGGCCGAGCTTGCCCTGAAGAGTGGCAACGAGGAACTTGCGCGTCGCGCCCTCGATTCCAAGGTTGGCGTCGATCGCCAGATCGCCGAAATGCAGCAGCAGTACGATGCGCTCTCTGCTCAGGTTGACAAGCTGAAGGATCAGGTGAAGGTCCTCAAGCAGAAGCTCGACGAGGCTCGCGCCCGCCAGGATATTCTCATTGCCCGCTCGCGCATGGCCGACGCTCAGCAGGGCGTTGCCACGGCCGTTGGCGCAGCTTCTTCCACCTCCGCATTCTCCAAGCTCGATAAGCTCGAGCAGAAGGTTGCGCAGAAGGAAGCTACCGCCGAGGCCTTTACCGAGCTCAACGGCATGAACGTCGATCCTACGGAAGATGAGTTCGCCAAGCTGCAGCATGCTGCCGATGTCGATGCCGAAATGGCCGCGCTCAAGGCCAAGCTGGGCATGTAGCATGAGCCTATCTACGATCGCCATCGCCCTCATCTTCCTCATCGTTGCCGGTTTCGTCGTTACGTTCGGCTACATCAGGCAATCCACGGTGGGGAAGAAGGAAGCGCCCAGCGTTTCGCCCACCAGCGTGCACCAAACCCATAGCACCATGTCGCAGGACATGAAGAGCATGCAGACGTCGCGCGTCGTCGATGCCGTTTCCGTGCTCGACGAGCTGCGCATCGCTTCGCCCTCGTACCGTCATTACTGCGAGCTCGTTGGCTCGTCTCAGTCGGAAGGTGGGGTCATTGCCCCATATAGCAAGCGAAAGGTTGCCTATTACGACGTACGTTGCTATCGACTTGAGAATCGCGCTGGTCAGCACTATGAAACGCTTGTGGCGCATGAGCGCTCCATCGACCCTGTTTGGTTTTCCGATGGCAGCAGTGATGATCGGGTCTACATCGACGTCGCCTCTTTCGGCGAGAATGTTCTCCTGGTGAATTCGAAGGACCACGTTGAGCGCCCCGATTCGGAATTCTCCCGCACATTTGGCCAGGCAGACCATGGTGGCTCCGTTGCGCCTTCGTCGGCTGTTTTCGGTCTTACTCCCCCTGGGTTTGATTTTGACCTGGGCGATGTCGATCTCGATTCGTCATTCAGCGATTTGTCCAGTGGCTTCAGCGACTTTTTGGGCGGCGCGTCCATGCCGCATGGTCATCACGACTACGGCTCTGATATTGGCACGCTTATTGGGGGCATTGCCCTGGGTACTGTCTTGTCGCAGATGGGGCAGGATAAACAGGTGCAATACGCTCAGCCTCAGCAACAACAGAGTTCCATTTCCGGTTATCGCCTGGTAGAGGATGTCATCCCGCTCAATTCGCCCGTCTATTGCATTGGCGAGTTGTATCGCACGGGCGATTGGTTGAGCATTGCCAAGTCGGTTTCCATCGATCATCCCACATCGTTCTTCGCGACGAAGCCCGAAGCTGAGGTTATTTCGCATCTAGCTGGTCGCTAGTTGCGTTCCATAGCAAAGGGCTCCCAGCCAAACTGAACCGCCTCCCATTTCTTGGACATGAGAAATGGGAGGCCTTTTTACGTATGCGTTGATGAACGCTTTAATTGGCAGGCAGCGGCCGATGCATGAGCGAGTACGACCCGTGTGCCACCAGGCGTCCTTTGCTGTCGGAAATATCGATATCGTAGAAGCCCATCGTGCGACCGCGGCGCTTCGCCGAGCACGTGGCAATGAGCTCGTTTCCCCTTGGCATATCAGTGAATTGCATCGAACTCGACACGGTCATGTTGATCTCGTTCTCGTCCCAATCGGCAATGGCGCTCGCGAAATCGGCCATCGTGAGGTAAAGACCGCCCATGACGCCGCCCTTAGCGTTGTGATGTCGCTCGTCTACCGTTACCGCTACAACCGAGCTTCCCGGCTCTGCATCTACGATGCGTATCCCCGACGTTTTCATCGCGAACAGGTCGTCTGCGAAGTAGGAGCGGACGGTTTCCAGATACGCATCGTGTTCCATTGCTACTCCTTGTGTCCTAGGTGTAGGCCGTGCTTGTGCTTTTCCTTCTTCGCTTTCGCTTCAGCGGATTCTTCGGATGCCTTCTCGAGCTCGTCGAGGTAGATTTCCGCCGTGGCTTCGTCGATGAACACCGCGCCTTGCTCGCATGCGTTCATGCATGCGCCGCACCCTACGCAGTACATGGGGTCGACTTCGGGCTTGCCCGTTTCCTTGTCGAGCGACCGTGCGCCCGTGGGGCAGGCGGCAACGCATGCCCCGGCACCCGTGCAGTATTCGAAGTCGGTCTTCGATATGCCCACGGGAATCTCGGCGGCGATATCGTGCCGACGCTCCACTGCTTCCAGCAGCATCTTCTGACGTGGGAAGAGCGTATGCTTCTGGCGTCCTTCGGGCGTGAAATCCGCAAAGGGGCTATTTTCGGAGAGGTTCAGGCGCGCTACGGCGCGGGCGCGTTCCTGTTTTGCGTAATAGTCTTGTAGCACCTCGGAGTTTCGCAGGCGACGTTTGCCGCTGGCGATTTCCCCTACATCGGAAAGCAGGCCGGTGAACGCGGCGCGGCGGTCTGTGGGGTCTTCCTCGTCGGTGTACTTCTCGATAAGCTTCTGACTTTCGGGAATCCTATAGCTGAACAGGACGTTTTCTCCCGTGCGCTGCTCGGCAATCTCTATGGCGCGGGGGAAGAGCTCGCCGCCTATTTCGCCTGCGCGATCGCAGTCTTCGCAGTACTTCAGGTCGCAGGCGATGGTGAGCCTGATCTTTTCGGCCATGAGTAGCGTCCATAGCTCGGGTGGAACCATGGAAAGGCAGGGAAGCACCACGACGTTCGTGTCGATGTGCAGGTCGGGAAAGATATTCTCCTTGCACGTAAGGTATGCCCTGCGTCCGCTCGTGGCGATGCGACGAATGCGTGCGTGCAAGTCGTTCATGGTGAGATGCGTGCTGGCGAACGCGTCGCATACGCCAAAGCAAATGCCGCATCCATTACAGACGTCATGGTCTACGACGGGCGCGGCGTTGCCTTCGGGCAGGCTGATTGCTCCATGCGGGCATGCGTGCTCGCAGCGTGCGCAATCTGAGCCTGCCTGGCGCGTGCAGTATTCGTTTACGACAACGAGCTTATGCACCGAAGACTTCTTTCAGGGTTGTGTCGATACGGGCGACCACGTCGGCGCGGTCCATGAGCTCCACGCTTTCGAAGAGCGGGGGCGAAACCATGTTGCCGCAGATGGCAACACGGATTGGCTGGAAGACGAACTTCGCCTTCATGTCGAGCTTCTCGCACAGGCCGCGAACGGTATCCTGCAGCGGGTCGCATTCCCAGGCGATGGACTCGTCGGCGATGATGTCGCGAGCGGCGCGCAGCGCTTCCTCGGCGCGAGCGCCTTCCTTCAGCAGCACCTTCTTCACGCTCTTTTCGTCGAGCGTGACTTCGGGCCCCCAGAACAGGTAGGCAAGCTTTTCGGGCAGTTCGTCGAAGCGCTGCAGGCGCTCGGCGACAAGCGCGTACATCTTCATGAAGCGCTCGGGGTCGGCGTCGATAGCGGCTTCGGTGGCACCGGCCTGCACCAGCCAGGAACGGGCCGCCTTCAGCCATTCGCTTGCGCCCATATGCTGGATGTACTGGCCGTTCATCCAGTTCAGCTTCGTCTCGTCGAATACAGCGTCCTTCTTCGTGATGCGCTCGAGCGAGAACTCGCGGCAGAGAACGTCGCGCGGAATGATGGTGGTTTCGCCGTCGAGGCTCCAGCCCAGAAGCGCCAGGAAGTTCACCATGGTGTCGGGCAGGTAGCCGCGGTCGCGGTATTCTTCCACGCTCGTTGCGCCATGGCGCTTCGAGAGCTTCTTTCCGTCGCCGCCCAGGATCATCGACAGATGCGCGAAGGTGGGCGTGGGATAGCCCAGGGCTTCGTAGATGAGAATCTGACGCGGGGTGTTCGACAGGTGATCGTCGCCGCGGATGACGTGCGTGATGCGCATGTTGGCATCGTCGCAGACGACGGCGAAGTTATACGTGGGGCTACCATCGGAGCGCACCAGGATGAGATCGTCCATGACGTCGGCGGGGAACTGCATGGGGCCGTATACGGCATCCTCGAATTCGATGGGGCCGTGGTCGGCAGGGACCTTTAGGCGCCATACGTGCTCTTCGCCTGCGTCGATGCGGCGCTGAGCTTCTTCGGGGTCGATATCGCGGCAGGTGCGGTCGTATCCGGAATATGCCTGCCCGTTCTGTTCTGCGGCAGCGCGCTTGGCGTCGAGCTCTTCCTTCGAGCAGAAGCAGGGGTAGACCTTGCCTTCCGCTTTCAGCTTCTCGAGCGCTTCGCGATACGTGTCCAGGCGTTCGGTTTGCGTGTAGGGGCCATATTCACCGCCCGCTTCGGGGCCTTCGTCCCAATCTAGGCCCAGCCAGCGCATGGCGCGCAGGATGATCTGGGTGTTTTCCTCGGTGGAGCGTGTGGGGTCGGTGTCTTCGATGCGAAGCACGAACGTTCCGCCCATCGCACGCGCAAAGGCCCAGTTGTAGATGGCCGTGCGGGCGCCACCGATGTGGAGCTTGCCGGTGGGGCTTGGTGCGAAACGTACGCGTACTTCTGATGCTGTCATAGTGCCTTCCTTCATATGCTATGCCGCGAATGGCGCGGCGATATAACGGAGTTATGCGGCATGCCTCTTCATGCGGCCGCCGAGAACAATCGAAATGATACATGCGGTTGCCGTGACAGCCAACCACAGTGCGCCCATGCCCATCCAAAATCCCTCGGGAAGCATGCTGATAAGCAAGCTATTTGCCGAGAACGTCCAATTCCCTTGGGGAAAGAGCACTTCGTGGAAGAAGGCGAAGAAGGCGTCGAAATTGTAGATGGACCAGATGCCGCAGAAGAACAGAGGCGTGAGCACGAGGGTTCCGCCCCAGCTGAGCGCACGTCCTAGCAGTTTCTTGTTTCTGCGCAGCATGACGGCAAGGATGAGCGCAACGATGGCTATGCCCATGAATACGGGTACCGCCTTGGTGATGAGCGCGTTGCAATCTTCCAGATGGCTCATGGCGTCTTCGTCGAGCCCGTATGCGTCGGATACGCTTGCCATGGCGTACATGGTTTGCAGGCTATCGTTTTCGCTGCTCAGGTTTACGGAGTTCGTCACCCGCGTCCATGCGGACGCCTTCTGCGACCCCTCGCTGCTTGCTTCTTGCGCGGCGCTCACCACGCGCGAGGCGAGCAGCTCCTTGGCGTCGGAAAGTAGACCGTCGTGTCCTTCTACCGTGTAGTCACGCGTGGCAACGGCAAGCTGCACGAGCTGGTCGTAGGTGTAGGGCGAAGCGTCGGCGCTGCACGTGTTTTGGGCCAGCAGTCGTGTCGTGGGTTGTGCTGCGCAGGCAGCATAGCCTGCGAACAGGTATGTTGCCGCAAGGCAAACGCAGCATAGAATGGACGCCACGTTCGCGACGAACGTGGATAGCGGGGAAGACTCGTTTGGTTTGCTCATGTTCTTGAATTGCTCGTTTCGATTATAGGTCGCAGTCGACCCAGATGGTTGCGCTCGTAAGGTCGCCCATGGGATTGCTGATGATGGCATTTGGCCCCAGGCGGCTGAACACGCCCGCGAAGGTTCCGTTGAACACGTAGAGGCCATTCAGGTTCTTGTAGGGCCTCAGCTGACGCGGAATGTCTGCGGCATCGCGTTCCAGCATGTCGGGAACGATAGGCAGCACGTCGGTCTCGTAGGGCGTGAGGTACGTCTGCACCAGGAAGGGTGCGCCAGCGGCGCCATTCGCGAATTTGCTTACGATGGCTTCCCATTCCTCTTGGGTATGCATCTGGCCTGCGTAGACGTCGGCGGCGCCATACTGGTCGGTGGGCTTGATGATCCAGCTGTCCTTGTTCGCGCGCACTTCGTCCAAATTGATGTGAGCGTCGTCGAGGAATTTCGTCTGCGGAACGTGGGCGTCAACGAAATCGCATTCTTCTTGCGTAAGGAACGCGCGCGTCTTCGGATGAAAGAGCGCGTCGAAGATCTGCTTGTCATGAACGATGTGGCCTGCGAAGCTTCCGATGAGCGCCACGGCTCCCGCACGGGTGGCTTCGATGAGCGGCTGGCTTTCGTCCCAGTGGTTCAGGATATCGTTGGTGACGCTGCGACGCCAGATGGCATCGACGCGGCGACCGGATTTCGTGCGGAGCACGCCGTCTTCGAAGACCAGGTCGCGCACATCGGCAACGATGCAAGGGTATCCGCGCTGCGCGAAGTAGGTGCAGTACACCTTGAATTCGTCGACCACGGCGTTCTCCATGAAGTCCACGATTGCGAACGTGGGATGCTCGACGCGGTTCTCGAACGTGTTGTAAATGTGGATGAACTCGTCGACCCAGGGGTAGAACAGATCGCTTGTCTGCACGGTATGGTTCTTCTTGAATTCCTGCATGGTCTTGCTGTTCGCGAGCGAGATGTTTAGCTCGCGGTCTTCGTTCATGCCCGAGGATCCGTCGGCATTTAGCTCGCAAAATCCGCTGGTCAGGTCGTCTTCGTTCAGGAAAATGTCGAAGCGGGCGAAGGGGAGCAGTGCATCATAGCGCTGGGGAATCATAATGAGATCCGCCAGGCGCTCGTCGTATTCGAAGATCTGGCGATAGTCTGCGTCGTCCAGGTAATGGCGCATTACCTTTTCGCAGATGGTGTGCGTTGTTTCCGCTACGTGCTTCATTTCGTCATAGGTGGCGCGGTCGAACAGGCGCGGTACGAACGAGGATTCTGCGAGTTCGTAGTGCACGATGGCCGTGGAATTCTCCATGTATGCGAATGCAGCGCGGCGGCTATCGATATCGCCATCGAGCTGCTCGATTATCCTCGTAAACTCATTGGTGTACTGTTTGTTCAGCGTCATGGGTTCTCTCCGAAAAGTTCGAATGGTTTTTTCCGTAAAAGTGTATCATTGCACGCAAGAAAAAATACGGGCGTAGAGCCCATCCGCCGCTACTTACGAAGGAGATAGTTCCATGGCGAATGAAACTCAGGGTCGTTCCTACCTGTTTACGAGCGAATCGGTCACAGAGGGACATCCCGACAAGATTTGCGACCAGGTCTCCGATGCCATCCTCGATGCCATCCTCGAGCGCGAAGCCACCCTTCAGGAAGCTGGTTACGTTTCGCCCAACAGTGGTACCGCTGCCGACATTAACGAGGTGCGCACCGCCATCGAGACGTTCACCACCACGGGCATCATTACCGTTATGGGCGAGGTTCGCACCCAGGCGTACGTCGACGTGGACACTATCGTGCGTGATGTCGTGCGCGAAATTGGCTACACGGGTTCCGACATGGGCTTCGACGCTGAAACGTGCGCTGTTGCCAACTACATGCACGCGCAGTCTGCCGATATCGCTGCAGGCGTCGACGAAAGCTACGAGGCGCAGCATGGCGAAGCCGCCGAAAACGATCCGTACGACACCATTGGCGCTGGCGACCAGGGCGTGATGTTTGGCTACGCGTGCAACGAAACCAGCACGCTTATGCCCATGCCCATCTTCCTGGCGCATCGTCTTTCCGAGCGTCTTACCGAGGTGCGCAAGAACGGCGAGCTGCCGTACCTGCGTCCTGACGGAAAGACGCAGGTCACCGTTCGCTATGTCGACGACAAGCCGGTGGGCGTCGAAAAGGTGCTCATCTCTACGCAGCACGCTCCCGAAGTGGAAACGCCGCAGATCAAGGCCGACCTTATCGAGCATGTCATTGCTCCCGTATTCGAGCGCGAGGGCGTCGCTTGGGAAGGTGCCGAGGTCTTCGTGAACCCCACGGGTAGGTTCGTCGTGGGTGGCCCCATGGGCGATACGGGCCTCACCGGCCGCAAGATCATCGTCGACACCTACGGCGGCATGGGGCGCCACGGCGGCGGCGCGTTCAGCGGCAAGGACGCCACCAAGGTCGACCGTTCCGCTGCGTATGCTGCTCGTTGGGTTGCCAAGAACATCGTGGCTGCGGGCTTGGCAAGTAAGTGCGAAATCGAGCTCGCTTACGCCATTGGCGTGGCGCGTCCCCTTTCCATCCTGGTGGAAACGTTTGGTACCAACACGGTGGAAATCGAAAAGATCGAAGCTGCCGTCAGCCAGGTCTTCGACCTGCGTCCGGCTGCCATCATCGATGCCCTCGATCTGCGCCGTCCCATCTTCCGCAAGACGTCCGCATATGGCCACTTTGGCCGCGAGCTTCCCGAGTTTACGTGGGAAGCCACGAACAAGGTCGATGAATTGCGTGCTGCTTGCGGGCTGTAGTCCATGCGCACTGCGCAGGTAGTCCTCGACATACCAACTCAGGCGCTCGATAGCGCTTACACCTACATCGCACCCGATCATCTGGATGATTTCCAGGTCGGGTGCTCTGTTCTGGTGCCGTTTGGCGGTCGGCAGGCCGTTGGCTTCGTTATGCGCGTGAGCGAATATGCGGAAGACGACCTTGCTTCGCTCGAGGCCGATGCTGGTTGCAAGGCGTCAAAGCTTAAGCCCATTGCATCCGTCCTCAGCAAGCCCTTCTTCGATGAGAACGGCGCCGCATGTGCGGAATTCCTTGCCAATCGCTATGTCGCACCGCTTTCCAGCTGCGTTCGTCTGTTCACGCCGCCCGGTGGCGTTCCTCGCATGGTGCGAGGTGCTCATGGCTGGCGCTTGGAGCAGCCTACGGTTGGAGAGGTCGATGATCGTTGGGTGCGGCTTCTGCCGGCAGCGGCTGAATTTACCCCACGCAAGGGAGCGGTCAAGCAAGAGGCCATTCTTCGGGCGCTTTCCGCGGGCGAGTTGCGCGCTGCCGAGCTCACTGCGGAATACGGATCGGTTTCGAGCGTTCTGAAGTCCCTTGAGAAACGGGGCGTGCTTGCGGTGGAATCGCGTCGTCGCATGCGTGGCATGGAGCGCGTTGACGGCGCGGCCGCGCAGATGGATTATCGTTCTGTTGCCTTCGAGCCTACTGCCAAACCGAAGCTTACCGAGGGGCAAGAACGCGCGCTTGTCGAAATCGAGCAGGCTTACAATGCCCATTGCGGGCGCGTTGTGCTCGTGGATGGCGTTACGGGCTCGGGAAAGACGGAAGTCTACCTGCAGGCCATTGAGCGGGTTATCAAGGCGGGTCAGACGGCTATCGTCCTCGTGCCTGAGATTTCCCTTACGCCGCAGACGGTTGCTCGCTTCAGGGGCAGGTTCGGCGATATGGTCGCCGTGCTCCATTCGCGCATGAGCGTGGGGGAGCGCTACGACCAGTGGGATTTCATTCGCTCGGGCGATGCGCGCGTCGTCGTGGGCGCCCGTAGTGCGCTCTTCTCTCCGCTTGCGAATCTTGGCCTCATCGTCATCGACGAGGAGCACGAAGGTTCGTATAAGCAAGACCAGGCCCCGCGCTACGTCTCGCGTGACGTAGCTGCGTGGATGGCCCAGCATGTGGGCGGTGCGCTCGTTTTGGGTAGTGCCACGCCTTCCATCGAAACGCTCCATCGCGTCCATTTCGATGAAGCGTGGTCTTGCGTCGAGCTTCCTGAACGCGCGAACGGCAAGCCCATGCCGCGCGTCGATGTCGTGGACATGGCGAATGAATTTGGCAGCGGCAGCCGTTCCATGTTCTCTCGCAAATTGCAGAACGCCCTGAAGGAGACCGTAGACCAAGGTCGCAAGGCCGTTCTCATGCTCAACCAGCGTGGTTTCGCCTCGTTTCTGCTTTGTCGCGAATGCGGGTTCGTGCCCACGTGCCCCAGCTGCTCTACGTCGCTTACCTACCATGAGCGCGGCTCTTCCCTGGTGTGCCATCATTGCGGCTACACCATGGCGGCACCAGCGCTGTGCCCCGAATGCGGTAGCCCCTACTTGAAGAAGTTTGGCGCGGGCACGCAGCGCGTGGAAGCCGAGCTACGGGGAACAATCGAGGCGTTTGGATCCCGCTACCACGTCACGTGCTCTTCCGATGCGGAAGCGTCTTCGCTCATGACCATTTCCGAAGATGACATCGTCGTCGACCTCATTCGCATGGACGCCGATACGACGTCGCGCAAGGGCGCTCATCGTGCGTTACTCGAGCGCTTCGCGTCGGCCGATGCCGCCGTTCTGCTGGGTACCCAGATGATTGCAAAGGGGCTCGACTTCGACGACGTGACGCTTGTGGGCGTCATCAATGCCGATACGCAGTTGCGCCTTCCCGATTTTCGTTCGGGGGAGCGCACGTTCGACTTGATTCAGCAGGTTGCGGGGCGTGCGGGTCGCGCCGATTTGCCGGGCCGCGTCATCGTGCAAACGTATAACGCGTCGTCTGCTGCCATACGCGCCGCTGCCCGTTACGACCGCGCAGCATTCCTGAAGGACGAGCTCCCCAAGCGAAAGGCCCTGCAATATCCTCCGTACGTGCGCTTGGCCGACGTGCGCATTTGGGGCAAGAACGAAGGGGAAGTGCGCGATCACGCCATTCAACTGTACGAGCAGCTACGCGACCAGCTATCGAAGGTAGCCGTGGGCGATTGGCTCATGTTGCCTCCGGTGCCATGCGTGCTTTCGCGTTTGCGTGGCAACTATCGCTACCACATTAGCGTGAAGGCGCCGCTTGGGTCCGATATCGCCACGGTGCTGGCTCCTGTCTTTCGCGCTCGCAAGGCCCAGAGCACGGTGAGCGTCGCGATTGACGTGGACCCTCAGTCGCTGCTCTAGCTTACGTAGCTCGTTACGTCGGGGCAGGCGGCGATGAGCTTCTTCAGGTTCGCTATATACGAGTGGAGCAGCCAGCCCGTATCTCGGCCCTGGTGGATTACGTAGCCTACCTTCATGGTCTCCTTTGTTTCCAGCGGGATGCTCGCAATGCCCGTGTACATTTCGCTGGAAAGCAGGCCCGTTGAAATGGTGTAGCCGTTGCAGCTTGCAAGCAGGTTCGCGAGCGTTCCGCGGTCGGTGATGCGCACGTTCTTCGCGTGGGGCAGGTAGGCGAAGGGTTCCTCGGAATAGTAGAAGGAGTTTCGCTCGTCCTGCAAGAACGAATACCGCGGATACTCAGCCAGGTCGCCAGGCTGAATCGTCTTCCGTTTCGCTAACGGGTGATGCTCTCCCACGAACACGTGCACGGGTGCCTCAAAGAGTGGGTAGAACATGAGATGCGCGTCATCGAACGCCTTCCAGAGCACGCGCTGATTGTAGTTATCGGTGTATAGGATACCGATTTCGCTGCGGAACTCCTTCACGTCCTCGATGATCTGCAAGGTGCCCGTCTCGCGGAGGACGAACTCGTATTCGTCGCCACCGCATTCTTCCAGCGTGCGTACGAATGCTTCCACGGAAAACGAGTAATGCTGCGTGGATACCGCCAAACGGGCCTGGTCGGAATCGTCGTGGCTATAGCGTGCTTCCAGCAGGTCTGCTTGTGTGATTACCTGTCGTGCGTAGCCTAAAAGCTCGGTGCCCTCGTTGGTGAGCGTAACCCCGCGATTGCTGCGACGAAAGATGGAAATGCCCAGTTCGCTTTCAAGGTCCTTGATGGCAGTGGATAGGTTGCTCTGCGACGAATAGAGCCGCGTGGCCGCGGCGTTGATGGAGCCGTATTCTGCTACGGCCAGTATGTAACGCAGTTGCTGCAGCGTCATCTTCGCTCTCCTTTGGGCGTGAATCGCTTTGTTAGAAGTGTAACCGCTCAAAGGTGTTTTTGCTATCTATAATAGTGATAGCGAGAACTCGCTTATACCCAATACGCTATCTATTGCATCGGCATTTAACTCATGAAATCATTCATATACGTCAGACAAAACGCTTTGGCGTGTTATGCAATATC
Organism: Eggerthellaceae bacterium; assembly: GCA_024691475.1. Taxonomy (GTDB): domain Bacteria; phylum Actinomycetota; class Coriobacteriia; order Coriobacteriales; family Eggerthellaceae; genus Denitrobacterium. Next base: position 37,005 of record JAILNP010000034.1, read on the forward strand.
GATAAGGAGCTAGGCATGGCGAAAAAGAACATCCCGTACGATCAGAAATACTACGATCCCGAAATCGAGTGCATGCCGCGCCCCGAGCTTGAGAAGCTTCAGCTCGAGCGTCTTCAGGAAATGGTGAAGTACGCCTACGACAACACCGTGTACTACCATCGTAGCTTCGACGAGGCCGGCGTTGCCCCCGAGGACATCAAGACGCTTAGCGACATTCAGAAGCTTCCCTTCATCAACAAGCAGACGGAGCGCGATACACAGCATGTTGGCACCTTCTTCGGCGAGATGTGCTCCGTTCCCGAAGACGACGTCGTCTTCATGGCCACTTCCTCTGGCTCCACGGGCGTTCCCACGGTAAGCCCCTTCACGCAGGAGGACTTCGACCTGTGGCAGGACACCGAGGCTCGTCTGTTCTGGCAGGCTGGTATGCGTCCGAACGACCGTTACGTTCATGGCCTGAACTTCGCCCTGTACGTTGGCGGCCCCGACGTAATCGGCGCTCAGCGCCTGGGCGCTACGGCCATCTGGGTTGGTGCTGTTCCCAGCGATCGTCTCATGTTCGTGCTTCAGCATTATCAGCCAACCGTCATCTGGACGAGCCCCTCGTACGCATGGGCCCTGGGCGAGAAGGCCAAGGCCAAGGGCCTCGACCCCAAGAAGGACTTCAGCATCCACACCATCATCGTTGCAGGCGAGCCCGGCGGCTCCATCAAGAGCACGCGCGAGGCCATCGAGGAGATGTGGGGCGCGAAGGTCGTCGACTTCTTCGGCCTGTCCGACATCTACGGTGCGTGCGCTGCCATGTGCGAGGCCAAGGATGGCCTGCACATCGTGGAAGATCAGATCCTGGTTGAGACGGTGGACCCCGTCACGGGCGAAGTGCTTGCCCCGGGCAGCAAGGGCGAACTGGTGTACACCACGCTCATGAAGAAGGCTCGTCCCATGATTCGCTTCCGTACGGGCGACATTGGCTACGTGAGCACCGAAAAATGCGAATGCGGTCGTACCCATGCTCGCATTCACGTTACCGGTCGCAAGGACGAGATGTTTATCGTTGGCGCCGTGAACGTGTTCCCCTCCGACGTAGAGTATGTTGTGCGTGCCGAACGTGGTCTCACCGGCGAATACTCAATTCGCGTTTACAATGAGAACTACACCACGCGTTACGAGGTTTCCGTCGAGCGCGCGCAGGGCTCCGATGAGGCATACGATGCCGTTTCGAAGCGCGTCGAGCAGGCACTGAAGGCCCACACGGGCGTGCGTCCCGCAAAGGTCATCGTGTTCGACGCCGGCAAGCTGGGCGTTTCGAGCGAGCATAAGGCTTCGCGCTTCATCGACGAACGTGAAAACAACTAATGGGTTGAACGAAGGATCAGGGAGTTATCATGGCTAAGAAATTCACTGTATCGGGTCAGCATTATCTATTCAGCGTTCAGGCGTTTGCCCATACCGTGCTTGCAGGTGGCGGTGTCGAGTATTCGTATGCGTTCCGCAATGGCACTACGCGTAGCGTCATTGAGGATGTCTACAGCGGCCGTAGCCATTTGGGCGTCATCTTCGAGACTACCGAGAACGCCGATGAGCTGAATCATACGCTGGAGGAATCTGGCTTGGAGTTTACGCCCATCATCAGCAGCAAGCCTTACGTGGCGCTTCCGGCTAGCCATCCGCTTTCCAACGCGGCAAGCCTGCGCATCGAAGATCTGGAAGATTATCCCTATGTGTACTTCGAGCAGGAAAAGGGCGATTCCTACGCGTTCTACGAGGAGGCTCTGGCCAACGTGCCGCGAACCAAGCGCATCGCCACTACCGATCGCGCTAGCCTCACCGAGCTCATTTGCGCGGTGAATGGCTACACTATCACGAGTGGCATCCTGGTGGGTATTACCGACGGCAGCCTGCTGCAGACGCTGCCGCTCGAGACCGACGTTACGTTGAAGCTCGGCTACATTGCGCGCAGGGGCGAGCAGATCGAGGGCCTCAGCAAGGTGTTCGTCGATAGCCTTACGAAGAACCTCTCCCGTTACGTGCAGTTCTAAATTCGAACGTTTCCGTTAACGCATGCACCTGGGCGGCGCCGGTATTCATCGGCGCCGCCTCTTTGGCAATCTGGGGTTGACAGTTTCTGGAAGGAATCATAGTGATTGAAGTCATATGGCATGGAAGGGGCGGACAGGGTGCCTTCACTGCTGCGCGCTTGCTTGCCGCGGGGTATAGTGCTCCCGATGGCAAACACGCGCTTGCCTTTCCCTCGTTCGGTCCCGAACGACGTGGCGCTCCCATGCGTGCGTTCACGAAACTTGACGATGCTCCCATTGGCGATAGGAGCGCATGCGCTCGGGCCGACATTGTGGTCTACCTCGACGACACGCTCTTCGACGAGGGCTGGGATGAGGAATTGAAGCCTGGTGGTTTCGCCCTGGTCAATAGCGTGCGTTCATTTGGCGATGCGCGCATCGTTACGGTTGATGCGGATGGGATATCCCAGAGGATACTCGGCCGCGTCATTCCCAATACGGCGCTGCTGGCTAAGCTAACCTGCCTGGTCGATGGGTTCGGCCGCGATGCGCTTGCCTGGTCGATTGAGCATTACATGCCCGCGAAGCTGCATGCGAAGAACCTTGCGGTTGTCGATGCCGTTTTGGCCGCGGGCGAAGACGGAGGTAACGCATAATGGGCATTTCTTCAAAACAGGGCGGAATTGTCATTCCCACGCTTCGCCAATGGGAATGCGTACCTGCGCAATTCGACCGTTCGACATGCTTCGAGGCCGGTCATCTGGTGGAACGTAATGCCGGATGGCGTCAGCAGCGTCCGGTGATCAATGCCAATTCGTGCACGTCGTGCCTGCAATGCTATATGTACTGCCCCGATGGGGCGATTCGCAAGACCCATGCAGAAGAGGGGAGTGGCCAGCCTTCTCTCTTTGTCGACCTGGATTTCTGCAAAGGCTGCGGCATTTGCGTTACCGTGTGTCGTTTCGAGGCTCTTGCGATGGTTTCCGAGAAAGGATGCGACGATGAGCGATAAGCGTTTCCTTTCGGGTGATGAGGCCTTCGCCGAGGGAGTGCGCCTTGCTCGGCCCCAGGTCATTTCCGCGTATCCCATTACGCCACAGACCGTTGTGGTCGAGCGCCTTTCCGAGATGGTGGAGCGTGGCGATCTGGTGGCGGAGTACCTGCATGTGGAAAGCGAGCATACCGCCCTTTCCGCGGCTATTGGCGCTGCTGCTACGGGTGCGCGCACGTTTACCGCTACGAGCAGTCAGGGCTTGCTCTACATGGCGGAATGCCTTACGTATGCTGCCGGTGGTAGGTTTCCCATTGTCATGATGAATGCAAACAGGGCAACCTGTCTGCCTTGGAATATCTATGGCGATCAGCGTGATTCGCTGGGTTTGCTCGATCATGGCTGGATTCAAGTGTATGCGCGCGATGCCCAGGAAGCGCTCGACCTGGCACTTATGGCGTATCGAATCGCCGAAGACCCGCGTGTTGCTACGCCGGTTATGGTGAATCTCGACGGGTTTGCCCTTACTCATACATACGAGCAGGTGCATGTTCCCACGCAGGAAGCCGCTGATGCGTTCCTTCCGCCATACGCTACCGCGAATCGCTTCGATTTCGAACATCCCGTGAACATCGGGTATTCGGCGGGGCCTGCGTACAACCGCTACTACAAGTACCGCGCGCATGAGGACATGTGCGGCGCGCTTTCCGTGATAGACCAGGTGGAAGCTGAGTTTGCCGCTACGTTCGGCCGTACGTACACGGGCGCCATCGAACCGTACGCATGCGAGGATGCCGATTTCGTCTTGGTTACGCTGGGGACCATTTCCGGCCTCGCCGAAGAGGTGGTGCGCGAACTGAGGGCTGAAGGCGTGAAGGCCGGCTCTGTGCGCATTCGCTACATGAGGCCCTTTCCGTACGAGGCGCTATGCGAAGTGCTTTCGGGCGTGGCCTGCGTTGGCGTGCTTGAAAAGGATATTTCGTTTGGCGCCGAGGGCACGGTGTTCACGAACGTGAATTCCGCACTTCAGCGTGCAGGTATTTCTGTTCCAACGCGCAACTTCGTGGGTGGCCTGGGTGGTGACGACATCTCCCGCGAGGATATGCATGGTATCTTCGCAGGTCTGCAGAAGGTCGCCGAGGGTGGAGATGTTCCCCCGGTTACCTTCCTGCGCGTGGAAGATGAAGGGGAGGTGCTCTAATGGCTATTACTGCCAAGACCATTACCGATGACGAATTCTTCTTCGGCCACAAGGCCTGTGCTGGCTGTGGCGGTTCGCTGGTGCTTCGTCAGGCGCTCAAGGTGCTGGGCCCTCATGCCGTTGCGGCGCTTCCCGCGGGGTGCATGAGTGCCGTTGGGTTCAACTTTCCCCAGCTGTGCTTTGCGAATAACGCCATGATCACGCCTTTCGCGGCAACTGCCGCCGTTCTTTCCGGTATCGAAGCGGGGCTTCGGGCTCAGGGGATCAAGCCCGACGACTGCACGGTCGTGGGCTTTGCGGGCGATGGCGGCACGGCCGATATCGGCTTGCAGGCGCTTTCGGGTGCCATCGATCGAAACGACGACATCCTGTACATCTGCTATGACAACGAAGCGTATATGAATACGGGCATTCAAAAGAGCTCGCTTACGCCCTTTGGTGCCAAGACCACCACAACGCCCGCTGGTCGCAATGCGCATGGCTGTCTTACGGAAAAGAAGAACCTGTTCGAGATCGTTGCCGCGCATGGTATTCCCTATGCGGCTACCGCGAGCATTGGCTATCTCAACGACTTTATTCGCAAGGTCGAGGTGGCGAAGTCGGTGAAGGGCGCGCGCTTCATCCACGTGATTGCTCCTTGCCCAACAGGCTGGGGCTGCGGCGTCGACGAGACCATCGACATTGCCAAGGAAGTGGTAGATTGCGGTCTCTGGTATCTGGCGGAATATCGCGGTCCTGCCGTGAGCGACGTTGCGGGTGGTTCCTTCAAGCTTTCGCGTAATCCGCGTGAGTTTGCCGAGGGCGATGCATGGGGGAGCGTGGAACATTATCTACGCCGTCAGGCGCGCTTCCGCGCCCTGAGCGACGAGGAGATAGGATCCGTTATCCAGGGTCGTAACGCCACCTGGGAGCGCCTTCGCTCCATTGTCCAGTAGCGTATGCAAGAAACCCCGCAGCTTCCGTCGTTCGGGCTGTGGGGTTTCCTTTACTGCATCGAATATGCCTTCGTTCCGTACTGCTTGAGCAGTGGGTCAATCGCGCGCGAGATCATGTTCGCTGCCACCGCATTGCTGTAGGCATCGCGTTGGATGTCCACGGTGACGGTGCCCGAAAGCCCGCCTAGGGACATGCCATTCATGAGCACGCGAATGCCCAATGGGCCCAAGGTTTCGGTGAAGGTTTCGGATAGGGCTTCCTTCACCTTCTCGGTGAATTCGTCGAGGTTAGTCGTGGGGTCGAGAATGATCGGTACGTTGACCAGCCCGAATTCTCCCGCCTCTACGAGCTTGTTCTTGTACATGACGGAATTCGGAACGATGTAGGTGCTGCCCGTGGCGTCGACGAGAGTGGTGTGGCGCCACGATACGTCGGTTACGCGCGCGACGGCGTTGTCTACGTAGAAGTAGTCGCCGGGATCGACGATGCGCCCAAGGGTGATCTGCAGGCCACCAAAGAGGTTTGCAATGGTGTCTTGCAGACCCAGCGAAAGCGCGATGCCTCCAACGCCCAGGGCTGCGATGAATGCCGTAAGGTCATAGCCAAAGCAGACTTTTGCAACGATGATCAGGCCGAATAGCCACAGCGCCACACGTGCGATGTTCGCAAAGATGGATCCTGCGGGCAAATCGATGTTGTCGTTGCGGCCAATGTGCATGATGATGCGTCGCACGATTCGTTCGATGACCCAGGTGGCAAGCAAGATAGCCGCACCCGTGAGGATGGTATTGAGGAGGGGAAATTCGGTTTGGAAGTTCTGAAGCGCTTCGAGCACGCGTTATCTCCTTTGGCGGTCGCTTTCGCTTTGTCTCTTCCATAGTAGAGTCACGCGAGGTAGCAGGTGGGGTCGATTATCTTTTTTCAGTCATTTAACGGAATCTATGGCATAATACTGCTTGCTCTGAAGTGCCAGTGTGGCGCAATGGTAGCGCATCTGATTTGTAATCAGGCGGTTGCAGGTTCGAGTCCTGTCACTGGCTCCAGGGCAAAATAAAAGGCCAGCGTTTGCTGGCCTTTCGTTTTTATTTCTCGGATTTCTTTCCGTAGCGTCGGTATGCTTCGATGACCGACATCTCGTAATCCTTGCGGTGGTTGTTCACCGAGGTGTCGAGGATGAGGCCGCAGCTAAAGCTGAGCATGCCCGCGCCAACGAAGGCCACGGCCACGATGGCCGATGGGAGCCTGGGCACTTGGCCCGTGGAGTTGAACTCGCCGATAACCGGAATGCCCACGATCAGGCCGATGATTACCAGGATGAGGGCAAGCCAACCGAACAGGGCCAGCGGACGGTAGTCCTTGAACAGCTGACCGATGCACTTGAGCACCTTCCAGCCGTCGCCAAACGTGGAAAGCTTGCTGTAGCTGCCTTCGGGGCGATCACGGTAGTCGATGGGCACTTCCACGACACGCCAACGCTTGTCGACGGCGTGGATGGAGAGCTCGGTTTCGATTTCGAATGCGGGGCTGATAACCGGCATGGTCTTCGCGAACACGCGGTTGAATGCGCGGTAGCCCGTCATGACGTCGTGGAATTCGAAGCCGTAGATAACCTTGATGAGCCAACGGACCAGGTTGTTACCCAGACCATGGAACGCACGGTCGTTTTCCTCGCCGTAGCTGCCGTTGGAAAGACGGTCGCCAACGGTCATGTCGGCGCGTTCGTTCACCAGGGGCTCGATGAGCGAGGCGGCTGCTTCTGCGGGGTACGTATCGTCGCCATCGACCATGATGTAGTAATCGGCGTCGATCTCGCGAATCATCTGACGAACGACATTGCCCTTGCCCTGTCGCGTTTCGGTGCGGACAATAGCCCCGTGCTCGCGGGCGATGTCACCCGTGCCATCGGAGGAGTTGTTGTCGTAGACGTAGATATCGGCTTCGGGAAGCTCGCGTTTGAAATCGTCGATAACCTTAGCAATCGTTACCGCTTCATTGTAGCAAGGGATAAGGACGGCCACCGAGCCATCGATATCGCGTGCTGTAAATTCAGACACTGTTTCTCCTTCTAACAACATGCGTGTTTGCACATATATGGTTGAAACTATAGCAGTATCTTCGATGTGCGATGGCGCTATAGTTCAAAGTCCTTCTCAAATACGAGATTCAGCACACATATGCAGGTGATTTATCCTTCGAGCTTCTCGGAGAGCTCGAGCCATTCCAGCTCGAGGGCGTCCAGATTGTCTTGCGCTTGCTGGATTTCCTGCTGAATCGCCCCGAGCGCGGCGTAGTCGAATGGGTCGCATTCCTGCAATTCGGCCTTCTTCTTGTCCACCTTGTCCTGCTGGGTGTTCATCTTACGTTCCAGACTGCGGAGCTGCTTCTTCATCTCGCGCAGCTCGGCATTGGAGAACCCCGCCGTGGTTTCCTTCTGCTGATGCGGAGCGGCGGGCTTGCTTTCGTCCGTCGCAGCCATGCTCTTCTCGCGTTCCAGGCGCTTCAAGTATTCGTCGACGCCGCCTGGTACGTGGAAGACCCGTCCGCCCAAGATGGCGTACTGGTCATCGGTGACGCGCTCGATGAAATAGCGGTCGTGGCTGACTACGATGAGCGTGCCCGGCCAGGTGTCGAGCAGGTCTTCTGTGATGGCAAGCATGTCGGTGTCCAAATCGTTGCCCGGCTCGTCGAGGACCAGGACGTTTGGCTCATCGAGCAGGATGAGCAGCAGCTGGAAGCGACGACGCTGCCCGCCGGAAAGGTCCTTCACGCGCGCATTGAGCTCGTCGCGGGAAAAGCCCAGGCGCTCGAGCATGGCCGAGGGGCTGAGGTTTCTGCCGTCTACCTTGTAGTATGTCTTGTAGCGCGATAGCACTACGCGAACGACGTCGTCTTCGATGGGGCGAAGTTCGTCGAGGTTCTGAGTGAGCGTGGCGAATTTTACCGTGCGGCCAATCTTGATGTGGCCGAGCGTGGGACGCAGTCTTCCGTTGAGCACGTTCAGCAGTGTGGACTTTCCGACGCCGTTTTCGCCTAGGATGCCAATGCGATCGCCGGGGCCGATGTTCCACGTGATTTCGTTCAGAACGCGCTTGCCCCCGCGGTCGACGCATACGTCGTTGAGCTCGAGCACTTGCTTGCCCAGGCGCGCAGTGGCCATTTGCTTTAGCTCGATGGGGTTGCGCACGGGTGGTTCGTCAGCGATGAGGGCCTGCGCGGCTTCAACGTGGAATTTTGGCTTGCTGCGTCGTGCCTGGGCGCCGCGCGAGAGAAATGCCAGCTCTTTGCGGAGCTGGTTTGCGCGCTTCTGCTTGGCGAGCGCTTCGAGCCTGTCGCGTTCCACGCGCTGCATGATGTATGCGGAGTAGCCGCCTTCGAAGGGGCTTACCATTCCGTCATGCACTTCCCACATGCTCTGGCAGGCTTCATCGAGGAACCAGCGATCGTGCGTCACCACGAGAAGGGCGCCGTCACCTGCGGCCCAGCGTGTGGACAGGTGGTTCGCCAGCCAGTGAATGGCGCCGATGTCCAGATGGTTCGTGGGCTCGTCGAGCATGAGCACGTTCCAGTCGCCGATGAGCAGGCGAGCGAGGTCCACGCGCCTGCGCTGTCCGCCCGATAGGCTTCCCACGTTGCTGTCGAGGCTTACGTCACCGAGCAGCTCTTCTACGATTCCGCGCGTCGTGCGGTCTGCCTCCCAGGTGTAGGCTCTGGTCTCGGTTGACGCCAGTATGTCGCGTACCACGTCTTCGTCGTCGAATTCGTCGTGCTGACGCAAAACGCCTATGGTGGCGTTGCTCGTTGCGATGACTTGACCCGAATCGGGGGCAACGCTTCCGGACAGCACGTTGAGCAGGGTAGACTTCCCGTGGCCGTTCAAGCCAACGATGCCGATGCGGTCGCCCGTGTTCACGCCGAGCGTAACCCCGCGGAATATTTCCTTCGTGGGGTAGTCGAGATGGACGTCTTTGCAGGTGAGCAGAACGGACACGTATTTCTCCTTCGTTTTGGGCATCCATGGTAGCACACGCTGCCTCCGTGCTATCATCATTCAGTTAAACAACCGCGAACGATATGGATGTGTATGTACGGTTTGAAAACCGAGAGCTGCTTCGATAGCGCTCATTTTCTATCTGATTACTATGGCAAGTGCGAAAACCTTCATGGTCATCGCTGGAGGGTGGTTGCCTACCTGCGTCAGCCCAGCTTGCGCACTCAGGGAACCATGCGCGATATGGTGGTCGACTTTGGAGAGTTCAAGAAGGCCGTCCGCGAGCTTACCGAGGCGTTCGACCATACGTTTCTCGTGGAAGAGGGCACGCTGTCCGATGCCACCATCGAGGCGCTGCGTGGCGAAGGCTTTGCCCCTACCATCGTTCCGTTCCGCACTACGGCTGAAAACCTGGCACGTCATTTCTACGATAGCCTTGCTGCCAAGGGATTTCCCGTCTCGCAAATTGATTGCTACGAGACGCCGCTGAACTGCGCGTCGTATTTCGGAGAAGGGGAGTAGCCGGTGAGAGTTCAGCTGTACTGCGACGGTGGATGCCGCGGAAACCAGAACGATCGCAACGTAGGCGGATGGGGTGCGTACCTTATCTGGGGCGACCATACCAAGGAACTGTGGGATGGCGAGGTTAACACCACCAATAACAAGATGGAGCTCATGGGTTGCATCCAGGGCTTGCGCGCCATCAAGAACAAGAACGTGGGCGTCGACGTCTACATGGATAGCGCCTACGTATACAACGGCATCACCAGCTGGATCTATGGCTGGATGAAGAAGGGCTGGAAGAATTCAAAGAAGGAGCCTGTTGCCAATAAGGATCTGTGGCTCGAACTCCTGGCCGAGAAGAAGCAGTTTTCGGATATCACGTTCAACAAGGTCAAGGGCCATGCCGATAACGCTGGCAACAACAAGGCCGACGAGCTTGCCAATCGCGCGATGGACGAGCTTTCGTAGCTTGATGGATGCTTGCTCTTCGCGCTTTATCCGACTATAGCGTCATGTATAATTTCGCTCACGCATAGTGGCTTAGATTGTGGATTAGGGAACGAAATGGCGGAACAACTTATTGGTGAAAGCGCCCCGCGCGAACGCTTTGGCTCGCGTTTGGGGTTTATTCTTATTTCTGCGGGCTGCGCCATCGGCCTTGGCAATGTGTGGCGCTTTCCGTACATCACGGGTGAGTATGGTGGTGCGGCATTCGTTCTGCTGTACTTGATCTTCCTGGTAATTTTGGGCCTGCCGGTCATGGTGATGGAATTTGCCGTGGGCCGTGCCAGCCAGAAGAGCTCGGCGAAGGCCTTCGACGTGCTTGCCCCGAAGAAGAAGTGGGGCTGGTTCGGCTGGTGGGGCTACCTTGGCTGCATGCTCCTCATGATGTTCTACACCACGGTGGGTGGTTGGATGGTCAGCTACGTTGCCAAGATGGCATCGGGCGAGTTCAACGGCCTTTCCGCCGAGGGCGTGGGGCTTGCGTTCGAGGCTACCCTTGCCGACCCCGGCCAGCAGGTTGCCTGGATGCTCGTTGCCATCCTGCTTGGGTTCTTCGTCGTTAGCCTGGGCCTGCAGAAGGGCGTCGAGCGCATTACGAAGTTCATGATGGGTGCGCTCCTGATCATCATGGTTGCGCTGGCCATTCGCGCCGTAACGCTTCCTGGTGCCGAAGCGGGCCTCGCATTCTATCTGGTTCCGGATTTCGGTAAGCTCATGGCCACCCCCGAAATCTTCCTCGATGCCGTCTTCGCCGCAATGGGCCAGGCGTTCTTCACGCTTTCCCTGGGCATTTCCGCTATGGAGGTGTTCGGTAGCTACCTGGGCAAGGAACGCAGCCTTACGGGCGAGGCCGTGCGCATTGTTGGGCTCGACACTTTTGTGGCCATCGTTGCGGGCCTCATCATCTTCCCCGCATGCTTTGCCTTTGGCGTGAACCCGGGTCAGGGTCCGTCGCTGGTGTTCGTGACCCTGCCCACGATTTTCGGCGAAATGCCCTTGGGCCAGCTCTGGGGCGCGCTCTTCTTCGTGTTCATGAGCTTCGCGGCATTGTCCACCATCATTGCCGTATTCGAGAACCTCATCAGCTTCGGCATGGATCGCTGGAATTGGACGCGCACGCAGGCGGTTGCCTATACCGCCATCATGGTTACCGTGCTGAGCATTCCCTGCGCGCTTGGCTTCAATCTGTGGGCTGGCGTTACCATCCCCGGCATTGGCGATATTCAGTCGATCGAGGACTTCATCGTTTCGAACAACCTTCTGCCTCTTGGCAGCCTGCTCTATGTCGTCTTCTGCGTTTCGAAGTTCGGCTGGGGCTGGGAGAATTTCGTGGTCGAGGCCGACGCGGGCGAGGGCATGCATTTTCCCCGTTGGGCGCGTCTGTGGCTTACGTGGGGCGTTCCTGCGCTCATTCTCGTTATCTGGGTTTCGGGGTACGTGCCGAAATTTATGCTTTGGTTCGGTCTTTCGTAGTTCGATGCGATAGAATAACTCTGCTAATGCGCCCGTGGCTCAATGGATAGAGCATCGGACTTCTAATCCGACGGTTGTGGGTTCGAGTCCCGCCGGGCGCACCACTTTGCATATGCCTCGGATGACCTTTTGTCGCCGTGATAGTGCAGCAGCCGACGTCTTCGTCGGCTGCTTTCACTTTGGTTTCGTTTCCCTGCTTCGTACTGTCGCGTTTTGCATGGGGGAGTGCCCTGGTGGGGCAGAGCATGCCTTGTCGCGTGCTCTTACGAGCAGCTCCAGGCGAATCGCGTATCTCCTGCGCCAATTTCGAAATTGCACTTCACGATGCCGATGTCGATCTTTGGGAGCGAGCCGCGCGACGTGGGGTTTACCTTTACCACGTTTCCTGGCTCGAGCGTGATGACGAAATCCTGGCGGTTCATTGCGGTGGGCGCGAGCATGGCTGCGTTCATGGCGGATACGAACCATTCTGGTGCGGCGTCTACGCCTTTGCCTAGCTGGTAGCACTTTTCCACTGGCTTGCTTTTGCGAGGCGATCCGTGCGTTTTGCCGTATCCCAGTGCGATGACGCAATAAAGCTTTTCGCCCTTGAAGATGGCGCAAGCGGCGTTTCGCTTGTTGTATGTTCCCGCAACCCAGCAGCTGTCTATGCCCATCGCGCGTGCGTTTAGGACGATGCGCTGGCCATAGTACCCAATGCGCTGTTCTATGTTTGGT
>JAILNP010000126.1:0-2831 GCA_024691475.1 Eggerthellaceae bacterium
AGCTGTCCACCATCGGCGCATCGCTCGGCCGCAAGTAGGGCATGAAGCGCATGGTCGATTTCTATCTGAAGAACCGTGACGTCGACTCGCTTGGCAAGCCCATTGCCGTGGGCAATGCCGATGTCCCTCACGATGTGGATAAGCTCGAGGCGCTGCTCACCAAGCAAGACGAGGGGGCGATGTTCTTGAACTTGAACATCGGGCCCACCATCGGCTGCCACGTGGGGCCGGGCATGCTTTCCTGTTGGTTCTGGGGCAACGATCGCAGGAAGAACCTTTCGGTTTCCGACCGTATCGCCAACAGGGTCAAGTCTAATTAGTCTGAACAACGCGGGATGCCAAGGCATCCCGCTTCGATGAGAAGGAGGGCATATGCCCAAGTCTTTTGTTTTCGTGGGTCATCAGGGTATCTGCCAGGTACTCGCCCAGAACCTCGCTGCCGCTGGCTTTCCTGCGGCATCCGACGTCGACAGTGCCGACGTCATCTTTACGTACTGCACGTCGCAGGAGTCGCTCGAGAACGTCTATCTGGAAGAGGATGGCATCATCTCGAAGGCGAAGTCCGGTGCCTATCTGGTTGATTTTAGCGCCGCCACTCCGTCGCTCGCGCGTGAGCTTTCCGCGGTTGCCCAGGTGAACGACCTGCATGTCGTGGAGGCGCCGCTCGTGGTGCGCGATGTTACGCTGCCGAATGCGTTTGGCAATCCGCAGAACCTGCTTGCCCTGGTGGCGGGCGAGGAAGCCGATGCCAATGCCGTAGCCGAGATGCTTGCCGCCCTGGTGGGTACGGTGGAACCCTGCGGTGGCTCGGGCGATGCCCAGCTGGCCAAGTGCTCGTTCACCATCCAGCAGATCATGGCGCTTCAGGCGTTCATGGAAGCCGACGCGCTCTGCCGCGTGGCGGGTGGTCTTTCCGCTTCCGTGGCTGCGGCCGATCGCGCCGTGCGTGCCCAGATGGTATCGCCTCAGATCGAAAGCCTGGCACATGCGCTCGAGGAGAATTCCTTCACGAGTACGTGCACCGTGGAGGTGCTGCTTGGTGAGATCGAGACCGTCATGGCCTGCGCCGACGAGTTCAACCTCATCGTTCCGCTGTCTGAAGCGGCCGATTATCTGCTGCGCTTGCTTGCCACCATTGGTGGTGTTGACATGGCCGCATCTGCGCTTTCCCTCGTGTATCGCGACGAGGAGGAGAGCTCGAAGTTCGGTCTCGACTGGAATCGCGCGCAGGAGGCCTATACGTCGCTGGGCGCTACCGATGATTACGATGACGAAGATGATGACGAGTGCGATTGCGGTCATCATCACCACCATCATCATGACGAAGAGGATCTTGGCGGTTTCGGTGGCTATTCTGCCAACTAAGTGCGAACTCTGCCCTCGCCGGTGCGGTGCGAACCGCGCGGCGGGGGAGCGCGGCGTGTGCGGCGCAGCGAGCGAGCTGCGTATTGCGCGCGCCGCGCTTCATGAATGGGAGGAGCCTCCCATTAGCGTAGGTGTTGGTAGCGGGGCCGTGTTCTTTAGCCATTGCCCTCTGCGGTGCGTCTTCTGCCAGAACGTCGAGATAGCCTGCGGCAACCACGGCACCGACGTGACCGAAGGCCGCCTGGCGCGCATCTTCGTTGAGCTGCGCGAGCAGGGCGCGGCGAACATTAACCTGGTTACGCCCAGCCACTATTTTCCCTTCATTCGCCAGGCGCAGCAATTGCTTGCGGGCATAGAAGACGCGCTGCCAGAGCGGCGCGTGCAAGCGGGTGCCTTTTCCGAGTTCGAGCGAAAGCGCGTTGCCAAGCGTCACTTCGAGCTGCCGTTCATTTGCAACACGAGTGGCTACGAGAATGGCTCGACCATACGCGAGTATTCCGATTGCGTTGACGTGTATCTCACGGATTTCCGCTATTGGTGCGATGGCGAAAGCAATGCTGCACGCACGTATTCCCATGCGCCCGAATACTTCGATGTTGCGTCGCAGGCCTTGGTTGCGATGGCGGAGGCGGCGGGTGAGCCCGTGTTTGGCCCCTTTGGTGGGGAAGAACGCCTGGAGAGTGGCGTCGTCATCCGCCATTTGCTTATGCCCGGCCGTTTGCAGGAAAGCAAGCGCATCCTCGACTACCTCTGGCACGAATACGGTTCCAGCGTGCTCTACAGCATCATGAACCAATACACGCCCATGCGCGATTTTCCCAACTTGCCCGAGCTCAACCATAAAGTCCCCGAGCAAGAATACGACCAGCTCCTCGACTTCGCCGACGGCCTGGGAATGGCCGATTACTTCTGGCAAGAAGGCGGTGCCGCTACCGAAAGCTTCATCCCCGCCTTTGACAACACCGGCGTACTCTAGCGTGAACAAGGGACGGATTTTTTGTTCGCGCATGGCTGCGCAAAGGCGAAGCCGAGCGCAGCGCGAGAGCCCCAACCCCATAACGCTTGCGGGATGGAAACGGGTTCCCCAACCCCAGAAGTACAAAAGGCAGATGCACGATCGGCCTTAACGTTGCCGACCCCGATTCAGTGCGGCTGAGCAAAGGCGAAGCCGAGCGAAGCAGGTAGGGCCCCAACCACTTCGGTTCCTGCCCGCACGGTCATACGGCTGAGCAAAGGCGCAGCCGAGCGAAGCAGAAAAGAGCTGCAACTGGCCAGTTGCGACCCGTACCCGCCGCTGCGCCGTGCAAAGGCGAAGCCGAGCACGGCGGGATTGCCCCGATCGTGGCGGTGGGACCCCGAGGGGTGAAGCCCGCAGGCGACACTGTGAAAGCATTCTAAAAGGCGCTACGTTCGGGATGGGGCCGGCGAGGGCGGGAGGCGAAGCCTCACGCAACTCGAAGGCCCCA
>JAILNP010000128.1:0-29531 GCA_024691475.1 Eggerthellaceae bacterium
GAATCTGTACCGCTACAAGCGCACGTGAACGCCCTGGGAGCGCAGATACTCCTTTACCTGGCGCACCGTATACGTGCCAAAGTGAAAGACGCTCGCAGCGAGCACGGCGTCGGCCTCGCCTTCGATGATACCCTCGGCGAAGTGCTCGAGCGTGCCCACGCCACCGCTGGCGATGACGGGAATGTCCACCGCACGCGCAATGGCCCGCGTAAGGGGAATATCGAACCCATCCTTGCTGCCATCGCGGTCCATGCTGGTAAGCAGAATCTCGCCCGCACCGCACGCAGCGACCTTCTGGGCCCACTGCACGGCGTCGATACCGGTGTTCTTGCGCCCGCCATGCACGTATACTTCCCACTTGTTGGGATTGCCCGCCACCTGCTTGGCATCGATGGCGCAGATGATGGCTTGGCTGCCAAACGCCGCAGCCGCACGCGTAATGATCGTGGGGTCTTCCACCGCCGCGCTGTTCACCGACACCTTGTCGGCGCCCGCCGCAATCATCGTGCGAATATCCTGAACGGTGCGGAACCCACCACCCACGCAATACGGCAGGTGCAGCTCTTCGCTTGCCCTGCTGGCCAGCGCCACCGTAGTGGCACGCCCCTCGTGCGTGGCCGTGATATCCAGGAAGATGACCTCGTCGGCCTTCTGCTCATCGTAGCGCTGGGCAAGTTCGATGGGGTCGCCCGCATCGCGCAGGTTCACGAAGTTCACGCCCTTCACGACGCGCCCGTCCTTTACGTCCATGCAGGGAATCACGCGTTTCGCCAGCATGTCGCTCCTTCCCGTGTACAGCCATGCGCCGAAGCGCGGCAACTAGCAGAATCTAGGCCCCTACAGGGCTTCGCAGAATGATTGCGCCTCGGCGACGCCAAGCGTGCCCTCGTATACGGCACGGCCGGTGATAACGCCCTCGATGGACTGCGCCACCTGGGCAAGGTTGCGCAGGTCGTCCATGTTGGTCACGCCACCGCTGGCAATGACCGGATTTCCGAATACACGCGCCATGCGTTCGTAGGCCAAGGCGTCGATGCCCGTCTGCATGCCGTCGCGCGAAATGTCGGTATACACCAAGTGCCTAAACCCTGCGGCAGCCACTTCGGCAACCAGCTCTTCGGCAGGTACGCCCGCGCCCTCGCGCCAACCCTGGATGGCCACTTCCCCGCCACGCGCATCGATGCCCGCGCACAGCATGTCGCCAAACTTGGCAATGGCCTGCTCGGCGAATTCCTTGTCGACCACCAGCGCGCTTCCCAAAACCACGCGGCTCACGCCCGCATCGTACAGACGCTGCACGGCAGCCATATCGCGAACGCCGCCACCGTTTTCCACCTTGAGCGACGTGGATTCGGCAATGCGCTCGATAAGGGCCAGGTTCTCCTGCTTGCCCGAACGCGCCCCGTTCAAGTCGACCACGTGCACCCACGTAGCGCCCGCGTCTTCGAAACGCTTGGCCTGGTCAACGGGGTCCTCGTTATAGACCGTCACGCGATTGTAGTCGCCCTTCGCCAGGCGCACGGCGCGACCGTCAAGAATGTCGATGGCAGGAAGCAAGTACATGGCTAACCTTCCTTTACGATGCTCATAAAATTGCGAAGCACGGCCAAGCCTGCATCCGAGGATTTCTCGGGGTGGAACTGGACGCCATACGCGTTGCCCCGCTGCACGACGCTGGGAAACGCCACCGAATGCTGGGTCATGGCAACCGTGCACTCGTTTTCGCAGGCAATGTAGCTGTGAGTGAAGTAGAAGTACTCGCCCGCAGGAATGCCCGCAAGCAGGCGGCACGCATCCCAATTCGAGCCGACGGCGGGCTCGATGGTATTCCATCCCACGTGGGGAACCTTGTAGAACGCACCCGATTCGTCATACGAGGGCATGCGATCCACGACGCCGGGAATGACGCCCAAACCGGGGGCCGTGGGGTTGCCCCCTTCGGTGCCCTCGGCGAAGAGCAGGTGCAGGCCCAAGCAGATGCCCAAAAATGGCACGCCTTGGGCAATGCGCTCGCGAATAACCTCCATCTGCCCGCTCTGGAGCATGGAAGCGGAGGCATCGGCGAATGCACCCACGCCCGGTAGCACGATGGCCTGAGCGGACGCGATGCGCGCAGGGTCGGAAACGATTTCCGCTTCCCCACCTACGGCAGCAAGTCCGCGCTGGACGCTCTTCAAATTACCCTTGCAATAATCGACGACCGCGATCATGTGAACTCCTTGGCAAAACGAACGCTATAGGGCGCCCTTGGTGGAGGGCAGCACGTTGGCAATACGCGGATCGATGCGCGTGGCCTGGCACAGCGCGCGACCCGTGGCCTTGAAGGCAGCCTCGATGATGTGATGCGCGTTCTCGCCCGCAAGGCTGCGCACGTGCAACGTAAGCCCCGCATTGCTAGCCAGCGCGATGAAGAATTCCTTCGCCAGCGAGGTATCGAACGTGCCGATAATCTGAATGGGCAGGTCGACGGCATAGTGCAGTTGTCCTCGACCCGAGATGTCGATGGCCGCAAGCAGAAGCGACTCGTCCATGGGAACGAAGCTGTTCCCAAAGCGCACGATGCCGCGCTTGTCGCCCAAAGCCTGCGCAATGGCCTGGCCAAGCACGATGCCGCAGTCTTCCACGGTGTGATGCGCATCGACTTCGATGTCGCCCTTGGCACGCACTTTCAAATCGAACAAGCCGTGACGGCCAAACGCATCGAGCATATGGTCGAAGAAAGGCACGCCCGTCTGAATGTCGGTAACGCCCGTGCCATCCAAGTCGATGGTGATATCGATATCGGTTTCCTTGGTGATGCGCGTAACGTGCGCCACGCGAGTGCCTTCAGCCACGATCGACCCCTCTCTATGCCAGAATTGTCTGCAAAGCAGCGATAAGCCTATCATTTTCCTGGGGCATGCCTACGCTTATGCGCAGGCACCCAGCGGTGAGCGGGCCCGCGCTGAAGTCGCGCACGAGCACGCCCCGTTCATACAGGCGCTCCCACACGGTAGAGGCATCCTGCTCGAAACGCACGAGCAGGAAGTTCGCCGCACTCGGATACACCGTAACGCCCGGCAGAGCCTGCAATTCCGAGACAAGACGAGCGCGCTCGGCAACAACGAGCGCAATGCCCTCGTCGAATGAGGCGCGATGCCGCACTACCTGCAGCGCAATGGCCTGCGAAACGGCATCGACCGAATACGGCTGGCGCACTTTCGTGAGCTCGGCCACAACCGCAGACGACGCAAGCAGGTACCCCATGCGCACGCCCGCAAGGCGATATGCCTTGGAAAACGTATGCAGGATAACCAGGTTGTCATACTTCGCAAGCAGCGGTTCGGCGCTGGCTTCGCGCGGCGCGAATTCCATGTATGCCTCGTCGACCAGCACCAATGCATCGGTGGCCTGCAGCAGGCGCTCGATGAACGCAAGGGGCGCCACATCGCCCGTGGGATTATTTGGGCTGGTGATGACCACCATGCCCACATCGCCCCGCGAAGCACGCTCGACGACCGCGTCCTGGCCGATGGAGAAATCGGCCCGACGCGGAACATCGATGACCTGTGTGCCAGTAAGGCGCGCGTTGGCCGCGTACACGCTGAACGTGGGCGGCACGTTCAGAAGCGCATTGCCCTCGCCGCCCCAGGCCAGAGCCAAGTCGAACAGCAACTCGTCGCCGCCGTTACCGCAAATAACCTGTTCGCGCGCCACGCCATGCCATTCGGCGATGGCCTGGCGCAGCTCATTGGCCATGGGGTCGGGATAGCGATTGAACGCCATGCGCGCGATTTCCCCTTCGATGGCCTGCCGTACATCGGCGGGAACATCGAACGTAGTCTCGTTGGCGTTGAGCCCCACCTGCGCAGGCAGGTACTTCGGGTCGTAAGGCTCGACGCCGCGAAGCAGGGAATTCGAAGCGCGCAGCTTAGCCACGATTCAGCTCCTGCAGGCGCAGGCGCACACTCTCCGCATGGCTCCACAGGCCCTCGCGGTCGGCGATGGCAACGATGGCGTCACCGTCGTCGACGAGCGACTGACGCGTGTATTGGATGACGCTGGAGTGCTTCATGAAGTCCATGGTGCCAAGCGGGCTGCTGAACTTCGCGGTGCCGCCGGTGGGAAGCGTGTGATTCGGACCGGCCACGTAGTCGCCCACGGCCTCGGGAGTCCACTCGCCCAGGAAGATGGCGCCCGCGTTGCGGACGGCACCCAGCTGGCCCATGGCATTGGCGATGTGCATTTCCAGGTGCTCGGGAGCAATGACGTTCACGGCGCCCATGGCCGTTTCCATGTCGGGGCATACCACGATGAGACCCTGGTCACGCAGGCTTGCCGTGGTGATGTCGGCACGCGTGCTGCGCTTCATGTGCTGCTCGATGTTGGCTTCCACCGCATCGGCATATGCGGCATCGAAGCACACCAGATAGCAGCTGGCCAGCGGATCGTGCTCGGCCTGGGCCATGAGGTCGATGGCAACCATCTTCGGATCGGCCGTTTCGTCGGCCACTACGCAAACCTCGGAGGGCCCGGCAATCATGTCGATGCCCACATCGCCCATGACGATCTTCTTGGCCGCCGCAACGTACGCATTGCCAGGGCCCGTGATCTTGTTGACGGGCTCGATGGTTTCCGTGCCATACGCCAGTGCGGCAATGGCCTGCGCGCCACCAATGGAGTAGATCTCGCCTACGCCGCAAATGCGACACGCTTCCAAAACGGCCGGATCGAGCGAACCGTCCTTTGTGGGAGGCGTGACGCATACGATGCGCTCCACGCCTGCCACCTGGGCGGGAATGGCGTTCATGATGACGCTGGAAGGATACAGGGCGCGACCACCGGGGACGTAGATACCCACGGCCTCGATGGGCGTAAGCTTGCTGCCAATAAGTGCCCCGTTGGGGCGCACGGCGAACATGCTTTCCTGCAGCTGACGCTCGTGGAACTCGCGAACCTGGTCGGCGGCGTGCTGGAGGCTCTTCGCCAGATTGGGGTCGAGCGTAGCCAGGGCCGCATCGATGGCCTCCTGACTTACGCGGAAGCTCTCGAGTTCAACGCCGTCGAAGCGCGCGGTGAAATCGCGCAGCGCAGCGTCGCCGCCTTCGCGCACCGCATCGACGATGTCGGTGGCAGCCTTCAGGGCCTGGGCATTGAAGGCGCTCGTGCGCTTCAGGTGGCCGTTATTGAACTTTTCTCCCGCATTCAGCACTACACGTCGCATGGGTCACTCTCCTTCTACTCTGCGATGTTGGTTTTCAACGTTGTGGCTAGGCGCAACACGCGTTCGTCCATGCGGAACGCGCAAGGGTTGGCAAAGAAACGGGCGGTGGATTCCATGACGTCGTCCACCACTTCCAGGTTGTTCTCACGAAGCGTGGTGCCCGTGGCGGTGATGTCGACGATGCGGTCGGACATGCCAATGAGCGGGCCCAATTCGATATTGCCGTGCAGGCGAACGATTTCCACCTGCTGGCCAATGCGATCGTAATACGCCTTCGTGATGTTGGGGTACTTGGTAGTAACGCGGATGCTGCCCAACTTGCGATAGCGCTCCTGCACTGCGGGCGTTGCACCCTTGGGCTGCGCCACCACGAACTTGCATGCGCCGTATTGCAAATCGACGAGCTCCACCACGTCGGGACTTGCCTCGACCAGGCTATCGCGACCGCAGATGCCGCAATCTGCGGCGCCCATGGCCACGAAAACCGGAGCATCAGTAGGACGCACGATGATGTAATCGACGCCCGGGTTGCTAATGATGAGCTGACGGCCAGGGTCTTCCAAACCAGAGGTATCGAGGCCAGCTTCCGCCAGAACGCGAATGGTGTCAGCATTGAGCGAGCCCTTCGGCACGGCAATACGCAAGGGGCGACTAGCGTCCGCCTGGCCCGCAAGCGCGGCCATGACCTGCTCCAAGTAGAACGCGAAGCCCCCAGCGGGAAGCGAATCGCCATCGTAGGAGGCAAGCATGCCGTCGTAGCGGCCGCCGCTTCCCAGGCTTG
The DNA here is from genome assembly GCA_024691475.1 of Eggerthellaceae bacterium. Classification (GTDB taxonomy): domain Bacteria; phylum Actinomycetota; class Coriobacteriia; order Coriobacteriales; family Eggerthellaceae; genus Denitrobacterium. The sequence continues at coordinate 5,985 of JAILNP010000128.1, forward strand.
CACCCATGCCAGGCACATACGCCTCGAAGACGATTCCCGTGTAATAGTCGAACGAGCTCATGATGCTGAAGTCGATGAGCAGCGCGTCTTCCATGCCCTGTTCGCACAGAATGTCGAACGTGCTAGCCAAATCGGCCAGACCGCGGGCGCACCCCAGCGGCTCGGCAAGCTGACGGGCACGCTCGATGGCGTCACGCCCACCGCGGATAAGCGGCAGCTGGGCAATGGCGCGCGCGAACGCCGTGGGAACCTCGGGCAGCGAGGTCAGGCGATCGAGCTCGATGAAATCGGATGCGTGGTACGCTTCGAGCACCTGGTTCTTCCAGGCGCCATCCGCCGGGCAGGTTTCCAGCAATGCACGCAAGACGCCCACGGTGCCAAGCGCAATCTTGAACGCGCTGAGCCCCGCAGAACGCAGTGCCGAAGCGAACAAGCCCACGATTTCAGCGTCGACCTGAGGTCCCTCGATACCCAGGCATTCCAGGCCGATCTGCGTGAGCTCGCGCGAAGCGGCCTGTTGATCGGCCTCGCGGAACACACGCTGCGTATAACGAAAGCGGAAGGGGCCCGCTTGGCCGCGCAGACGCGTTGCGCACATGCGCGCCACCTGCATGGTCACGTCGGGACGCAGGGCAAGCAGATCACCCGAAGCGTCGAAGAGCTTGAAGGGCAGAGACGGAATGCGGCCCGCGGCGCGCAGGACATCCATGCGCTCGAGGGACGGAGTTTCGATGGGCGCGTAGCCATGCTCCGAGAACAACGCCTGAACCTGGCTGTTGATCTGTTCGCGCTGCAGCGCTTCTTCGGGCATAACATCGCGCAATCCCGCCGGCGTGACGTAATTCATGTCATCCCCACCTTTCGCTTGGCCCTTGCACCAGTATACTGGTCGCTCTTCTTCCAAAACCGCTCATTTTTCTGAGCGGATTATTGATAACGGGTTTCTGACCTGGCCACTTTAGTACGGTAAAGTGCTAAAGTGTTAGGGGTATTATACAATACGGCGCGAAAAAGGGAATACCTTGGCAAAATGCGCACATAGCAAGGGGCGGCCACGCAATCGCGCAGCCGCCCCTTTAGCGCATATGGAAGATTCGCTATTCGTAACGCTCGTCGTACACGCGCTTGCTCTTCTTCTCGCTGCGGGGAAGCAGGCCCAGTTCGACGATCTTCACCAGCGGCGTGAAGCCGATGCGGCTCTTCACTTCGGCGGCAATCTGCTTGCCCAGCTGCGCGAAGTCGACTTCGCCGCTTACCGCCTCGACGTACAGACGCATGGTGTCGCGGCCGTCCAGGTGCGAAATGCGAATCTGATACTCGCTCGAAGCGCCATCGAACGCGGCGAGCACTTCCTCGATCTGGCTGGGGAACACGTTCACGCCATGAATCTTCATCATGTCGTCGGAACGGCCCGAAATGATGTCGAGTCGCACGTCTTCGCGGCCGCAGGCGCACGTACCGGGCACGATGCGCGAGAGGTCATGCGTGCGGAAACGAATGAGCGGAGCGCCTTCCTTCTGCAGCGTGGTGAGGACGATTTCGCCCCACTCGCCATCGGGAAGCACCTCGCCCGTTTCCGGGTCGATGATTTCCACGTACACATAGTCGTTGAACACGTGCATGCCATCGTTTTCCGGACAGCTAATGCCAATGCCGGGGCCGTAGATTTCGGTAAGGCCATACACGTCGTAGAGTTCGATGCCCAGGATTTCCTGAATGCGCTCGCGCGTCTTGGCGCCCCAGCGCTCGCTGCCGATAACGCCCTTGCGCAGGTGAATCTGGTCCCGAATGCCACGCTTTTCGATTTCCTCGGCAAGCAGCAGCGCATAGCTGGCTGTGGCGCACAGAACCGTGGACTTCAGGTCAATCATCATCTGGATCTGCTTGTTCGTATTGCCCGGCCCCATGGGGATGGCCATGGCACCCAGCTTCTCGGCGCCATTCTGGAATCCGATGCCAGCCGTCCACAAGCCGTAGCCAGGCGTGATGTGAATACGATCGCGGTTCGTGATGCCTGCGATTTCATAGCAGCGCTTGAACATCTCGCCCCAGTCGTCCACGTCCTTGGCGGTATAGGGAACGATGACGGGAGTGCCCGTGGTGCCGCTGCTGCTGTGGATGCGCACGATCTGCTCTTCCGGCACGGCGGCCAGTCCCAGGGGATACGCCTCGCGCAGGTCGGCCTTCTCGCTGAAGGGAAGCTTCTCGAAATCGGCCTGGGTCTTTATGCTGGCCAGGTCGATGCCCTCGAACTTCTTCGCATAGAACGCGGAACGATCCTTGAGGTTCTCGAGCTGCTTGGCAAGCAACGCGAACTGGTCGGAGGTCATTTGCATAGCCTGATCATCGCCTTGGTCTATTCGACGCCCGAAAGCGCCTGGTTCGTCAGTTCAATTGCGGAACAGTTTAGCGCAATAAAGCGCTCCTTCACGCACATTTCCAGAGCGCGCGTCAATTCATCCAGGTCAATGGCATCGCCCAGACCCGCCTGACAGCTGCGGGAACTTATGATGGCAGCGGCAAGCATGACCACATTCGCTACCTTGCGGCTACCCACCGCATCGCAGATGGCAGCCTCGTCGACCTGCACGAAATGGGCCGCATGGGAGCGCAAGTGGGAAAGCAGCTCGCCCGCCTGATAGGCATCGCCCGCCAAGCTGGTAGCCACGGAGGGAATAGGCGTGGAAGCGCAAACCATAAGGCCATTGGGCGCCAAATACGGAAGAGCGCGCACGCCCTCGCCCGGTTCGAGCGCAATAACAAGGTCGGCCTGGCCATGCGCCACGAGCGAGGAGTGAATCGCCTCGCCATTACTGCCCATGCGAATGTGCGACGTTACGTTGCCGCCTCGCTGCGCCATGCCGATGGTTTCGGCGGTACGCACCTGCCAGCCGCGATTCTGCGCGGCTTGGGCGAGAATCTTCGCAGCGAGCACCGAGCCCTGGCCGCCGATACCGGCAATAAGCACGTTAAGCATGCTACTTCGCCTCCTTCCGAAATGCGGCGAAGGGCACCTGGCCAGCGTCGCGCACGGGGGAAGCAATGGCCTGCACGGGACAGGCATCCACGCACAGCCCGCAACCATAGCACAGGGTGGCATCGATGCGCATTACACCATCACGCCAGGTCATAGCAGGGCATCCAAGCGTAGTAAGGCACTTTCTGCACCCAATGCACGCCGATTCGTCTACCGTGGCAGGCGCTTCGGGACGCACGAGCTGCATGCAAGGCGATTCGAAGATGATGGCCGACGGCCCCGGAAAGTCGATAGCCTCCCGCGCAGCCTCGGAGGCCTCTTCGGCGTAGAGCGGATTCGCCCGCACGATGCATTCCACGCCCAGCGCATGCAGCACCTCGGCGATGCTGATGGGCTTGGTCTTTGGCCCCATGAGCGTTTGCCCCGTTCCAGGATGCGGCTGGGAACCCGTCATGGCCGTAGTAGCGTTGTCGAGCACGCACACGGTAATGTCGTGCTGGTTGTAGACCGCGTTCGCGACACCCGTAATGCCACTGGCGAAGAACGTGGAATCGCCCACAAACGAAATGCACTTCCTACCAGGCTCGGCCACGGCAAAGCCCTGCGCCATGGTAATGCCCGCGCCCATGCACAGGCAGGTGTCGATGGCCTCGAGCGGCTTCGCATTACCCAGCGTATAGCAGCCGATGTCGCCGCAGAACACGGCAGGGCGCTTCCCCACCGCACGCTTCACGGCATAAAACGCGCCACGATGCGGGCAGCCCGCGCACAAGACGGGCGGGCGCATGGGCGGCTGAATAGCTTCAGGCGCCTCGTTCGCACTTTCCATCGGGGAATCTTCGGGGCGCGCATCGTCCGCCGCAAGGAACGCGCGCAGGCGAGCGAGCGCATCGTCGATGCCGTTCTCGCCACGATCGAGCGTGCGACCATCGAGTTTGCCATGCACGGCATACGGTAGACGATGCTTGCCCGCAAGCTTCAGGAATTCGTCTTCCAGAACATGATCGAGCTCTTCGAACACGAGCACATCCCGCAGGCCCTCCGCAAACTGCAACGCCTTCCCTTCGGGGAACGGAAACGGCGTGCCCACATGCAGAAACCGATACTCGGGAGCCGGCTTGCCCACATGCTGGGCTTCGCTTTCCAGCATGGCAAGCGCATCGCGCACGTACGCGCTACTTACGCCGCCGGCAACGATACCTCGCACGGGAGCGCTCCCCCGCTGCTCCATCTGGTTGAACGCACCCTCGGACTGCTCTTCAGCAATGGCGGCAAGGCGCTCGTTGATTTCCCCATGAGCTTGGTAGGCGCGACGCGGAAAGATGATCCACTTGTCGCTGCGCTGGAAACCGCCTTCGGGAATGGGGCGTGCATGCGTTTCCGCGGGCACGTCGAAAAACGTACTCGCATGATTCACGCGCGTGGTGGGACGCACGATGACGGGCGTGCCGTACTTTTCGGAAACCTCAAAGGCCTCCTTCATCATGGCATAGCCCTCATCGGGCGTACTGGGATCGAACACGGGCACCTTCGCGAAGTTCGCGTAGCGACGCGTGTCTTGTTCTGTCTGGCTGGAAATAGGACCAGGGTCGTCGGCCACGAACAGCACAAGGCCCCCGCGAATGCCCACGTAGTTCAAGCTCATGAGCGCATCGCTGGCAACATTCATGCCCATCTGCTTGCACGTAAACAGGCAACGCGCGCCGCTCATGGACGCGCCAGCCAAAAGCTCGAGCGCCGCCTTTTCGTTGGTGGACCATTCCACGTGCACGCCCTGCGCAACGCCTGCGGCATGCAGCTTCGCCACCGTTTCCACGAGCTCGCTGGACGGCGTGCCCGGATACCCCGCTACGACGTTCACGCCCGCCTCGAGGGCGGCATACGCGAACGCCTCGTTGGCCATGAGCAGCTTAGCTGGCATCAGCCATGTCCTTCTTGTAGGCGGCCATCTGCGCACGACGCTCGTCATCGCCCGTGCCCAACATCTGGAGCGCGAGGATGGCGGCGTTCTTGGCGCCGTTGATGGCAACGCAAGCAACGGGCACGCCACTGGGCATCTGCACCATAGAAAGCAGGCTATCCAGGCCACCCAGATCGCTCGTCTTCATGGGAACGCAAATGACGGGGCACGGCGTGTAAGCGGCAACGACGCCACCCAGGTGAGCAGCCTTGCCAGCTGCGGCGATGATCACGCGGATACCGCGCTCCTCGGCCGTGGACGCCCATTCGTGCACTTCGAGCGGCTTGCGATGAGCGCTTGCCACCTTTACCTCATAGGGAATGCCGAATTCATCGAGCTGCTTCATGCATGCTTCCATGGTGGGCATATCGCTGTTGCTGCCCATGATGATGCCTACGACGGGCGTTACGTCTGCCATGCGCTATTCTCCTTCGCCAGAATGTAGATACTGCCTGCCATTCTAGCATTGCAAGGCACTCCAGCGCGCGAAAGTGCGACGTATGGAGACAGGCTCCAAACCATACGGCGCAACCCTACGCGGATCGCCTAGAACCCCTGCAGGAACGGAGCGAGGTCGGTGTTGTAATCGGCGCCGAGCAGAGAATGGGAAAGGCCCATGCGCACGGCAAGCACGAACAGCGCGATGTACAGCAGCGCCACGACAAGCGGCACCACAACGCGCCCGATGGCATCGGCGTTTTCCAGGAAACGATGCGCCCATCGGCGAGACGCCGCGCGGACCAGCCACGACAGACCCCGGGCCACCAGTCGCACGCCGCATACGGCAAAGATCATCACCGAAACGAAGGCCGAATAGAGATAGCGGCCCTGCGGCTCGTAATCGGCCGACCAGGAATAGTAGACCGCGAACGCCACCGCAAAGAGCACGCTTGCCGCAAGCGCGAGCGGGAGCAGCAGCTTTCCCCGCACGGCGATTGCCCTAGAGCCCGCCACGCCCAAGACCGCAAGCAGAACGACAAGGCCGTATGCGAAGTACATGGCATTGGGGAGCATGTGCTTCATGTAGCCGAACAAGCCGAAGAAGCTGTAGAACGTCCACTTCCACCAAACGATTTCGCCCCAAGGCTCGAACAGCATCTGCCCCACGGACCAGCCCAGGTTCCGCGGGGTTACGTGATCGCTCGGCCTGAAGCCCACCTGCGCGCACGCCTCCGCCAGTTCGTTGCGAGGCCCGAATCCGAAGATGTCGCCCTGATAGATAAACGCATTGCGCACGTAATACCAGCCGCCCACGAGCATCGCCACGGCGAAGACCAGCAACGCAAGCGCGAGCAGGCGCTTCACGGAAACTTGCTCGCGCGCATGCGCGCGAAACGCGCTCACACCATACACGACGATGGAAAGGACGATGAACCCGAAGCCAAAGTAATACGTAATGGCGCACAGACCGATTCCCAGACCCAGCAGCGCGCAGGTCTTCACATCCCATCCGTCCTGCAGACCCCGCACCCAAGCCAAGATGATCACGGCGCACGCAAGCGCCGAAGGAACGTCGTTATTGAGATACGAGGACATGAACGCGAATTGGGGCGTAAAGCCCACGAACACGGCAAGCAACACGGCATACACGGGACTATCGAAGAGACGCCGCCCGATACGAAGCGACACCCATACGCATATGCCACCGCACAAGACGTTCACCAAACGCACGACGATGGTAAGCGCAACAAGGTCGTGGGTAAACAGGGAGGCAATCGCCAGAAATGGAACGGCCACCAACGAAGGACCATACGCCGTATAAGCGTACGAAAAGCCCCAGATAGGATTGACGATAGAGGGTTCGGGGCCCAGCGGAAGCGTTCCATTCTGAAGGATGAACAGGGAAAGCGCCTCGCGAAGGGGCTCGTCGGGCGTTTCGTACGCGCTCAGCGACAAGGCGAACGACAAGTACACCAACATGCAGATAACGGGAAGCGCGGCGTCCACAACGCGCGACTCGAAAACGGAATTCAAACGACAGAGCACGCTCGTACCCTTACGCGAACCTTCCTGCATTATGACTAGCCCCTATACTCGCGCGCGCTTGAATCCCACGTACGTCGCTCGACCAAGTAGCGGGGACGGCGCTTGACCTCCAGATACACTTTACCCAGATACTCTCCGATAATGCCAACGCTCACAAGCTGGATGCCGCCAATAGTGCAAATGATACACACCGTCGAAGACCAGCCGGAAATCGTGGAGCCCAGGAAAAAGGAGGCAATTGCCCAGATGACGCCCACAAGGCCAACGAGGCTGAAGATGATGCCGAGCATCGACACGATGCGCACGGGCTTGATGGAAAAGCTCGTGATGCCATCGAAGGCAAGGTGGAGCATCTTCCTAAGAGGGTAATGGCTCTCGCCGGCAACGCGCTCATCGCGCGTGTACTCAACCGTGCTATGGGGCAGCCCCACAAGCGGCATAATGCCCCGCAGGTATAGGTTCACCTCGCCATATTCGGCAAGTCCGTCGAGGGCCCGTGCGCTGAGCAGACGATAATCGGCGTGATTGTATACGGTTTCAGCGCCCATGGCATTCATGAGACGGTAGAAGAACTGCGCCGACCCGCGCTTCATACGCGTGTCGGAATCGCGATTCGAGCGCACGCCATATACGACATCGTCGCCATCGAGGAACCGCAGGACCATCTCGTCAATAGCGTTGACATCATCCTGGCCATCGCAGTCGATGGTCACCACCGCATCCACCTTGCCACGCGCTTCCATCATTGCGCAGAGCAGCGAGTTCTGATGTCCCCGATTGCGGCTCTGCTTGATTCCTAACACGCGCGGGTCGGCCTGCGAGGCCTCCTCGATAAGGCGCCACGTATTATCGCGCGAGCCGTCGTCGATGAAGCATACGCGGCTCTGACGAGAGATGAGATCGCGTTCCACAAGTTCGTCGATCTTGCGCGTAAAGGTCTCGAGCGAATACGGAAGGACGTCCTCTTCGTTATAGCAAGGCGAAATTATCCAGATAATGGGCTTGGCGGCCATACCATTCCTTCCCGCACCCAGCGTCGCGCAATGCGCGGACCCCTAGCACCAACAAACGTGAATATCATAATTCAACATCGAGCGCGGGGCTCCGCGAACCCTGGCAAACAGCCCGATACCGTAGCTTCGCTATCGTGGCTACAGACCGTACCAGCCAATACCCTCGTCGTTCCAACCAAGCGCAACCAATCCATCGCGCTCTTCGACGCTCATGGTGTAGTGATGCGAACCCGTTTCGGCATTAGGGTTGTACAGGCGATAGAGCGGCGTGGTCTGCGCGGTATCGGAATGCCAACCCACACCCTCATAGCGCCAGCCAAGCCCAATCAGCCAGTCGCGCTCTTCCGCGCTCATGGTGTAGTGATGGTCGCCGCCGTTGGGGTTGTACAGGCGATATACCTCGTAGCCGCTCGAAGGGGCGTACCAAGCAACGCCCTCGTACGTCCAGCCGCACACTACCAGATTGTCGCGCTCGGACGAGCTTTCAGTATAGAAATGCTCGCCGGAATTGGGGTTGTACATGCGGAACATGGAGCCCGACTCGGTCGACGGGAAGCTCACGCCCAAATAGACGTATCCCAGGAAGCTACCATAGCCACGCGTGCTCGCGTTTTCCAGGTCCTCCCTGCTCATAGTGGTAATTTGGCAGTAGCCATGTTCGGAACCGGCACTGCTCATGCCGCCTTCGCTGATGGTGTAAGTATCACCCGAGACCTTTTCGATGACCAGCACGTGATTGGTAAAGCACGCGAGTGCCTTGCCCGTGGGAACCGACGTCCCGCGCGTGAAGCCATATTTGGCGTATTGGTAGTCGTACCAGTTCTTGCCACTCCAAATGTTGACGTCGTTGCCGGTAAGATCGCAAATGCGCGCGCTGGCAAACCAAGCGCACCCCTGCGTGCCGTAGGCATAGCTGCCCGAGTCCTTCGTGGCGAAGTAGGCATAGGGATCGGAATTGATGTCGATGGTAATGCCATCGAGCCCATTGTTCAGGATGCCCGCGGACGCATTGGCATGCGCGGAAGATGGCGTGGTAGAGGCAAAGACCAAACCGCAAACAAGAATGCATGCCGCCAGCATCGCCACAAGGCGATTACGCTGCGCTGGCCGCACGTGCTTAGCGTACAGAACCTTCATGCGTCGACTCTTCTTTCGTTTAGGGTGCATGTGTAGTCGGCGTTTAGCAACTTCGGAAACTGTAGCGTTAACGGTTAGCCAACCCGAATGACCGAGGCATTATTCAGAGACGCATCAAACAGTCTTCACATGCGGACACCATATATTGTGGAACGAAAACGAATCGCAACAAACGCAATTCCCCTGTCGCCGCATGCAAAGCGCCCGCATACCCAAGGCATGCGGGCGCCGAACGCTATGAGGGCAATGTGCCTATAACAAGCTTACGCCGTAGGAGCGCCATCCTCGTTGGACGTGCCTTCAGCGGGAGCATTCTGAGGCTGCGCCGGTGCGCTCGTCTCTTCCGCTGCGGGAGCAGGAGCGGCCGGGGCCTCGACGGCAGGGGCGGCAGGTTCCGTAGCCGGAGCTTCAGGCGCGGGAGCTGCCGGAGCCTCGGGAGCTACAGGGGCCTCGGGAGCGGGAACCACCACGGGAGCCGTAGCAACCACGGGCGTGGTGGGCGCAACCTGAGGAGCAGGCTGCGCCGCCGGGGCTTCCTGCTGCGCCACGGGAGCGGCTGCAGGCTGGGGCTGGGTCGGCTGAGCAACGGGAGCGGCCTGCGTAGGCTGAGCCTGGGGCTGCTGCACGGGCTGGGCCTGAGGCTGCTGAGCCTGATAGGGCTGCTGGTACGTCTGGTACGGAGCCTGCTGCTGAGCCTCAAAGGGCATGGGGTCGGCCTGAGCGCCCCACTGGGCAACATCGAACTGACGCGTCCAATAGCCCAGCGCACGAGCGGTAAGGATGATCATGAACGCATCGAACACGCAGCAGATGTACGCCAGAATGATGATGAACACGAACAGAATGCCCAGCATAGGCAGAATGGCCGACAGAACGGCAGCAAACTGGTTCGACCCCGTAACGCCATACGGATACGAGTAGCCATAGTACGTAGAACCGTCCAGTGCAGCGATCTGGGGCGCAACCGACGCGAAGCAGATCGCAAATACGATCATGCTCAGGACGAACAGGATAATACCGAAGATGAGACCGAAAATGAGGTTCATGCCGAAGATGCGGAAGAGGCCGCCGCCATCGTGACGCATCATCTTCCAGATCTTGCCAAACTGAAGACCCGCGCTGATGTTGTCGTAAATGGAAGCGCGCATCGAGCCTACCCAGGTGAAGAACATGGCGGCAAACGTAGCCACCATGTAAATCAGGTAGAACAACATGGCAAAGCCCGCAGCGGCGCCGGCGCCGGCATTGACGCCATAAGACGCGTGCGACGCAACCGAGGAAGTGGCGGAAAGAACGTCCGAGATGATCAGGAAGACCAGGGGAACGAGCGAGATCACCAGCGCAACCAGGAAAAGGAACCAACCGCGGCGATACAGCTTGCCGTCTTCATTTGCGAAAATGCGCGCGGGAAGCGGCTTATGCACGTTCCACGCGATATCGCGCGCCCAGCCATACGCATAGCCAAGCAGCACGATCTGGCCGAATACCGGCACGAACTGGAGCAGCGCGAGCAAGCACATCTTGCCGAACCACCCCTGCGTGGACTTGATATCCGCCCATGCGGTAGAGAAGTATCCTGCCTGCATGTAATAACTCCTATCCTTGCATCTACAGGTGCGTCTATTATAAACAATTGTCTCCCAACTCGGTATTTCCGCGGCAAAGATACTACAAGTTGAGTAGGCGCAAGCAAGGAGGAGCCAAGGTAGACGCTAGACGGAACGCTGCATGTCATCCTAACCGGACAACTCAGTGAACGCCAAGGGGCGGAACGTTTCGGGATGGAAGCTTATTCGCATCCAACGACTGCGCGGCACCCAAATAGGCGTCAAAACAAAGCTTGGCAAAATCGAGAGCCATTTTGTAAAAAAATCGCCGTTCTGCACATGAATCCCCGCGATTTGGGGCCTTACAAGAGGCAAGCGGACCCCTTCACACTCCCCGTCAGCATTGCCCCAGGTCGAATTCCTTCATCCTCATACTCAAACGTTAGAAAATGTGCAGAACGGCGAATTTTTTACATTTTGCCAGCCGATTCTGCCCAAATCGCGCGCAGGCCTCGCCCGCCGCTGCCGCGGCGCTCGGCCCCGAACGCGCCGCTGGCGCGTTCGCCCTTCGCAGGGTTCAAGTCCCTACGGGGTTTGCGGACATGAAAAGGCCCCATTGCTGGGGCCTGTACGATCATGGTGGTCGGAGGGGGACTTGAACCCTCGGCACGGGGATTTTCAGTCCCCTGCTCTACCAACTGAGCTACCCGACCAGTTATGTGGCGCCTCATCGAAGCGCGAGTTGAAATTATACCCATCACCCCGCAGTCGGTCAAGCGGGATTTTTCGTTCACGAAGCGCACACGATTAGCAACATCTACACGCCCATGAACAAGGGGCAACGACAACGTCCTATCCTCGCGGAGCGTCCTCTATGCCACCGGTGGACGCTAACACGAAACGACGGTTCTTCTCGTAGAACTCCATAAGGTCGCGCAATGCGCTTTCCGAAAGCCCCACCACGGGAAAGTCGTCGACGATCTCGACATTCACGCGGGCGTCGCACAAAGCGCCCAGGCTATCCTGGACTTCTTCCATGGCAACGGACACATCTGCGGCGTCGGCCGTAAGCATGTCGGCAAACTGAGTGGCCGCATAGCGCACGCGCTTGGCACGCTTGCGCACCGTATGCGTTTCCTCGGCGTCTTCGATATGCAAAGCCCCCAACCGTGCATAGATATCGGAAACCATGCCATTGAAGCGCTTCTGCACAATACCCGCAGGAAGACCGCCCCACGAATACTGCCGCTTCCATTCGATGCGATTCACCTCTGCCGATACTCGGCTAAGACGCTTACGCACCTTCTTGCCGTGGAGCTGGCGATACACCCTGCCCCGCTCGTCATTGCGCTGGATGTTCACCGCGCTCAGCAGGCCCTGGTCTATGCCCTCCTGTTCGGCAAGCTCCACATAGAGCACGTCAAGCTCGCGCAGACGCGACGTAAGCCGCACAACCTCGCGCAGATCATCCTGCATGGACGCATTCTGCCCCTTCTTCTGGAAGGGGCGCACGAACGCAAGCAAGCTGCGAAACGTGCGGATGGACACGCGAAACTTGTGCATCGTCTCCACATCGGAAGGGTCGGCCAAAAACGAGATGAGCCGCTTGTGAACCGTCTCGTTTGCGGACTTCAACTTGTGCTCCATCTCGATGAGCGTCTTCCAGCGCTTTGCCTCGGGACCCTGCACGAACCACAGCAAACGCGTATCAGGCTCTTGCTCCACGGCGGCATGCGCAGACCAGGAAATGCGAATTGCCGCCATACCACCCGTAGCGAAAGGCAGATGAACGCCCGTCAGGCGCTCGGCGATGTCTTCGATCATGGGGTTATGGCCCACGGCATACACCACGCGCGATGACGTGTTGCGCAGCTCCTCCAGGAACATATCCTCGTTCTGCCCCAGCAAGGACGTGCAAGGGCGCATCTCTGGCTCGATGGGCAAGCCCTCGTTCTGCAGCGAAGCAAGCAGCTCTTCGGCCGTGCCCACCGCACGCTCGGCAGGACTCGTCCAGATTTGCGCGGGCTCCAGAACCACGCCCTCGAAATCCAGGCGACGGGCTACGAGCGGCATATGCGCACGCAAGGCACGCCTTCCCGCTTCGGTAAGCTCGCGCTGTTCATCGGGTATGTCCTGGTTTCGCGTTTGCGCTTTCCCATGCCGCACAAGCACGAGTATCTTGTCCATGAATCATTGTCCCATCGAGGCTCATTCCGCCGCGTCATCACTGGAAACGCGACCGGCAAACGAACGGTACACAAGGAAATGATAAAGCAAGACCAGCGGAAGGCCAATGCACGTGATGACCGTCATGGCGCCCAGCGCAGCGTCGCTGGAAGCCGCACTCGCCACGGTAATGGACAACGCAGCATCGGTTGCCGGAACGATATTCGGGAACAACGTCGTGGCGATCAGGGCCACCAGCCCCACGCATACAAGGCTCGAAAGAGCAAACTGGACAAGGTCGCTCGCATTGCGCAGAAGCAAGCACGCCACGAGGGGCAACACGATTACGCAGACGCATGCAATACGCGCGGCGACAGGAACGCTACCCGCTGTACCCGAGGCGCCAAGCGTAAAGTACGCAAGAGTTGCCAGGCCGAACACCACCAACACAGACAACGCAAGCGTCTTTCGCAGCGCTACGGCGAGACTATGCTGCCTGCCAGGTAACGTCTTCAGCGCAATCCACGCCGCACCCTGAAGCAGGCACTGGGCAAGGCCCAACACGCCACACACCAGCGCAAACGGATTGAGCAAGGCAAAGAACCCGCCCGTATAGTCGCCATTGGCATTCAAAACGATGCCCTCGATGACGTTTCCCACGGCCACGCCGAACAAAAGCGCCGGAAGCAAGCTGCCCACGAAAAACAGGGCATCCCATATATGCGCATTGCCCTTGTCATGAGCGTAGAGTTCCAAGGACACGGCACGCACGATCAGGCCGAACAGAACCAGCATGATGGCCAGGTAGAACCCCGAGAACGTGCATGCATACGCAGGCGCGAACGCGGCAAACAACGCGCCACCCGCCGTAAGCAGCCAAACCTCGTTGCCGTCCCAAACCGGGCCGATAACGCGACGAAGCAGCGCCTTCTCGCCGTCGCTCTTGCCCAGAAACGGGTAAAGCACGCCCACGCCCAAATCGAAGCCATCCAGAACGAAGTACCCCGCGATGAGAACGAAGATGAGAATGAACCAGAGAACTTGAAGGAACGTCATGGCTAGTTCGCCCCCTTTGCCTCGGACGATTCTATGGCGGCGGTGACGGGACCCTCCTTGATGATGCCCAGAGCAACGCGCAGGTACATCACCAAAATGAAGGCATACACCAAGACGAACAGCGCGATGGTGATGAGCAGCTGCGTGGCGTCAACCGACTGGGAGATCGCATCAGCGGTTCGCAGCTCCTCCCAAACGATCCATGGCTGCCTGCCGACTTCGGTTACCATCCAACCCGTCTGGATGGCGATAAACGGGAACAACGGCGCAAACATGAGCGCCTTGAGCAAACCGCGTGAGGGTTCCGCCCCCTTGCGAACGCGCAGGGTGGCCACCAGGGAAAGGATGATCCATACCCCAATCGCGCCAAACATGGCAACCATGAGGTGGTACGCCTGGAAGACGATCTGCACGGGGGCCGTCTCGCCATATTTAGCCTGCACCTGATGAAGACCAATATACGAGGTGGAAGGGTCGCCCGACGCCAGAATGGACGTCATGCCCTCAATGGGAACCTCGATGCCGACCACCGTCTCGTTTGCCTCGTCGACCCATCCGAAGACGTACATTCCCACGGGGCCATCTTCGTATTGACCTTCCATGGCGGCAAGCTTTTCAGGCTGCTCGTTGGCAACCACCACAGCCTGCTGATGCATCGCGGGGATCATGAGAACGCAGGCGACGATGGCGACAACCGTGGCCGTTACCAGAGTCTTCTTCCCGAATTCGCCCTTGCCATTGCGCATATGGTAAGCACCGATGGCAATGGCCACGAACGCGCCCATGATGATGAGGGCGATGATGGTGTGTGCATAGCGCGCCACCACCGAGGGATTGAACGCCGCAGCCCAGAAGTCGGTGAGCACGGCCTTGCTGCCATCGGCGGCGATCTCGTATCCCGCAGGAGTCTGCATCCACGAATTGGCAATGAGAATCCACAGTGCCGAAAGCAGTGACCCAGCCCACACCAGCCACGACGCGACTAGATAGAACTTCGGGGATACTTTGTCGCGACCAAAGAGCACCACGCCCAGGAAGGTGCTTTCCAGGAAGAAGGCGAACAAAGCCTCTGCCGCCAAGGGCGCGCCAAAGATGTCACCCACGAAGCGCGAGTAGTCGGCCCAATTGGTACCGAAGGCGAATTCCATGGTAATGCCCGTAGCTACGCCCACTGCAAACGTGGTGGTAAAGAGCCTGACCCAGAAACGCGCCGAAGCCTGGTCGGCTGCATCGCCCGAACGATACGCACGCGTTTGCGCAAGCGCCATGATCAGCCCTAAGCCAATGGATAGCGGCACAAACAAGAAATGATATGCCACGGTGAACGCAAACTGGAACCGCGACAAGACGACAACGTCCATCCCTACCCCCTTCACTCCACCTGGATGCTACCGTTCAGATTATCACGAAATCTGCACAATTCATACGGGTAGAAATAAAAAACGGCGTAACGGATGGCCGTTACGCCGCAAAAGGCAACCAGATGGGAACCAGCGCTAGAGAAGAGGCGAGCCCACCGAAATCTCGGGCGCAGCGGCGCAATTCTTGCCGTCGCCGAAGATGAGATCGCGCTCGAAGCCGGTAAGCTTGGCACGCGCCTGGTCGCGCAGGTTATTCACGCCGATGAAGAACTGGCGCATCATGGCAACCAGCAGGTAGCGACCCTTGGGGGAAAGCGTGATCTCGTCGCTGTTGTTGACGTCGAAGGCGCCCACAGCCGACATGAAGGCCATTTCGGCTAGCAAGCCACGCTCGACCGACATGCCGAAGTCCTCCTTGAACTGCTTCTTGTCGAGGCGCAGGCCAAAGAGCTGCATCATGAAGCGGTAGCGCATGCGATTGTGCAGCGAGAACGTCTGCTCGTCTTTCACGGAAAGCTTGCCCGCGGGAATGAGCTCGTTGTAATCGGTGACGCTGAAGGTGTTCACGTACAGCTTGCCATTCAGATACGTAATGCCACCCGAGCCAAGCGCAGGGTATTCCTCGTAGTCGACCACGTATTCGTCGATCATATCGCCTGCGGAACGGTCGAACGTCCAGGCGCTCGACATGCCAAAGCCGCCTTCGGTAAGGGCATGCCAGATGATGTCGTAGTAATGAGCCTCGCGGCTGTAATCTACCGCACCCACCGTAGCAGCAAGCGAGCGTTCCACCGAGGGAGATGCCATAAGCGGATAGAACGTGGTCTGCGTCGCACCGCTTTCCAACACGTAGGCCAGATCGGTAATGAGCATTTCCTCGGTCTGTGCGGGGAAGTTAAAGATCATGTCGACGTTCATGGACTGGAAGTACGGCGAGGCAACCTTGATGCGCTCGAAAATCTCTTCATTGGTGCCGTACTTTTCCAGACGCCCCATCTGCTTGAGCAGGCCATTATCGAAGCTCTGCACGCCCACGGAAAGGCGCTGCACGCGGCCTTCCAGCTTTTCCAGGTATTCCGGAATGAGGTGATTCGGATTCGTCTCACTGGAGACTTCCTTGATGGAGAACATCTCGCGAGCCAGGTCAATCGTCTTGCAAAGCTCGTCGATCATGATGGTGGGCGTGCCACCGCCAATGTAGACGCTATCGAAGTCGTAGCCCTTGTCGGCGAGCATACGCATTTCGGTGCGCAGGTTCTCGAAATACGGCTTTGCGCGATCCTCGGCAAAGGGGAATCGATTGAACGAGCAATACGGGCACAGGCGCTCGCAGAACGGAATATGCATATAGAGCATATAGCGCCTACCCGGCTGAGGGCCCGGAATGTCGTGCTCCTTGCACGGGGAGAGTTTCAGGAAGTCATCCATACATCCACGAATGACACGTGAGAGAATTCGTTCTTCGAGCATTGCCAATCCTTTTCACACACACAGGGGACGCATGCGCGTCCCCTCAATTACTCTGAGTACCCCCCCTATGATGCGGGCTAGTCCCAGGAAGCGCGCCCCGCTGCGGCTTTCGCGCCAATGTCGGTGCGCAGCTGCTTGCCCTCGAAGTTGATGCAGTCGCATGACTCGTACGCACGCTCGCGCGCCTCTTCGAACGAGCTACCCAGGGCAACGACATTCAGCACGCGACCGCCGTTGGTAATCAGCTCGCCATCGGTGTTGAACGTGGTGCCCGCATGGAACACCGTAACGCCCGGAAGCTGCTCGGCTTCGTCGATGCCCAGAATGACCTTGCCCTTCTCGTAGGCGCCAGGGTAACCCTGGCTGGCCAGAACCACGCACACAGCCCATTCCTCACGCCAGGAAAGTTCAATTTCCTGAGGAGCGCCCTTGGCAACGGCCTCCATGATGCTCACCAGGTCGCCCTGGAGACGCGGAAGGATGACCTGCGTTTCGGGATCGCCGAAGCGGGCATTGAACTCCAGGACCTTCGGGCCCTGGGGCGTAAGCATGAAGCCGCCGTAAAGCACGCCACGGTAATCCTGCTCGAACGGCTCGCGCGCCGTGGCAGCTGCCGCATCCTCCATGACCTTCGTCATGGCAGCGAGCTCTTCATCGGTAACGATGGGCACGGGAGAGTACACGCCCATGCCACCCGTGTTCGGGCCCAGGTCGCCATCGTAGGCGCGCTTGTGGTCTTGCGCAGTGGCCATGCAGAAGGCCTTGCCGCCGGAAACGAACGCCAGCAGCGAGCACTCGGGGCCCGTAAGGCATTCCTCGACGACTACGCGGCTGCCAGCTTCCCCAAATGCACCGGTGAAGCAGCTGCGCACGGCATCTACGGCGGTTTCCACGTCGCCCGCCACGATAACGCCCTTGCCCGCGGCCAGGCCATCGGCCTTCACCACAATGGGAGCGCCCATGTCGCGCACGTACTGCTCGGCCGAAGCGGCGTCGGTGAACGTGCCATACGCGGCCGTGGGGATGTTATTGTCCAGCATAAAGCGCTTGCTGTACGTCTTGCTGCCCTCGAGCTGGGCACCCTGAGCGCTGGGGCCAAACACCAGCACGCCCGCCTGGCGCAGCACGTCGGCCACACCCGCTACGAGCGGAGCCTCGGGGCCAATGACCACCATGTCAATATCGTGATCGCGGCAGAAGCCAACCAGGGCATTGCCGTCGGTAATGTCGAGGCCGGAAACGTTTTCGGCTACCTGGGCCGTGCCACCATTGCCGGGAGCAGCATACAGGGTGCTGCAACGCGGCGAACGAGCCAGCGCCCAGCAAATGGCGTGCTCGCGTCCACCGGAACCCAGTACCACGATGTTCATGTTGTTAGCTCCTTCTTTCATTCACGATAATAGGTGAACATACCACACGGCTTCGTTCCGCAGGGAAACGAAGCCGTTTCAATTACTTCGACTGCCAGCCGCGGAAGATCGTCTGGTCACGGTCGGGACCTACGGCAATGATGCTCATAGGCACGCCAACCTTTTCCTCGAGATAGGTAACGTAGGCCTGGGCGTTTTCGGGCAGCTCCTCGAAGGAACGGCAACCGGTGATATCCTGGCCCTTCCAACCGGGAAGCTCTTCGTAGATGGGCTTCACGTGGTTGGGATAAAGCGCCGACTGCTGCATGGGGAAGTAGTCGTACGTCTTGCCGTCGGCCTCGTAGCCCACGCACACCTTGATGGTGTCGAACGCGGAAAGCACATCGAGCTTAGTGAGCGCCATGTCGGTAAGGCTATTGCAATCGGCCGCGTAGCGAGCGATAACCGCATCGAACCAACCACAGCGACGCTTGCGACCCGTGGTAACGCCGTACTCGCCGCCGATTTCGCACAGGGCCTCGCCGTCTTCGTCGAACAGCTCCGTGGGGAACGGGCCGCTGCCCACGCGCGTGATGTAGGCCTTCGAAATGCCAATGACGCGGTCGATAGCCTTCGGGCCCACGCCCGTGCCGATGCATGCGCCGCCAGCACAGCAGCTGGAGCTGGTTACGAACGGATACGTACCATGGTCGATGTCGAGCAGGGTTGCCTGCGCGCCTTCGAACAGGATGTTCTTGCCCTCGGCCAGCGCAGAGTTCAGCAGCTGAGCGGTCTCGGCCATATGAGGTCGAATGATCTCAGCGTACGGAAGGTACTCGTTGCAGATCTGGTCGACCGTGTAGGGAGCCATGCCGTACACCTTTTCCAGGATCTGGTTCTTCAGCTCGAGCGCCGTTTCCAGCTTCTGGCGGAAGATATGCTCGTCAAGCAGGTCCTGGATGCGGATGCCCGTGCGGGCGGCCTTATCCTGATAGCAGGGGCCAATGCCGCGGCGAGTCGTGCCGATTTCATTCTTGCCCAAGCGCATTTCGGAAGCGCCATCGAGGTCGATGTGATAGGGCATGATGACATGAGCATCGCAGGAAATGACCAGGTGCTCGCAGGAAATGCCCTGCGCCTCGAGCTTCGCCATCTCATCGACGAGCACGCGCGGGTCGACCACGACGCCGTTGCCGATAACCGGCGTGATCCCCTCGTACATAACGCCCGAAGGAATAAGATGCAGCGCGAGCTTCTTGTCGCCATGGATTACCGTATGGCCGGCGTTGTTGCCGCCCTGGTAACGAACGACGTAATCGAAATCGCGCGAGATGAGATCGGTGATTTTGCCCTTGCCTTCATCGCCCCACTGGGCGCCGACGAGCACGGTGCTGGGCATGGTACTTCCTTTCCTCAGAAGAAAATGCGGGATGCGTTTCGCGAGCGCCCCAAACACCTGCGTTTGGGCTGATAACGCCGCGTGCCTAACCCGCTATGCACAATCGCCCATTATATATGACAGCTCGACCACATGAGCATCGCTGGCGACATCCTGCATAAGCCTTACAACTTCCCTGTGGCACGTGAGGATGATGACCTGCCTGCGCGTTGCCAGAAGCGCCAATGCACGGGCCGCCCCCTTCCTGCGCGACGCATCGAAATTCACCAGGATGTCGTCGGCAACGATGGGCACGTTCACGCCCACATTGCGAGCCGTCATAAGCAAGGCGATACGCAGGCTAAGGTACAACTGCTGGCAGGTGCCCAGAGAAAGCACCTCGATGGCGCATGGCTCACCGTTCGCACGCACCGCTTCGAGTGCGCCTTCACGACTGATGCGCACCTGCGACCAGGCGCCATCGGTCATGAGCGAGAACAGCTCGGACGCCTGGCGATACACCGCTGGCTGGCTGTCGCCTTCCCATGAGGCGATGGCCTCTTCCAGCATGCGACGCGCCAGAAGCAGGCGCGCGTAATCTTCCAGGGCATCCTGCATGCGCGTACGCAACATGTTCTGGGCAAGCTTCGCCTCGTCAAACGCCTTGGCATGGCGCGCCTGCCCCAACGTGGCGGAAAGCTCGCCATACCGGGCATTGACGCTTTCCATGGTGCGCAATTGGGCGTCGCGCTGTTCGGTGCGCAGGCGCAAACGCTCATCGATGACGGAGAGCGGAGCGCTGCCCTCTTGCCCCAACGCGGAAAAGGCGTTCCGACTATCGGAAGAGCAACGATCGAGCGCTTTCTGGATCGAGGCGCGCTGGGATTCGATGGACTGGCGGCGCTGGTCGAGCAGCGTGGCCTGAGCCCGCAGCTCGCCCGTCTCGTCGAGCAAAGCCCGGGCGCGACGCAAGCTACCCCGAGCGCGCTGCATGCCCGCTTCGGCCAGGAACTCGTCTACCCTGCGGTTATGTTCGGACAGCGCCTCTTCGCTCACCTGAAGCTTGCGCTTGTCCTTCTGCATGACCAGCTGAGAGTCGCGCACACGTGCTTCCACGTCTTCCTCCATGCGATTGGGACGGAAGAGCATGACGATGGCGGCAAGCGCCATAATGACGGCGGAAAACACCAGCGCAACGCCAAGCACGGTGATGGAGAGGCTAGAAATATGACGACCGCGCACGAACACGTAAGTACCCGCCACGGCGAACAAGATGGGCAGTACTGCGGAAAGGGCGACCTGCAGGCGCTTCTGACGCGTGGCGCGCTCCTGGAGACGCTTCACGTCGTCGGCTTCCTCCAACGCCTCATGCCCCGCCACCGAAAGCGCGTAGTCCTGCTTCGCCAAAGCAACGCCATGTTCCAGGCGATTCCGCTCTTCGGCCATGTCGTCGAGCGATTCGCGCAGCGTGCGTTCCTCCACGGCATCGAGCCGCAGGTAGCGCTCGCCACGACGGGCCTCGAGCTCCGCTTCCTCGGCTTCTAGCTGGGACATTTGCTCATCAAGCGCGGCAAGGTCGGCGGAAAGCCGTTCGGATTCGTCCTGAGCATGAAGAAGCGCCTCGCGCTGGGCGGTAATCGACTCGATCTCCTGGTTCAGGCGAACGACGGCACGCTGCAACTCGACGCGGCGCTTGGCAAGCTCGGCCATCTCGCCGTCTTCGCGACGATAGCGCGCAGCCTGGGCCTGGGCCTCGTTCACTTGCGCACGAACCTCATCGAGACGCGCCTGGATGTTGGCAATGGAATTGCCCTTCGCAGCGGCACGCGAAAAGCAATCGGAAAGCGATGCGTTGAGGGCGCGCACGGCGCCCGCCGGCGAGGATGCCGTACCAGCACCTGCAGTGAGCAGGCGCGACGTTACGTCTCCCACATGCCCCAAGCTGCGAAGCTCATCGGAGTCGAGCGAGAAAATCGTTCCGTACGTTTCAGCGTCGATGTCGCAAATGATTGAAGGGTGCGGATCGGGCTTGATGCCCTCGGCATTGCGCACGCGCGTGCAGCGAACGACATCGGGACCGCCATCTTCGGCGAACTCGAGCGTCACGGCGCGCTCGGAATGAGCGGGGCGATAGGTATTGCGTTCCGTGCGCGCATCGGGCCAGCCAAACAGCACACCGCCAATGGCCGAGGCCAACGTGGTCTTTCCCGATTCGTTCGGACCGAACACCACGTTCAGCCCCGGAGCAAACGAACCTACCTCGCGCCGCGCGAAGGCACCATAGGCATCCATAATCACGCGCTTCAGATAATGCGTTCCCAGCCGGTTAGTCATCGGTAGGGCCTCCCAGCAAATCGAGCACTTCCTCTTCGGCTTCGCGTATAAGACGGTCGATGTTCCGCACACACGACGAGGGAAGCTGCAGGCTATGCGCCAGGAATTCGCGCTGCAGGTAATCTACCTGGTCGCTCGGAGAATCCTCCATGAGAGCAGACTGCGCGAGCAACGCCGAGGGGAACAGCCCCTCGGCCGCCAAGGCGGCACGGTCGATGGGCTGGCTCGTACGGTCGATGAGGGCATCGCAGAAGAAGACGGGGTACCCATCGTTGATCTGCTGGCGCAGGTCCTCCACCACGCCAGGCTGGCGCAGGATGTGATGCAGGGGCGTCTTGCCCACCAGCGTTACGCGTTCGACCATTTCCTCGCACTGGGCGTGGCCGTTCGCCGTAAACAGCTCGCGCATGATGGCATCATGGCAATCGGTGAGCGTGGCGCATTCGGATATGTCCACCGTGAGCTTCTGCCACACCACGCTGGCCAGGGGAACAAACTCCGCCTGGTTCGGGGCACCCTCTTCCAGCGTGACCACATAGCAGCCGCGCGGCCCCGTCTCCTTGATGTCGCGACCCTGAATGCATCCGGAAAAGACCAGATGGGGATCGGTTGGCGTGTCGAAATACGGTTGGTGGATATGGCCCAGCGCCCAATAGTCGAATCCTGCGGCGCGAAGCTCGCGCGGATCGGTGGGCGCCTTGATGTTGTCGAGATGCAAGCCCGTATGGAGCACGCCCACGCCGAAGGGGGCTTCCACGCCTAGAGCCTCCTGAGCAGCAGCCTTCGTAATGCCCGCAGCCAGGTTCTCCTCTGCCGAGACCGTCTGATTGTAGTACCCACGACCCCCCAGCACGCACAGGGGCTCGCCGTCGCGTTCGTACAGGAAGAACCCTGGCTGCGATGCGGGAAACATGTGCACGCTTTCGGGAAGGCGCACGTAGGAGTTTTTCCAGCTGGTATACGGATCGTGATTGCCCGTGCAGAAATACACGGGAATGCCGGCATCGGAAAGGCGCTTCATGCCGTCGGCGAAGTGCAGCACGTCGCGATATGACGGCTGCGCGGCATCGAAAATGTCGCCCGCGATGGCCATGAAATCAACTTCGCGCTGAATGGCCAGGTCGATAAGACGATCAAACGCCTCGGGAATAGCCTCCACCATGCGATCGGCCCAAGCGGGCGAAAGCGCGCGCAGCCCCCTGAAGGGCGCGCCCAGGTGAAGGTCGGCGGTGTGAATCCATGTAATGCGCTTGCTCATGGTAAGAGTTTAGCGCACCGGCCCCATTTAGATGCCCCCGAATCGGCTATCGTCGATGTAGTTGCCAAATGCCGTGTTCTCGGCCGACCAGGAAAGCGTAATGTCGCGCGTGGAACCGTTACGGTGCTTGGCTACGATGAGGTTTGCCGTGCCCAGGTCGGGGCGTTCATCGGATTCGGCCTCTACCTCGTCCATACTTCGGTCGATAAACATAACGATGTCGGCGTCCTGCTCGATGGAGCCCGATTCACGAAGGTCGGAAAGCATGGGGCGCTTGTTCTTGCCACGCTGCTCGACGGCACGAGAAAGCTGCGACAGAGCAATAACGGGCATGTCCATTTCCTTGGCCAGAACCTTCAGGCCTCGACTGATTTCGCCAACCTCGACGGCGCGGTTGCCGTCTTTGCGAGCTTGGGGCGGGTTCATGAGCTGCAGGTAGTCGACGATGATGAGCCCCTTGTCCTTGTTGCGCAGCTCGCGGCGCGCCTTGGCGCGGGCCTCCAAAATGGAGAGCGAGGGCGTATCGTCGATGTAGAGTTCCACGCTGGAAAGGCG
>JAILNP010000146.1:0-9198 GCA_024691475.1 Eggerthellaceae bacterium
TCCATTGCTCCTCCGATTTCGTCTGCGACGGCCTCCTCCGCCGTCTCCGAACGGTACCGAAGGTACGGGGAGGCCCCAGGGAGCAACAACTTCAATTGTTCGTGAAATCCACTCTCACCAACGGGTTTTTCTTGGTGAGACAACGCTCACCAACTATTGGTGAAATCTACGTTTTCGCAGGTAGAGCGCAGAGTCTTGGACGAGAATATGTTCGTTTAGCCTAACTCGAATCCCCGCGAACAAGGCACGTAAGGGCGTTTCCTAACCAATGGAAACAGGAGACGAAAACGCGTTTGCGGGTGACAGACGGTGACAGAGGGACGGTTCTGCTGTCACCTTCCCGCAATTCGCCCCCGCAGGTGACAGAAGGACCGTCCCTCTGTCACCCGTCAGCGAATCGCGCGCAAAAAGGAGGCCCGCCCACGCAGCACCTTGCATGATGCAGGATGCGTACGTGAACAAGCCTCCGCCCCGTGTTCACATGGGATATGGGACTACTGCAGCAGGTCCTCGTTGAAGCTTGCGCCTATGGCGTCGCACACTTCCCGCAGTTGCGCAGGCGTCACCAGACGGTCGGGCACCCTGCCCCCATTCGCGGCGCGAGCCTTCAGGTAAATGCTCGCAGCCTTTTCGATAGTGTGGGTAAGGCCGAACGTCTCGTCGAAATCGGGCCCCGTTGCGATAAGACCATGCTGCGACCACACGACCGCCGCATGCTTGGCAATCTTCAGCGCGGTCTGCTCTGCCAACTCGCGACCGCCAGGCAGCATCCACGGAAGCACGCCCACTCCCTGCGGGGTAAGCATGACGACTTCGGTCATGGCGCCCCACAGCGCACGGTTCCATTCGGCTTCGCTCGCATTCAGAATGAGGCTGAGCGCGATCACGCTCTGGCAATGGGCGTGATACACCACGCGACTATCGCCATCGGCATCGCGAATGAGCGCGGCATGCGCAAGCAAATGTCCCAAAAATTCGCTGGTAGGACGCGCATTGCGCAGGCCCCATACGCGGCGCCACGCAGAACCGGACTCGTCGATTTCCACGATGCCGCAGTTCAACGTAGGGTCGATGCTCACCTTGCGCATAGGAGAGCCCGCTGCCGTTACCAAGAAGAGCGCATTGGCGATATCGGGCTCCTTGCGGCCGATGCCCACCCAATCGTGGCCTTCGCCCGACACCTTCAAGTACGGCATGACCACGCGGATGTCTTCCTCGTCCAGGCGATAGGAAAGGTTGCCACCGTTGCTTTCGTGCCAGCCTTCTACCCAGCCATCATCGCACATGCGGATGAAGCGCCTCATGCAGTTAGCCTGTTCGATACCCATGACAGCCCCTCTCTCTAGCGGTTGAGTTGCCTTTATTCTATCGCAGTTCACGCGAATTACGGCAGGCTCCCAGTAGCAAAAAGACCGGACACGATGCGCATGCACCATGCCCGGCCCCACAGGCGAAACCAGCAAGCCTACGCCTCGGAAGCGGGCTCCAACTCGCGAGCGCGCTGGAGCGTCTGGGCGTAATCCGCCTGAAACGCACGCAAGCGCTCGGTTTCTTCCTCGAGCTCCCCAGCAGGCATAACAGCCTCACGCGCAGCATCCACCGATGAGAAGCCACCCGCTTCCAGGGCCGCAGCCAATTTGCGTTCCGCATCCTCGCGTGCGCCCTTGCGAATGGCCAGCATATTGCCACACTGAAGGGCCGCCTCACGTGCAGCACGTTCGGCTTCGGCGTCGCCCTTGGCAAGCGCCTCCTCGCGTTCGGCCATATAGCCGTCTACGTAAGACTTGATATGCGCCTCCTGATTCACCTGGCCCACACGATGCGCATCGGCGTCCACCACCGCCTGCGCAGCGCGAGCCGCATCCAGGCGCGCCCCCAGGGCTTCCATTTCAGGAATCTGGTCCATGAGCTCCTGAAGATGGGCGAATACCACATCGGCTTCTTCCATGAGCACCCCTTCCTGGGCAAAAGAAAAGGGAGGTGGGGCGCGAACCCCACCTCCCGGTAATGGTTAGTGGCTATGCCTTTACCTTATCGTACACGCCAGCAAGCTGCTCGCCAAGGCACTTGCCTTCGACCAGGCAGCGGCCATGGCTGTTGCCCTGTACGTTGATCGGGTAGTCGTAGGCGTAGATGTCGCCTGCGCAGTTGCCGATGGCATACAGGCCGGGGATGGGCTCGTCGTCGGCGGTCAGCACCTCGAAATCGTCGGAGATGTGGATGCCACCCACAACGGCCAGCAGGCCAACGCCCAGCTTGGTTGCGTAGAAGGGACCCTGCTTGATGGGATACAGGAAGTGCGATTCCTTGTAGAAGTCGGTGTCTTCGCCGGCTTCGCACATCTTGTTGTAGCGATCGATGGTCTCCTTGGCCTCGGTCACGTCCACATCGAGCTGCTTCAGCAGGTCCTCGATCGTGTCAGCGGTCTTGTAGTAGTCGGGCGTCTGCGTAACGCCATTCTTGACCGTCTCGGCGTTCTTGGCGGAAGCGTCGGCGTAGGTGGTGCCCACAGCGCGGAAGCTATCCCAGAACATGCCGCCGCCATACTGCAGCGAATCGGTGTTGTCGGCTTCGAAGTTGGCATCGAAGATGGACCAGCAGTGGTCATCGCCGCCGTTCACCATGGTGCCCACGCACTTGCCCTGCACCCAGGTGGCCTCGTTCATGAAGCGCTTGCCCTTGGGGTTGATGAACAGGAACGGGCCGGAGTACATAGCAGCAGCCTGAGGATGCATCATCAGAGGCCAGGGGCCATCCTGGAATGCAGCGCCAGCCCAGGCAGCCATGTTGTGACCGTCGCCCACGTTGCCCTTGTCGGAGCAGAGACGCGTCATAACCTTCTTGGCGATGGGAGCATACTCCTCGAGGTATTCGTCGTTGTAGCTTACGTCGCCCGTAGCCAGAACCACGCCTTCGCTGGCGTTGTACTGCACGTAGCCTTCCTTGGTCTTGCAGATGGCGCCGGTTACCTTGCCGGAATCGTCCTGCACCAGCTGAACCGCGGGGCTCTCGTACACGAACTCGCAGTTGCCCGTGGCCAGAGCCTCGGACTCGAACATGTACTCAACGAAGTCGGCCATGGTGTGCTGCTCGAAGATGGGGCCACCCATGATCATGTGGTAGCAGTCGATCTCGGGGTGAACCGTGCTGCGGGAACCAACGGTAACCATGCACTTGGCACCATTCTTCTCGGCCAGGTCCAGGAACCAGTTCATGCAGCGTTCGCTTTCGCGGAACCACTTGCCAACCAGGGACTCACGGCAACGGTTGCCGCACGTGGCAACCCAGCGCTCCATCTCGACGGGTTTGTCGAAGCTGATGCCCATCTGGTCGAGCACCTTCGAGCCCACGGCA
The DNA here is from genome assembly GCA_024691475.1 of Eggerthellaceae bacterium. Taxonomy (GTDB): domain Bacteria; phylum Actinomycetota; class Coriobacteriia; order Coriobacteriales; family Eggerthellaceae; genus Denitrobacterium. The sequence goes on from JAILNP010000146.1 coordinate 3,355, forward strand.
CCCGTACCGCCAACGCCATGGCCATTCAGCATGGCGTCCTTTTCCACCAGCACGACCTTCGCGCCATTTTCCGCAGCGGAAAGCGCGCAGCAGGTGCCGGAATAGCCGCCGCCGATAACGAGCACGTCGGTGTCAACGGTCTTGGCGATATCGGTGATAGGATCGGGCTTCACTTCCCACGTGTGCTGGCCGTCGGCCTTGGCAGCCTCTTCCTTCTTGGAAGAAGAGGAGCTGGGGCTGGCACAGCCAAACATGCCCAGAGCCGCGACGCCTGCGGCAGAAAGGCCCGCTCCGCGGAGCAAGCTGCGTCGAGAAATGTTCTTCTCAGTCATATTCCCTCCTACAAGGTTCTGGCGTCCCTCCCACGGACGCCGCCTGGCCAAAAAGATAGTTTCAGCACGGGTAACCTGCACCCCTCAAAGTGGGTGAATTGACAAAACCCCTGGTAGAAAGGAGGAGAAACTAGGCAGAAAAGAGCCCGATGAGCTCCTGGCGGCTGTGAACGCCGAACTTGCGGTACAAGCTCTTGGTGTGACTGCGCACCGTGTTTTCCGAAATGTAGAGCTTCTGGGCGGCAGTGGGAACGTTGCAGCCATGCAAATACAGCTCGAGAACGTCGATCTCGCGCTTGCTCACAGCCTCGGCAGGGGCAAGATCATCGATAGCAGCTTCGAGCAGTTCGCGCTCGCTTGGCGCGGGTTCGGCCATGGCCTCGTCGGCCAATTCGACCTCGCCCGACTCAGCGGGCGCATCGGCAACCGCCTCTTTGAGCTCCACATCGTACACGGCGACTGGCGCATTCTGGGCCTGCACGGGCGCCCCAACGCTCACGGCGTCAACAGCATGAGCGCGCTTGCGCGGCGCAAACGAGACGAGGGACATGGCCACAGAAAGCAAGTATGCGCACACGAACAGCGCACCCGCCATAATGGTCATGTCGTACAGAACGTGGCCTTCGGCCGCATAACCCACGATATCGCCCACCAGCAGCGCCACCAGGGAAAGGCCCACGCAGGGCACGTACACCTGGGACGGCTTCAGATGATTCTTGCACGCATAGGCCGCGCACGTAATGATAAGCATGAGATTCAAGATCTCGAACCCAAACATCAGGCAACCCGAAAGGAACGGCAGCCATTCGCTGCCCAACAGCACGGGAAGCAGCAAAACGCCCGTGACCACGGGGAAAATGAACTGGTACAGGCGCATGATGTCGAAGCCACGGCCCCAAAACAGCTCCAAGCCCGCAACCAGCAACGCAGCAAACACCATGCCCGTCGTTGCGGCGATCGCAGCCACATCGGAGGCGCCGCCATTCAGATGGCTTACCGCCTTCCACACGAAGCCGACCACGCACACGCAGATGACGGGGCGTGCCATGTCGGATGCAAGCATGCCCACGAGTTCCTTTGTGAGGGGTTTTGCCTGGTAAGGCTCGGTTTCACGCAAGCATAGAGTGAGCGAAGCCGAGGCCGCTAGGGGCAGCACGAGCGTAAGCGCCACAATGCCCGCAATGGCCGGCATGATTGCGATAAGCGCCGAAAGCGCCACGGAGAGAGCGGCGGAAAGAGGAATGCACACCACGGAACGTTCCGTGCCGGCGTTAGCGAAGAAATTCTGCCAGGCAACCATGAACGCACCCGAGGCAACGCCCAGCACCACGGAGCCCGCGCACGCCACGGGCATCTGCGCCACGCCCGCATGCGGCGCAACCCAGCGCAGCACGAGCCCCAGGCACATGGCAGCGCCCAGTGCCCAGACGACACGCCGATCTATGCGCTCGCGATGACGCCCCATAATGGCCAGAACGGCCAAGGTCGTAATGAGGCACGTCTGCTGAAGCACATTACATATAAATATGGAAGTTGGTTCCACCCGACCGAATGCCTGCGCAGCGGCGGTGGCCACGGCGGCATTTCCAAACGGACCCGTGGAATACAGGGCCCAGAAAAAGGCAAAGCCCAGATGATACCAACTCATACCACGTATGAGATTTCCTGCTCTTTGCAGAGACACGCGTTCCTCCCTATTGCCGCATGTTCCGCTGAATTATACCGCTCCCCCGCCCTCTGACAAGCGACGGGAGAGCAACGGTTCAGCCCCTAGCAACGCCGAAAAGCTAGTCGGCAATCTTGCTCAAGAAGGCCTTCGTACGATTGTGCTGGGGATTCTCGATGACTTCTTCGGGACGGCCCTCTTCAACGATGACGCCGCCGTCCATGAAGACAATGTGGTCGGCCACGTCGCGGGCAAAGCCCATCTCGTGCGTAACGATGACCATCGTCATGTGGCGCGAAGCGAGGTCGCGAATGACGTGCAGAACTTCCTGCGTAAGCTCAGGGTCGAGCGCGCTCGTAGGCTCGTCGAAGAAGAGCACTTCCGGGTTCATGCAAAGCGCACGCGCAATGCCCACGCGCTGCTGCTGGCCGCCAGAAAGCTCGCAGGGCACCTTGTTCTCGTTGCCCGCCAGGCCCATGCGCTTGATGAGCTCGCGCGCCTCCTCTTCCACCTCTTCGGGATCGCGCTTCTGCACGCAGATGGGCGCGTCCATGATGTTCTTCAGCACCGTGTAGTGCGGGAACAGGTTGAAGTTCTGGAATACCAGGCCGAAATGCTGACGTGCCTCGTGCAGGCGCTCCTTGCCGGCATACACGGCGGTGCCGTTCTCGCTATGGGCAACCTCCAGGTCGCCAAACGAGAGGCAACCATCATCGAAGCGCTCGAGCAGCGTGGCGCAACGCAGCAACGTGGACTTGCCACTGCCCGAGGGGCCGATGATGCTGACCACATGGCCATTGCGCACATCGAGGGAAATATCCTTCAGTACCTCGTTCTTGCCAAAGCTCTTGCGTACGTGCGAAAGGCGCACGACCGTATTGGAATCCGTTTTCACCGCGCGTCCTTTCTAGTCGTGGTAGTAATCGAGCTTCTTTTCGGCTCGATTCATGAGGAATTCGATGATGAGGCAGCATGCCCAGTAAATGAGCGCTGCGATAAGGTACGGCATCATGGAAACCTGGCTGGCGGCAATGGCCTGCGCACGCGTGAACATTTCCATGAGGCCAAGAACGAACGCCAGGGACGTGTCCTTCACCAGCGTGATGACCTCGTTGCCCATGGCAGGAAGAATGCGCTTGATGACCTGCGGGAAAACGATCTTCATGAACGTCTGCGTACGGGAATAGCCCAGCACCTCGGCGGCCTCGTACTGGCCACGGGGAATGGACTGAATGCCGCTGCGGTAGATTTCCGCGAAGTAGGCGGCGTAATTCAGGATGAAGCCAATGTCACACGCCCAGAACTTCCAGTCGGAGCCCATCTGCAGGCCAAACAGGTAATACGGCCCGAACATGAGCGCCATGAGCTGCAGCATGAGCGGCGTACCGCGCAGGATGGAAATATAGAAACGCGCGAACCAGGCCAGCGGCTTGAAACGGCTCATGCGCGCAAGCGCCACCAACACGCCCAACGGCAGGGCGCCCACCAGCGTGACGAGAAAAATCTGCCCCGTAAGCAGCAAGCCACTGCCAAGCAGACCCATCATCGTTGCAAAATCCATTACACACCTCTTATTGAACTCGTCTGAGCAACGGAAGATACGCGCCATCAGGTGCGCATGTTCCGGCGTTCAGCACTCCGAAACCGTTGGGAGCAAACCCCGCGAAAACGCAAAGAACCCGCCTGCCAAAGCAGACGGGTTCCCGATTATCGCCTATTTCAAAATCCAGTTGGAATAGTCCAGGCCATATTCCGCATATTTCTCGCACAGGCTCTGGATGGTACCGTCGGCATACATTTCCTTCAGGGTAGCCGTAACCTTGGCAGCGGTCTCCTCGTCGCCCACGGCGAAGCCAACAGCATAGTGCTCGCTGGAAAGAGACTCGCTCAGCTGGGTATACACGCCGTCCTTGGCAGCCATCTGGTACTGCGCGATGGAAAGGTCGCAGGCAACGGCGTCAACCGCGCCGGATTCCAGCTGCAGGAAGGCATTGTTGTAATCGCCGATGGTCTGCGGAGCGCCGTCCTTGAAGGTGGCGGCCAAGCTGGCCTGATCGCCCTCGAGCACATCGAGCGCAGCGGAATCGACCTGCGTGAGCACCGTCTTGCCCGACAGGTCGGACAAGCTCTTGATGCCGCTATCGGCACGCACCACGACTACCTGCTCGTTGAGCATGTAGGAATCGCTGAAGGCGTAGTTGCCCTCGCGGCCTTCCACAGTGAAGCCGTTCCAAATGCAGTTGATGGCGCCACTACCCAGCAGCGCGTCCTTGGCGTTCCAGTCGATGGGCTCGGCCTTGAACTCCCAGCCGTTACGGTTGCACACTTCCTTGGCCAGATCCAGATCGAAGCCCGTATAGCTGCCATCGTCGGCAATGAAGCCGTACGGCGGGTAGGCGCTATCGAAGCCCACCACGAGCGTCTTACTGTTGCTTGAGCTCGAGCCCGAGCAACCTACCAGGGCGAACACAGCCATACAAGCCGCGAGCGCACATGCGGCAACTGCCGCGATCTTCTTCTTCATGAGTCCCCTCCCCAGGCGCAAAGCGTCCTTTCGGTTCCTATCATGCATCGTTTACGTTCACTTTAGCACGCTAAAGCACCCGAATATTCTAACACAGTAAAGCGCGGGAGCGAGGGACGTGCGGCAGACGCACATAGGTTACGGTGGCGTGCGCCCTGCAGCGGCTTGCGTACATGCAGCGCCTTACGTACGTGCGGCAGTGTTCCCATGCGCCGAAAACGCAAAGCCCCCACCGCCCGCTGAACCGCCTCCCGTTTCTTGGACACGAGAAATGGGAGGCCCTTTTATGGCTGGAAATCCTTTGTACGATGTCGGGATGAGGCTGCGAGCCGCCGAGCTGTACGACGAGGGACACGGTCGAGCCTCGATTGCGGCTCTGCTCGGAATACCAGAGGAAACCGTGAGAAAATGGCTAGACGTGTACAGATCCGCAGGCATCGAGGTCCTAGCCATGATGGGAAAGAAGCACAACACCTACTCGTTCGAGACGAAGCTGGCCGCCGTAAAGGCGGTCGTGGAAGAGGGCATGACGAAACCCGAGGCCATGGCGAGGTTCGGGATAGCCTCGTCAAGCTCCTTCAAGAGATGGCTGAAGGCGTACAGGGAGGAGGGCCCGGAGGCGCTCAGGCCGAAGCCCAAGGGAAGGCCGAGGGAGTCCGGCTCCCCGCCCAAAGAGCTAACGCGCGAGCAGGAGCTAGAACGTCGGATACAGAAGCTCGAAGCGGAGAACGCCTACCTAAAAAAATCGATAGCCCTGAAGGCGGAGAAGCGCTCTCGAACCGCGAGAAGGCAGCGGCCGTGAGCGAGCTTTCGGGGCGATACCCCCTCGCCGACCTGCTCGAATGTGCCGGTCTGGCGAGGTCGAGCTACTACTACGCGCTGTCGCACCCAAAGGCTCCGACCAGGCCGGAGCTGTGGGAGGCGGCCGCCGAGATATTCTCGAGGACCGCAAACGGGTGCGGCCACAGGCAGGTCGCCATGTGCCTGCGCGCCGAGCGGGGCGTGCGGATAGCCGACAAGACCGTCCTCAAGATGATGCGCGAGATGGGGATCAGCTGCGGGATACGCCGCGAGACCGACTACCACAGGTACAACTCCTACAAGGGCAAGGTCGGCAGGACCTTCGAGAACGTCATCGGCCGGGACTTCGCAGCCGACGGGCCGTGGGAGAAGATGGGCACCGACGTCACCGAGTTCAAGCAGCCCTGGGGCAAGGCCTACTTCGCGCCGGTCTACGACTTCGGCAGCAAGGAGATCGTCGCATGGTCGACTTCGCTGCACCCCAACATGGCCCAGCAAATCGAGCTGCTCGACCAGCTGCT